>DATKCN010000036.1:0-21202 GCA_035513175.1 Thermomicrobiales bacterium
CGGATGCGATGTTCAATCCGACCTCCACATGCGAGTGAATGGCATAACGATCTATGCAGACCTATGCGCGTGTTCTCTCGCCAATCTTGCACACTCTGCTCGTAGGATCTTGATCTCGCCGGCCGATGGGCTGGGCCAACCCACCAGGCACAACGGCGGATGCAAGGCGTGAATAAGCGCCTTCTCCTTCATCGTTGGCTCGTTTGACGGCATGGCCGCGACAGTCAAGTATTGAGGAATCCATACCGGTGGCCGTGACTCGCTTGTGGAGTCAAACGCGTAGTTTGTAAAGCGCAACCTATCCGCTGGATTGGTGGACCTTGGCACTCGAATCAGTGTCAGCGACTCACGAAGAATCGCTCCAAGCGATCGCCGAATCGTCGAACTTCCCGTTCGGTTGTCCACCAAGTGCGTGCCCTGAACACGTGATCTGATGCTGTTTTCCGCCTTTCCGACGAAGATCACCTGATGAGGCGGACTTGTGATGTTCCCAAGCTCCTCGCTCGCTCCTTCGCGAATGGCGAGGATGTAGCAGGCAGGCTCCGCAGGTAGATTAGCCTCAACGACTGGCGAAAACGCCAGTCCGCCGATAATGACCATCTCTCCTCCCTAGAAGGTCGCCTCTGCGTAGTTGAGAATCTAGACATTGTCTCAGCAACTACGTCGAGGATCCGCAGTTGTCGATATCATGCGGTCAAGCGTTGTGTCCCGGTTGACATTATCTCCACTCCCCGAAGCGATACCGTGTCCACAAATTCTCCGCGATGCGGCTGGGATTGGCGTGGATGCCGTAGCGCTGGAAGTGCTTGCAGACGTTGGCGAGGTCGCGCTCCAGCAGCTCGAAGGCGTTCGGGTTGGATGTCGGATCGACTGCCTGTGGAAAGTCGATCGTGACCAGCTCATCGTTCCAGTAGAGGATGTTATAGGCCGAGAGGTCGCCGTGTACGCGGTCGTGGCGCAACCAGGTGGCGACATCGGCCAGCAGGCGCTCGAAGTGCATGCGGGCGTCGGCCGGGTCGAGCCGCACGCTGTGCAGCGGCGGGGCTGGACCGTCCGCGTCGCCGAGGTATTCCATCAGGATCACGTCGGTGGTCTTGGTAATCGGGCGCGGCACGCGCGTGCCTGCCTCATGCGCGAGCGCGAGGGTACGGTACTCGTGCTCGACCCACGAGGAGAAGCGCATCTGCAACCCAACGCGCGATTTACTCTCGAAGGCGACACGCGCGCGGCGATCCCAGCCGTCGGTGCGGCCGGCCTGATAGACGTTGTCGTTGCGGAACCCGCGTGATTCCAGCGGCCGGTAGAGCTTGGCGGCCACCAGATCGAGTCCGCTGGTTGGTCCGCCAGAGCAACAGTAGGCGGTCGCTTCCTTGCCGCTTTTCAATTCATACAGCACATCGGTGATCCAGCCTTCGTCGATGAGCAGCTCCAGCTCGGGGAACTGGGTCGAGATTTCCTTCAAGGTTCCTCCGTTGATGTAACGCGTTACGAGTAGTGATTAGGTTGGGGCGCGGCGGGTTGACCGCTGGTCCCGCTCCATGTCCTCCGTCAGCCGCGCACAAAAAACGCCGCCCCCTCAGGGAGCGGCGTCTGTGAATCCTGCGGCGGACTACGTCCGGTTAGGGATCAGCCTTGCGCTGCGTCTGGGGACATGGATGCCTCGTTATGGCGCCTGCAATTGTGTTGTGCATCTCACATCCTCCGTTCCAGCCTGTGCTCGCGGAACCTCTGCCCGCTGGCCGGCACGTGACACAGGGTACTCGTCGCGCAGGCGCATGTCAACTGGCTGTGACGGCCATTTCCATGCCGATCTCGTCGGACATCACGTTCAGGCGCACGTAGCGGTGGGTGATGGAGTCCACTCGCCCGATTGGCACCGTTATGTCGTGATGCATGAAGAACCCGGCCCGGACGACGAACCCGGTGATGTCGCCACGCTCGTCGAAGATGATCTCGTCGACCGTGCCGATCTTGCTGTCGTCGGCCGCCAGCACATCGGCGCCCTTGTCGAGCACGACGGCAGCATCGGGCAGGCTGGAGCGCACCTCGACGACGCCCCCTTCAAGCACGGTCTCCTGATATAGATTCGTGCGCGCCGCGCGCATCGCGTGACGGCCGGCCCCGGCGCGGTACAGCAGCGGCTGGTTGGTGGTCGGCCCTGCGCCCAGGCCGAACGGAGTCAGGCTGCTGTTGACCGAGGAGCCGACGGTGTATTCGTGCGCGGAAAAGCGTGGCAGCGACTGCGCGGCTTCGGCGTCGATTTTCAGCACGAGCGTGTCGTCCTCCACGAGGCCGATGTCGGCGTAGTTCACGATCCAGTGCGCCGGCAGCGGCAGGTGTTGATGCACGACGATTTCCAGCAGTTCCTGATGATCGGGGTCGACGACCAGCCGGTCGACTTTCCCGATGCGCTTGCCATCGCTGGTAACCACTACCATGCCCAGTCTGATATTGGTGTTCATCGTGCGCTCCTTCGGCACTGCTCAACGACGATCGAGTTCGCTGCGCTCAGCCTAGTCGGAACGGCGTCGCATTCGCGTGCGCGATAGGGCCTGGACATGACAGTTTCGTGTCAGGGTTGAGCGGGGCCGGGTCAAGGGGGGTCAGAGCTTCAGGCCGCAATCCCCCGGCTACGTGGCATGCGTCTCGGCCATGCGGAGCAGGTCCTCGCGCAGGTTGGCGCGCCATGCAACGGGAACGATCAGCTCCGCCTCGGGGCCAAGCCAGCGCAGCAGCTCGAACACGAGGGTCTGGTTGTCCTCGCCGTAGGTCATGCGCACGCGTCCGTTTGGCAGGTCGTCGTAGGCGGCGTGGCGGAAGTACCAGTCGCGCCGCAGGCGGTCACGCTGTCGGGCGGACATCTCGATCGTGACCGGCGCTTCCTGTGACCAACGCTGCATCGCGGGACGCAGCCAGACACCAGCCAGCAGGTCGCGCACGTCCACGTCCGCCGGGGAGCCAGCCGGTCCGTGCGAACTGATGTATGTAACGCGGTCTGCGCGCCAGACACGACGGCCGCCGGCCTCGCCGTCACGTTCCCCCACGAGATACCAGCGATCGCGGTCCCAGAATGCAGCGCCCGGCACGATGAGTAGCGATGACGCCTCGCGACTATACGGCGACTTGTAGCGCAGCGAGACGCGCTGGCGGTCGAACAGCGCCTGCAGGAAGACGGTCACAGTGCGGCCTTCCGCTTCGCTGGAACCGGAGAAGACTGGCGCGAGCCGCTGTTCCGGGCGCTCCTCGTGGAACGTGTCGACCGGTGCTGGCTCGAAGCCGACCGCGCGGTCCACGTTCGCTATCAGGGCGTGCAGGTGGTCGGGCAGGGCAGCCAGGAGCTTGCGGCGGGCGGATTCGGTCTCGGACTGGTAGGGCCTCGCGCGCAGGCTGGAGAGGGAGGCGAGGCCGAGGATGAGCGAGGTGGCTTCGCCGGTCGAGAACATCACCGGCGGCAGAAAGTAGCCCGGCAGCAGCCTGATGCCGCCGCCGCGACCTCGTTCCGCGTAGACGGGCACTCCGAGGGCGCTGAGCAGATCGATGTCCCGATGGATCGTGCGTGTCGACACGCCGAAGCGGCGCGCCAGCACGGCTGCTGACGTGCGCTGCTCGCCGCGCAGGAACAGCAGCAGACCCATGATCCGATCGAAGCGCTGCATGTTGGCCCTCGTGTTCTTTTCCGGCGGAGTGTGCCGGGTCACTGGCCCCGCGTTCCTAGTGACGCTGATGTGTCCAGTGGATCGAATGCTCGGCTTTCGCCGTCGTGCCCCTGGCTGGCGCTCGCGGCGCCCGCTCATAAATATGACACGCTGACGCCAGATTGATCGTGTGTACTGAAGACACACGTCGTGAACACGACAATGTAACAGTGTCATGAGGATTGGAAACGAGCGTGGCGTCATTTGATGCTGGGCTGTACCGGCAGGTGCTGGGACAGCGGTCGTTCAGGCTGTTCTGGCTGGGATTCGTCTTCTCCGTGCTGGGCGACTCGATGACGCGTGTGGCGTTGACGTGGATTGTCTACGAGCAGACCGGCTCGGCACGCGCGATCGGCTGGTTGATGTTGTGCTACACCGGCCCGATCGTGGTCGGCGGGTTGATGGCCGGGGCGCTGCTGGACCGCTTCGACCGGCGCACGGTGATGATCGTCGACAACGCGATTCGAGGCGTCGCTGTCGCCACGATTCCGTTGCTGCATCTGCTGGGAAGGCTGGAGATCTGGCACATCTACGTGGTGGCGGTGGTCTACGGCCTGCTGATGATGGTCTCGCTGGCCGGGACGCCGGCGCTCATTCCGGCGCTGGTCAAGCCGGAGCAGCGCTCGACGGCCAACGCGCTGGAGATGCTGGGGTTCACTCTGGGCGGAATTATCGGCCCGCCGTTGACGGGGTTGCTGATTGGCTGGGTCGCGGCGCCGTACGTCATCCTGCTCGACGCGCTGACCTACGTTGGATTCGCGATCGTGCTGGCGGCAACGCGGACGGAGGCGCGGGTGGCGGCGACGCGGGTAGCGCGGCGATTGTCCTCGATGCGCGAAGTCGCCGGGCTGATGGTTCGCCAGCCTGTGCTGCTGTCGACGACGTTGATGTTCATGGCGTTCAATCTCGGGTCAGGCTTCATCTACCTGACGTTGCCCGTAATGTCCGATCGCGTGCTTGGGGGTGGGCCGGGGCTGTATGGCGCGCTACTCGGCGTGCTGGCGGCCGGGCAGGTGACGAGCGCGTTGCTGAGCGGGACGCTGACGTTCACCCGTCCGCTCGGAACGATGATCTGCATGGCACAGATGGCGGCGGGGGCAGCGCTGCTGTTGCTGCTGGGGCAGCACGTTGCGGCGGCCTTCGCCGGGCTGGCGCTGTATGGGCTGATGAGCTCACCGCTGACGGTCTGGGCGCAGACGTTGCGGATGCAGATCATCCCCGAGCAGCTGCGCGGGCGCGCCTTCGCGCTGCTGCGGACGATCATGCAGGCTGGCACGCCCATCGGCGGGGCGGCGGGCGGCGTGCTCTTGCCGGTGCTGGGAATTCCGGCGATGATCGGGATCGGCGCCCTGCTGGTGTCCACGCCGGGGGCGCTTGGCTACCGGGTGCGGGAGCTGCGGCAGGCAGGGGCGCAGGCGATGACACGCGTGGAGCCACCCACAGCCGGGGAGACGCCAGACGCCGTTACGGTGGGAGATTCCTGATGGGGATTGACGTTCATCCGGTCACGCCAGAGCGTTGGGACGACCTGGAGGCGCTGTTCGGTCCACGTGGAGCCTGCGCCGGATGCTGGTGCATGTTCCTGCGTCAAACGCGGAGCGAGCACCAGGCGATGAAAGGCAATCCGAACCGGCAGGCGTTGCAGGCCATCGTGCAATCCGGACAGACGCCAGGCATGCTGGCCTACGTGGACGGGGATGCAGCGGGCTGGTGCGCGGTCGCCCCCCGGGAGGAGTTTTCGGCGCTGGAACGCTCGCGCATCCTGAAACCGGTTGACGACGCGCCGGTCTGGTCGATCACCTGCCTGTTCGTAGCGAAGGAGCACCGGCGCCAGGGGCTGACGCTGGCGCTGATCGACGCTGCCTTGGCCCACGCAAGGACCAACGGCGCGACGGTGGTCGAGGCATATCCGGTGGAGCCGAAGTCCTCCGACATGCCGCCAGTGTTCATCTGGACCGGGGTGGCTTCCATGTTCGCGCAGTGCGGCTTCAGCGAGGTAGCGCGTCGCTCGGCGACGCGCCCGATCATGCGCATCAGTCTCGATCGATGAGACGTGGCGCCGGCCGCTAACGCTGATCCGGCGAATCGGGTCGGCAGAGTCAGCCGGCCAGGTCGTTGGGACGAGCGACGCGCGGGTTGCCGAAGTCATCCAGGACGACGTGGCCGTTGCTGTCAGCGATCAGCGCGCCCTTGCTCATGTCGAGCAGCACAAGGCAGTTGCCCCAGGGATCCTCGACAACGACGCACCTGCCGATGGGAATGTCGAATGGCCGCTTGAGGACTCGACCGCCAGCCGCGACGATCGCCGCGGAAGCGTCGCCGGCCGACGCGACCAGTAGATCGGTCTCCATGCCGTCGTATTCGGTATGGATCACGAGCTCCGCGTCGGTCTCTGGCATGCGTAGCCCGGCCGCCGTTTCTGTGCGCCAACTCAGCTTGTGGCCGAGCTTGTCGCGGTAAAACGCGAGCCCGGCGTCAAGATCGGGCACTGGCAAGCGGAGGCAGTCGATCTTGCGGAACAGTGGTCGATCGTCCCGGTCGTTCATCAGGCCAGTGTAGCACTGGCGTCTGGGACGCACGCGCTCCCGGGCGTCCCGCATTGCCTGGAACAGCTATGCGCTTCGAAGCTCCTCTGGGTAAAGAAAGTAGTTCGAGTGACGAGCGCGTCGGCAACGGTGGCATCGGGGTCGGGAATCGTAACGGGTCTCCTGTCGCGTGGTTTACTCGATCGCACGGGAAACACAGACGCAACAGTAGGACCATTGAGACCCTCCTGCCGGCAGCGGGAGGCGGCGCGCGGGGCGGGATGATGACGGAGTTTGACTTGCTGAGCTACCGGGAACAGGTCAAGCGTCTGCGGCGCCTGGCACGGATGGCGCTGGCCGAGTATGACCTGGGTCCTGGTCCGGCGCGCCTCAGCCTGCTGGCGCATATGGATAACACGACGTTTCGGGTGGACACCGACGGCGGCGGGCGCTTCACGTTGCGCGTCCACCGCGTCAGCCACTCACCGGCGCAGCCGCGCCGCACACTCGGCAACGTGCGTTCGGAGCTTGAGTGGCTTGACGCGCTGCGACGCGACGCCGGCCTCGACGTTCCCAGGCCGATTGCCAGCCGGCGCGGCGCGCTGGCGCTGGCCGTCGAGACCGCGGATGTGCCCGGCGCCCGTGTCTGCTCGCTGCTGGGCTGGATCGATGGGCGATTCGTCAATGTCAGGCTGACGCCAGTGCATCTGGAACGGGTAGGGGCCTTCATCGCGCGGCTGCACGACCACTCGTCGGTCTGGACGCCACCGGCCGGATTCGAACGGGGTCGGGTCGGGGAGCTTCCGGAGGACGTTGCGGTGAGCATCCTGGAGGCCATCGCGGATCGGTGCGAGCGGGAGGATGTCGCTACGGTCGAGCGTGCGATTCACGACGCGCGGCAGGCTCAGCGAGAGCTCGGCCATCAGCCAGGCTTCTTTGGCCTGATCCACGGCGATCTGCACCAGGACAACTATCTATTCAACGCTGACGCGGTCCGCGCGATCGACTTCGATGACTGCGGCTGGGGCTGGCTGCTGTACGATCTGGCTGTTCCGCTCAGCGAGATCCGCTTCCGCCCGGCGTTCCCGGAGTTGCGCGCAGCCCTGCTCCGGGGCTACGAGCGATCGAGGCGGCTGCCTGTCGGCTGCGAGAGCGGAATCGACGCGTTTATCGCCCTGCGCTATGTTCAGCTCGCGGTCTGGTTTCTCGAGCATCGCGACCACCCCGGCTTTGCGGAATGGGAGCTCGATGTCCGCTATCTGCTCCGCCGTCTCAGGCGCCTTGCGGCGGGACTGGACTAGTTGCCCGGGCCCGCTACTGGCGCGCCGAAGTGGTAGACCAGCGCGCCGATGCGCGCAATGACATCAATGGCTTCCCACTCGTACACGCCCGAGGTCAGGACGGCGACGATTACCGGACCGTTTGGCGTAAAGATCACGCCCGCGTCGTGCACCATTCCGGACAGGTTTCCGGTCTTGTGGGCGACGACCGCGTCCCACGGCAGGTAGGCGGGCAGGCGGTTCGAGATGCTCTGCTGGGACAGCAGGTCGAGCATCTCGGCGCTGGCCTCGGGACTGACGACCCTGCCGTCCAACAGGAGCTGAAAGAGCCGCGCGAGGTCGGCGGCGCTGGTCAGATGCGGCTGGTCGCCGATCTCCGGTTCGTGTCCGACGACGCTGGCGAACGGCCTTTGCTCGATGAAGGTCGATGACAGGCCGAGACCAGCAAGCGTTCGGTTGACATGGCCGGTTCCGACCAGATCGAGCAGCGCCCAACCGGCGACGTTGCTGGACCATGTGATCATCTGGCGCAGCAGGATATCGATGCTGAACTCGTGACCGAGCTGCCGGATTTCGCCGGGGCTTTCGGTCAGATGGACCGGCTCAATCAGCACGACATCATCGAGGCTGAGCGCGCCGGACTGGCGCTGGCGAAACACCTCGACCAGCACCGCGAGCTTGTAGAAGCTGGCCGCCTCGTAGCGGGCTTCGTTGTCACGCTCGTAGAGGATGTAGCCATCCGCTCCGGCGACGACGACGCTATAACTGCCACCTCGCCCGTCCAGCAGCGCGTCAATGTCCGCCCGCAGGGCGTCTGCCGCCTCCTGTGTGAACCAGGCTTCGCCGGGCACGAGTGAGGCGTCGACGGGAGCAGCCAACGCGACGCGTTCCCTCGGATCATCCGGCGTGTCCGGCCACGTCAATGGCGTTGGAGCACGCGGCGACGGGGGAGGCGACGGAGTGGGCGTGGCGGTTGGCGAGGGGATGGGCGTTGCCGTGAGTGGGACGCTGGTTGGCAGCGAGGTGGCGGTGAAGACGACAGCTGGAGGCTCGGTGGCGGTCGCCTCAGCCGGCACACGCGGCGACGCCCTTGCTGTCGCAGTGGGGTCCGGCGCCGCGTGGCTGGCTGAGGAGGGTGACAGCGCGACGGTCGCCATCGCGCTTCTGGCTAGCAGTGTGCACGCAAGGGCCGCTGTCTGAAACCTTGCCATACCGCGCAGTCACATCCGATAGAGCTCGTGACATCAGTGTACCGGCGGTCAGGGTCGCACACGATGGGGTGAGGGGCAACTCGTGACAGACGCCGGGGCCGGACGTTGACCGGCGACAACGGCAGACCGGCAGGCGTGGGCGCAGCCCTGCCTGCCGGTCCCGCGACGCGAGGACTAGATGCTGCTGGTTGTCTCAACCGCTTCGTCGTCGGAACTGTCGTTGAGGTCGAGCTCGAAGTTCAACGGCCAGCGCGGGCCGGCTTCGATGCGCTCGGTCAGGCGCGCCGGCAGGTCAGCCAGGAAGGCGTCCGCCTGCTCCTGGGTCATGCGGCCATTGGCGACCGCCTGCTCGAGCCGGGTGGCGGTGTCTTCGACAATGGCCGCGACGATCGCGTCAACGGTCGAGCCGTTGGCCTCGATGACTTCAACCAGGGTTGATCCGCCTGCCAATTGCTGGCGCAGTTCCGCCTTGCTGATGCCCAGCTCGTCGGCGATGGTGTTGACGCTGAGCACCCGCATGGCAAGCCTGCCGTGGCCGTGGAACGGTCCGTGGTGGTGACGGCGCATGAAGCCGAAGCCGCCACTGCCTTCCTCGATGCGCTCGCGCATCTCGGCAGCCTGTTCCTCGGTGATCCGTCCGTTGGCGACCGCTTCTTCGACCATGTCGGTCTGCGTCTCCTGCACGGCCGACTGCAACTCCTCGGTGGTGAGACCGAGCTTGACAGCCAGACGTTCGATGAACGCCTGCCCGCGGCTCGTCTCGCCGTCTTCGCCCTCCTGCGCGAACACCGCGCCAGACAGCAGCACGGCGCACAGCGCCAGCGCCAGCCCGCCGCCGCCAAGGCCAAGCCATATACGTCGTGTCATCGTGACCTCCTTGTTCGATCTGCTCCCCGGCCGGTTGCGGGGCTCATGACGGTTGACGCATGCTGACCGTCACCTTTCTCGACTGTAGGCGCTCTGTCTTGGAGTTGGCTGGGAACCAGATGGGAATATGTCGAGTCCCCGAAGCCGGTTTCCCAGACATTCTCCAGATGATTCCCAGCCAACTCACAGGGTATGCTGCTGCAATTCAGACACGACACGGGCGCATGATCATATGGGGGCACGTTCGTTGGCAATCCAGAGACAGGGTCGGGCGCGATGACCGCGACAACCGAACAGCGCAGCGACGCGCGCATTCTGGTCGTCGACGATGAGTCCGCCATCACCGAGCTGATTTCAACCGCGTTGCGATTCGTTGGATTCACCGTGCAGACAGCCGCGTCGGGTCGGGAGGCGATTTCGGAGGTATCGACCTTTGCTCCACATCTGGTGCTGCTGGACGTGATGCTGCCAGACTTCGATGGCTTCGAGGTGTGCAGGCGGTTGCGCGCCGGTGGCGACCGCGTGCCTGTCATCTTTCTGACGGCCCGCGACGAGCACGACGACAAGATGCGCGGGTTCACGCACGGCGGGGACGACTACGTCACCAAGCCGTTCAGCCTGGAAGAGCTGGTGGCGCGCGTGCGCGCCGTGCTGCGCCGCGTCGGGTCGCACCCAGAGGAGCCGGTCAACCGCTACGCGTACGACGATCTCGAGCTGGACGAGGATAGCCATCAGGTCTGGCGGGGCGGCGAGATCGTGCATCTATCCCCGACCGAGTACCGGCTGCTGCGTTACCTGCTGCTGAACGCGGGGCGGGTGCTCTCCAAGGACCAGATCATCGATCACGTCTGGCAGTACGACTTCGTGGGCGACGCGAACGTCGTCGAGACGTACATCAGCTACCTGCGTAAGAAGATCGACGGCCGCGAGCCGAAGCTGATCCAGACGGTGCGTGGGTTCGGGTACTCGCTGCGTCGCTCGGCGGGATAGAGACCATGTCGATCAAGACCAGGCTCGTGATCTCGATCAGCGTGCTGGTCGCGATCGCGCTGGTCGTGATTGGCGGCGTGACGGTGGGAGTTACCCGCGCGCAGATGATCGCCAGGGTCGATCAGTCGCTTGCAGCCGCGCCGGTGAATCACCTGCGTGAAGGGCCGCGCCAGGGGGGACTGGACCAGAATCGCTACACCGGAAGGACCATCGCGATTCTGGTGGTCGACCGCTCTGGGACGCTGGTGTATCTGGAGCCGTCCGGCTTCGCCGATAACCCGGACCCGCTGCCCGCGCTGAACGGACGGGCCTTTCCGTCACGTGGCGAACGGTTCTTCAGCACCGGCGCCGCCGACGGCTCGAACCGCCGGTTCCGTGTCTACGTTCGCCCGTTGCAGGGAAACCGTTACGTGATCGCGGCCACCCCGCTCGACACAGTCAACGTGACGACACGCAACCTGATCTTCGTCATCGTCGTCGCCGGCGCCTCGGTATTGACCGGGGTCGTCGTCGTCACGTGGCTCACGATTCGCCGGGGATTGCAGCCCATCGACGACATGATCGGCACGGCAGGCCTGATCGCGCACGGCGATCTGTCGCGGCGCATCGAGCACGAGGACGCGACGACCGAGGTCGGGCAGCTCGGACAGGCGCTGAACGAGATGCTGGGGCGCATCGAGGCCTCGTTCGCCGCCAGAGAGGCGTCCGAGCAGCGGCTGCGCCAATTCGTCGCCGACGCCTCGCACGAGCTGAGAACGCCGCTGACCTCCATCCGGGGCTACGCCGAGCTGTATCGCAGCGGCGCGGCGGCCGAACCAGAAGGACTGGCGCGGGTCATGGCGCGCATCGAGTCGGAAGGCGCCCGCATGGGTGAGCTGGTCGAGGACCTGCTGCTACTGGCCCGGCTGGATCAGGGCCGCCCATTGCGCGCTGATGCGGTCGATCTGGCGGCGTTGGCCGCCGATGCCGTCATGGACCTCAGGGCCGTCGCCCCCAATCGACCGGTTGCCTTCGAGCGCCCGCACAGCGCGCGCATCCTCGGCGACGCGGCCCGCGTGCGCCAGGCGCTGGACAATCTGCTGACGAACGCGCGCATCCACACCGATCCCGGCACGCTGGTGCGCGTGACGATTTCCGGCTCCGAGAACGACATCTCAGTGTCCGTTGCCGACGACGGCCCGGGCATTCCCGCTGGTGCCGCCGAGCGCGTCTTTGACCGTTTCTACCGTGTCGACACCGCCCGCGCGCGTTCCAGCGGCGGCGCCGGCCTGGGCTTGTCGATCGTCGCCTCCATCGTCGAGGCTCACGGGGGACAGGTGACGCTGGAGACCGAGCCGGGACGTGGCACGACAGTCACACTCACCTTCCCCCGTCTCAGCGAAACAGCCCCACGAGCCGCGTCGGAGAGCTCCGGCGTCGATTCCTCCGGTCAGGGTCACGAGGGCCCCGGCACACGGGACGACATCGAGCGTCCAGAGCCGGATTCCTGATCCGTGGGGTCGCGCAACGCAGGCGAGTGGTGAAGCGCAGCGCAGGTGGATGCCTGTCATGTGCCGTCGCGAGGAATCGGCCGTTGATTCAGGCTTCCTTACCTTTCTCCAAGCAGATTCTCAGGCTCATCACAGCGCGCGGTGGTTGGATTGATGGCACGACGCCGGACGAAGGCGGACGACTCTGCCCAGCTTGCGCGACATCCGCCGTGAGATCACGAACGCGAACACGAACACGAACAGGAGCCCCGGCAATGAATCAGCGGACGGCTCGCTTTGAGCCGGATCAAAACACCCTGCGCGTCGCAAGTGGCGGCTGGTGCCGCGTCGACGAAGGCCAGGTGACGCTGCTGGCGGACGACGGCGATGTTACCCGGACCGTCGATCTGGCGGAGGTCGTTTCGGTGCGGCGTGGCGGTCCTGACCTGACGCTGGTGCGCCGCGACGCCGACCCGGTCACATTTTCGTTCACGCAGGTGGAACACGCGCGGACGGTCGAGAGCGCCGTCGAGGTGATCATCACCGGCCTGGATGATGACGACACCGGCGGCTCACGGCGGCATCGCTGGCAGTTCTGGAAGCGATCCTAACCAACCAGACCGTGGTCAAACACGCCAGGCGGTTGCCGCGCTGGACATGATGTGTATACTGTACGTACAGTGCCTCGTTGTCACAGCGCGAGGATGAGGGGTGGCGCATGCATCCCCGCCGCCGGGCAGCAGGATCGCGCGAGCCGCTGAGGAGCACACCATGCATCGACACCGCCCGTATCGACCGGCGATCGTGGCCACCATCGTCGCGATCTTTGCGTTGTCACTGGCGCTGCCCGCGGCCGCCAGCCTGGGCCTGTTAAGCGGCAGCAGCGCGGCCGTTGCGTTTACGGACGGCGACGGCGTGAACGTGCGCGTGGCCCCGAGCATCTGGTCAGACGCGATCGCGGCGTTGCCGGAGGCGTTCGAGGTCACGATCGTTGACGGCCCCGTAACGGGCGACGATGGTTGGTCGTGGTACGCGGTGCTGGCGTGGACGTTCTACGGCCCGGTCGAAGGCTGGGTGCGCGCCGATTTCCTGACAGGCGACGCGTGGGCAGCGGCGCCGGCCGGGTTTGAAGGGCCGCCGGACGACTCGGCCTCCGCCGCGAGTGGCGTGCCGGTCTTCGTGAGCACGGGCGGCGCGGCGCTCGATGTGCGTGGCGGTCCATCGTACGCGTTCGGAGTCGACGCGTATGTGCCCGATGGCGCGTGGGTAGACGTGCTCGACACGATCATCTGGGACAGCGACGGCAACTCCTGGACGCTGATCCACTATGGCGGGCTGGTCGGCTACGCGGCGACGGGCTACCTGTTCTCCGGACTGAGCGTTCCGTCTGGGTCGGTGGTGGAAAGCGGCGGCGACGTCATCGTCGGTGGCTACGCCGCCGTGGCGGGAACGTCCGGCCTGGGCGTGAACGTGCGGGGCGGGCCGGATGTCGGAACGGGAATCCTGACGGCGCTGTTCGAAGACACACTCGTGCACATCGGCGCCGGCCCGGTCTACGATGTTGCGGGCGACGGCTGGTATCAGATCTACGCGGATGGAACGTATGGCTGGGTCAATGGCCGCTATCTGGCGCCGGCCAGCAATGGGCGGGCGCTCGCCTCATACGGCGGCGCGTCGATCGTCGATCTGTCGTACGCCTATATGGGCGTGCCGTATCTCTGGGGCGGCACGACGCCGGACGGTTTCGACTGCTCCGGCTTCACCTGGTTTATCCTCAGCAGCCTGTACGGCGACTGGTACCCGCGCCCGATGGAGGATCAGATCTCGCTCGGTTCCTGGGTGGCGCCTGAAAATCTGCTGCCAGGCGACGTGATCTACTTCCAGAACACGTACCAGTGGGGCGTCTCTCACGTCGGGTTCTACGTCGGCGACGGGCAGTTCATCAGCGCCAGCGGCGAGCACATGGCGGTTGGCGTCAGCAGCCTGCACGATCCGTACTGGAGCGCGCGCTACCTGACGGCCCGGCGGATCGACTAGCCGATCCTGATGTCCAACACACCGTCCACATCCGCGCGAGTCTCAACGCGTGGCACGGCGGCTGCGTTTGCGTCGGCATGAGACGCGCATGGATGAACGGAGGCCAGGTCGATATGCAGTCACCTTCAATGTCGGGGCATGCGTGCACCGCCTCGCTGGTGTTGACGAACATTCGTCAGTATCTCGACATCATCGAGCAGGACATCCAGCGTCAGGATATTGATTCTGAGCGCCTACAGGGGTTTGCGGCACAACTCGAGCTGGATGCGACAGCCCTCGCGTATCACGCCCGCCAGATGAACGATCCAGACAGCGCATAACCGCCGCGCGGGCCCCGGCACGGCCGATCTGGCGCCGGTGTATCCTCCATGTACCGCATGCTGTCCCGCGACGGCGGTAGCGTCGCCTGAACGACGATGCCGTTGATCAACGTGAGGAACCGGTCGTGGTGGCAACGCCCGACCGTGACGGCATGTACTTCAACGTGTCGGTCGACCACGCCGCTCGCATCGTCTCCTTCCCGCTTGTGTTCCCGGGCGCCGTTGCCGACGGTCTCGACGACGTTGCCATCGATGTCGAGGAGACTGCGTCCGGCGACGTTGGCCTGCCGGACGTCCACCTGGAGAGCAGATACCCGTTCGCCGGGTCGAGCGCGTCGAAGCCGTACGTGCAGTACGTCCAGACCAGCGTCGCGCCTCAGGACCCGCCGAGCGGCGAGTTGACCGTGGTCGAGCTGTGCGGCAAGCGCGACGACAAGGCCCGCATCCCCGGCATGGGCGGTCCCATGCAGACGATCTCAACCTTGGGCTATCGGCTCCGCCCGGAGGACTTCCAGGGCGCCGTCCCCACACTGAATCACGAAGGTCCCGTCCGCCTCACAGCGTCTCAACACCGTCCCAGGCGCGGCTTGGCTCGTATCGCCGTCCAGCCGGCGCGTTTTGATGATCGCCATCGGCTTCCCGTCGACGTCCCCAATCGCTCCGGCGGCGAAGTCGGCCGCGCCCAGCCAGCTACGCGCCTGTCGCTGGATAAGCCCGGCCGGCCGGCTCCAGTCGATGCGTCGCCACTCGTCCTCGAACAGCGGGGCGTAGCTCGCGCCCTCCTCCGTCTGCGGATCTCCGGGATCGCCGCGCATGACGCGGCCGAGCGCGACCGGGAACAGGCTGAACGCGAGCCGACCGATCTTGCCGAAGATCTCTTCCAACCCATCGCTCTCCTCCAGCGGCGCCGTACCCTGCGCCAGGATTGGACCGGTGTCGAAGTCTCCGTCCATGCGGTGGAACGTAAACCCAAGCTCCGTGTCACCGTTGCGGATCATCCAGCCCACCGAATTCGGTCCCCGCCAGCGGGGCAGGTAGGCCGGGTGCCCGTTGACAACGCCCAGCCGGGGCAGGTCCAGCAGTTCCTGCGGCAGCCGGAACGGGAACGACATGCAGACGATGAGGTCCGGCTCCCAGGCCGCCAGCGTCCTGGCCAGCCGTTTGGGCCGGGTGGTGATCAACGTGTCGACTCCCACCGGAACGTCGCGCACAACCTGAAGATACGTGCTGGAACGCCGCCGGGCCGGACCGGGGGTGGTCACGACCGCGACGATGCGGTGTCCCATCGCCGTGAGCATCTGGTCCAGCCCTGCAACGACCCGCGGCAGCGTCGAAACGACGACGACGCGGAGTGAATCCTGAGCAGCCTGCTCCATGCTGATGCCTCTCCTACGATCCTCACGACGGTGTTCGCGCCTGGCTATCGTACGCCGCGATTCAAGGAATGCAATGTCCCCGCGACCAGACGCGCCTACTTGACAGCGCGGCGCGGTATTGTATTGTGAACGTAGGACATATGTTCTACTTGCGACGGGAGGCGATCCGGCATGGAGATGGTGGCAAGGGCAGGCGCGTTCGTTGAAGCGCAGGGTCGTGAGATCGAGCGGGCGCGCTTCGCGTACCACTTTGGAGAAGGCTCACTGGAGCGGGTGATCGAGGCGCTGGCCGCCTACCAGAACCCGGACGGCGGATTTGGCAACGCGCTCGAGCCGGACATCAAGGCGCCGGACAGCAACCCGTTCGCGACTGAGCTGGCGCTTCTGATCTGCATTCAGGCCGGGATGCGCGGCGACGAGCCGCTGCTACAGCGAACCGTTGCCCACCTCGAAGCAACGCAGCACGAGGACGGCGACTGGCGCTTTGCTCCCGGCGTCTACGAGCACGAGCTGGCGCCGTGGTTCGCCGCTTGGGAGTGGCCGTCTCTCAACCCCGGTTGCACGACGGTTGGGCTGCTGCGTGAGCTTGGTCTGGGCTCGGCGGAGCTGCACGCCCGTGCTGAGCGGTTGTTCGAGCGCCTGGCGAAGGTCGAGGATTGCGTCAGCGGCGGCTTCTATGGCGTGCGCCCGTACGCCTTCTACTTCAACCAGCGCCGGGATCACCCACAGCGCGACGTCTACATCTCCGGCGTGCTGTGGTGGCTGATTCGCCAGCACCTGGAGGGCGGGGACATCGATGGCGGGCATTTCTTTGAATACGCCCGCACGCCGGAGACGTGGATTGGCCACAACCTGCCGCCTGCGATCGTGCAGGAGCGGCTGGATGGCCTGCTCGCCGAGCAGCAGGAAGACGGTGGCTGGCCGACCCCCTACGATCCTGCCTGGCGCGGTTGGACGACAATGCAGAACCTGCTGATCCTGCGGGCCTGGGGGCGGTGCTGAGTGGCAAGGGCCGGGGGATGAGGGGCCGAGTGCCGCGCCAGACGCGGCGTCCATCCTCCGTTCCCGACCCTCAGACCTGCATCTGGCGAAAGATGTCCAGCGCTTTCGCCAGCTCCGTCACGGCCTCGAGCCGCGTCGAGGTCGGGTTAACGATCGCGTGAGAGACGCCGAGGTCGGCGTATTCCTTCAGCCCGGAGGCGATCTGCTCAGGCGAGCCGATCAAGAACTTGTCCGGGTCGCTGGCGATCTCAGGCAGTTCGGCCAGCTCCGGGTAGCCGACGCTGATTCCTACAGTTATGTCGAGTGTTTTGGGATCGCGCCCAACGTCGGCGCAGGCGGCCAGCATGGCGGCGCGGCGCTCGTGAAACAGGGTGGGTTGTCCGAACCAGGCCGCGTTCCAGCCGTCGGCGTGCTTCGCCGTCAGTCGCAGCATGCGCGGCCCACGGGCGGCGACGTGGATGGGCGGTCCGCCGGGACGCGGCCCTCGTGGGCGCATCTCGCACTCCGGCGCGGAGAAGTACGTGCCGCGCGCGTCGACCTTCCCCTCGCGCAGCAGCGGCGCGATGATCTCGATGCCTTCCTGAAACTGATCGCCGAGGTGGTGGAACTGCGCGCCGAAGGCGTCGAACTCCGGCTTGTGCCAGCCCGCGCCGAGGCCAAGGATGGTCCGGCCGCCGCTCACCTCGTCAGCTGTGATGGCCATCTTCGCCAGCACTGCCGGATGGCGAAACGGCACGCACATCACGAGCTGCCCCAGCTCGACGCGTTGCGTCGCCTCGCAGAGCGCGGAGAAGATGGTCCAGCCTTCCCAGATGCCCATGGTGTCCCGCTCCGGGAACCTGTACAGCAGATGATCGTAGACCCAGACGGAGTCGAACCCGGTGTCCTCCACATGCAGCGCCAGCGAACGCAGGTGCGTGTAGGACGCTGGCTTCCCGACCGCCGGGTCCTCGCCGATCATCAGAATGACGCCAACCTTCATTGTTACCACTCTCAGATTCAGGGCAAGAGTCCGACGCCCATTGTAAGCGGAGCGTTGGCGGCACGAACCTTGCCCATACATTCCCAGCCCATTACAGGGAATCACGCGGCAAGCAGGGAGAGTGAGACGTGGCAACCGATCCAACCCAACGTGTCCGCGAGCAGGTAGTCGACTCGCCGCTGGACCTCGATTTACAGCGAGCACTGAGACGGTTAGCCGCGTTGGAACCGTCTCCCGCCATCCCGTACCTGACGATCGCGCTCGACTGGCGCCCTGACGGGCAGGATCCAGGCCGACGCCCCGCGCGCCAGTTCATCGAGCAGGAGCTCGACAGGCTGCTCGGCGAACGCGAATACCGTGACCCGGTGGCGGTGAGCGTGCGCGACGACCTGGAGCTGATCCGTACGTTTCTTGACGAGGATGCCGATGCGGCGAGTCAGGGGATCGTTATTGTCGCCTGCGCGGCACGCAACGTGTTTGAGACGCTTCAGATCGGCCTGCCGGTGGAAAGCAACGTCACTCTGGCGCCAACACCGGCGTTGTTGATGCTCGCGAAGCTCGCCGAGGATTACGAGCCGTACGCGGTGCTGCTCGTCGATCAGCATGAAGCGACGCTGTCGTTCATCAGGCAAGCCCGTCGCCACCGCAGCATGACGCTCGACGGTAGCGAGTATCCGCGCAAGCAGGCGACTGGGGGCTGGTCCCAGCGACGATTCCAGTCCCGCGCCGACGAGCGTGTCAGCGCATTCGCCCAGGATGTTGCGGAAGAAGTCCGCAAGGCGCTCGATGAAGCTGGCAAGAGGATTCTGGTGGTGGCCGGTGACGAGGTAATGACCAGCGCGCTCGACGAACACTTTCACCAGAGCGTTAAGGACAGGATTGCCGGGACGATGCGCATCGACATCCGCGCCAGCGAGCAGGAGGTCGTCGAGCTGACGATGCCACTCATTGAGGCGTTTGAGCGAGAGCAGGAGGCCAGCGCGGTTCGGCGGTTACAGGAAAGTCGGGGCTCAGGGGGGCTGGCGGCGCTGGGGTCGGACGATGTGCTGGCCGCGTTACAGGCCGGTCAGGTGATGACGCTCATGATGACCGATGACTACTCACAGCCGGGATGGGCCGACTACTCGATGAGCCACTTTGGCACGGGAGACGCGCCGAAGCGCCACCCGGGAGGAGGCGACGCCGCTGAGCTGGAGCCGATTCAGATTGAAGAAGAGGTCGTGCGGCTCGCGCTGCAGACCGGAGCGGACATCGAGATTGTGCAGGCAGTCGTCTCGATGGCGGAAATGAACGCTGTGGACATGGACATCCCTGAGGCTGGAGGCGACCCGCCCCGCACCGCACCGGCCCAGGCGCTGGATGAATTTGGCGGCATCGGCGCGCTGCTGCGCTACGCCCTCTCCAACGACCAGTCAACCACGCCGACATAGGCGGCGACTAATCCGCTTCGACGCGAAGCACGGATTGTCATTGTGAGGCCGCGGCCGAGGGCTTGTCCTGAGCCTGTGAAAGGAATCTCTCCGCGTCGGATGTCATGCTGTTGACCCGTCCCGACGCCGTTGCCGTGAACGCAGGGAGACTCTTCGCTGCGGCTCAACGCGACAGGAAACGCGACAGGCGCTATGACAAGACCGCTGTGGTCGATCCAAGCGTTCCGTTATGCCGTCAGCCGTCCCCGTGCCACCGCTCCATATGGTTTGCGTGTGTCTCGAGATACGCGCCCGGCTTGAAGTGCGTATCGTAGTACTCCGTATCGATGTGCTGCGCCTGCACGGCGCCGGGAAGCACAATCGTGTTAAACGTGCCGGGAAACTTCCCGTGCTTGTCATACACGTACTGCGCGATCTCGCTGAGACAGTCGACGACCTCCTCACTGTAGGGAGTGACACTGCCCTTCACTTCGGCGCTACGCTTCCATGGGCCGGCGGTGTCGGGGTTGTACGCGCCGCCCGGTCCGAACTTTCGCGCGACGAACGCCTCTACCGCCGCCCGCATGTCAGGGAAGTATGGGGGACAAAGCGCCTCGTAGTGGCCGTCGAGCCCGACTGGGTTGGGCACAGCCCACCGCTCGTCCTTGACGAAGCGGAATCCGAGGCCCTGGACGCCGTCGCCCGCGAAGGCGCCGAGGATGCTCCAACGGTTGAAGCCGTTGAAGTACAGGCCGCCCAGACCCATGGCCTGCATCATCAACACGATGTTGTGCGCCATGAACGCCAGCTCCGCGCAGTTGGCCTCGTATGCGGTTTGCTGGAGGACGGCGAGCGGGAAGACTTTGTCCTGGTTGAGCAACCCCGAGGCGATGAACGGCGCCATGCTGCCGGCGGGGCGCTTCTCCTCCGTGTCCATGATCACGTAGCCGTTGGCCACGAGCATCGCCAGAAAGCCAAGAAACTCCTCGCTCGCGTCGGCCACTGGCATGAACAGGGTCGATCCTGGCGCGTTCGCCATCCAGATGTTGGGGTCCAGCAGGTGCCCCGGCTTCGACGGCAGGTCCAGGCGCTGGTCCGACAGTTGCACCGTGTTGTCGCGACAGACCTGGAGGATGCGCTCTTCATCCCTATCTCCACCGCCGAGTTCTTGGGGCCGCGACGGCGCGACGTCCCGCGTGTTCGTCAGGTACGTTCCGCTGTCATTGGTGAAAAGTAGGACGGGCGTGCCGATCCCCGCCGCGGTCGGCGCGGTTCGCCCCGTGAATCGTTCCGTGAATTGACCATGCTCCTCAGGCTGTTCGGGCCCGAACGGCACGCCGAAGTTCCACCCCGACACCCCGGTCGCCGCCGCGACGAGCAGCGCCTCTTCGAGCGCCGATAACGGATGAGGCTGAGTTGACGACTTGAAAGTAAGCGGCCCCGAAGGGATCTCCATGCCGAGAGCGAAGCGACGTGAGCGCCGCCCGAAGATAGCCCGCATCAGTGGAAATTGCAGTACGTCAGTCGTTGGGGTCGTCTGGGTCGTCATCTCACGTCCTGTCCATGTGGCGGTCGAAACTCCCACGGCGCTATCTGGATCTGGGGGCTGCGACCTCCCCGTCTTCCCAGATTGGGTCGAGGTTGAGGCAGCAAGCGACGTGCCATGCGGCCGGATCGATGCCGAAACGCGTCGCGGCAGGACGGTCGCTGTGCCGCCGATCGGCTGGCGCGGCGCCAGGCGGGGCGCATTCGATGCAACGCTAAAGGCATCACGTCAGGGCGATTGTGGCTCAGATCGGCAGCGCAACAGTCAAGCCCGTTATCCTGAACAACGTGAAGGATCCATTCCTGGCAGTGGCCCACATGCCCGCGGGGGAGGTGCGGATTCTTCCTATCGTCAGAATGACAAGAGCCCAACCTTGGAGCGACCTCCAACGCTCCGCAGCTTGATGATTATGGGGGACAGCAAGACGCCCCCACGGAGCCCACAACCAGTCAGTCGGCCGGGTGAATCGCCGTTACCTGAACACGGAGAACTC
>DATKCN010000037.1:0-6259 GCA_035513175.1 Thermomicrobiales bacterium
AACACCGACTTCAGCGAACTTGGAAACCCGTACCTGAACGTGGCGATGTTCGGTGGGCTGATCGCCGCCTTCGGGCTGGCGGTGCCGTGGCTGGCGGATCGCTTCGCGCGCGTGCTGCCCCCGGCTCCCCGTCGCGCCAAGCGCATTAGGGCGCGCGTGTGGGGCGTCTTCACAGTTGCCCTGGGCGCGCTTGGCCTGCTGGTCATGACCATGCTGTTCCTGAGCTTCACGCTCATATTCGCGGTCGTCCTCGTCGATTCCGTCTGGCGCGCCGATCCGCTGGGGCTCGTCTCAGCGCTCGCGATCCTCGCCGTCGTTGTGCTGATGGCGCTGCGCGTCGGATCCATGTTCTCCGACATGCGCTTTCTCGACCGCGTTCGGCGCATCCCGCGCTATCAGCAGATCGTGTCGCTGCTCGTCCCGCTGATCGTGCTGGGCGGGGGTCTTGCGACCGTCCGCTCCATCATCACGATTCTCGCAGGCTGATCCCCGTCACAGATTCACGCAACCGCCGTTCTTCTAGGTCAGCAACTGCCGTCATCGACCGGCGAGGCGCCCGCCGTCACGCGGCAGCAACTTGCGTCGTTTCGACCGTTACGACATCGGAATGGAGATTCCCAGATGCGAAGAGTTATCGTCGCCCTGTCGGCCCTCGCAGCCCTTGCCGCGCTGTTGCTTACCTCCGCGCTCGCTGCCTCGCCCGTTCAGCACGCCTCGGCGACACTGATCGACGTGGACGGCAACGTCGTTGGCTTCGCCACGTTCGTCGAGCGCCCGGACGGCAGCGTCCTCGTCAACGTGCACGCCAGCGGCCTCACGCCGGGCCAGCACGGCATCCACGTCCACGCGGTGGGCGAATGCGCGCCTCCGTTCGCGTCCGCCCTTGGGCACTTCAACCCTGGCGGTCACGCGCACGGCGCGCACGCGGGCGACCTCGGCAACGTCACGGCCAATCCGGCCGGACGGGCGAACATGACGCAGGTGGTCACGCAGTTCACGCTCTCGGCGGGCACGCACTCCCTCTTCGACGCGGACGGCAGCGCGCTCGTCATCCACGCCGGACCCGACGATCTGGTCTCCGACCCGGCCGGCAACAGCGGCCCGCGCGTCATCTGCGGGGTCATCGAGCGACGGTAACCGCCCTTTAGCATCGCGTGTCTCTGCCGTATTTCGTAGAGAAGGATTGACCGTGACAACACTATCAGCAGGCATCGTGAGGCTCGGAGCCGTGGCGGGTATCCTGTTCGCCGTGCTGTTCTTCGCATCATCCATGTTCGACCCGAATCCGCCATCGCCGGATGAACCCTCGGCGGCGATTGCCGCCTACATGAGCGATGCGGATCGCAACCTGGACCTCATCACAACCCTGCAGGTCGCTGCCGTGTTCTGCCTCATCGTGTTCGTATCGTCGCTACGTCAGGTGCTGCGGACCGGAAGCAGCGAATCGGACTGGCTGTCGTCGATCGCCTACGGGGGCGGCCTCGTAGCTGCCGGGGTAATGCTGATTGGCGCCAGCTTCACGCTAGCCAACAAGAGCATCGGAAACTACGGTGATGACACCCAGGTGGCCAAGATGCTGTTCGCCATCCAGTGGGACTTCGCCATGGTGCTGGCGCCGGCATTCGGCGCATTGGTCGCTGCCAGCGCCGCTGCCATCCTGCGTGGCGCTCCGCTGCCGCGTTGGGTTGGGTGGTTCAGCATACTGGTGGCTGTGCTGCTGCTGGCTCCTGGCTTCTACTGGATCGGCGTGCTTGCCACCATGGTGTGGGTGATCGTCGTTGGCGTGACAATCCTTACAGGCACGCTGAGCGGCGCGCGGCGACGGGTCGCGGCACAACCCGGATAGCGACTCGCCTGCAGACGGGGGCTGGGGACGCGTGCTCCGGCCCTCCCTCCATCAACGCTCAGCGAATGCTCGATCGTACTGCCGAAATCATCGGCCCCACCGCGCGTGCGACGCGACAGGCGGCGCCGTAGGGGCGCATGGCAATGCGCCCGGCCAGGCCACGGGGAGTTTGCGAACGAGGGCCTGTCAGCTGCCTCGCTGCCGTTCGGACGAGGCTGGCGGCGAACCGGGCGTATTGCGATGCGCCCCTACATGTCGCGTCCGACCCGCACCCGCATGAACCCTGTCCCGAGGCACACCCCCTTGCGCGATGGCGCCGCTCTCACTACAGTGTGCAGCCGGAACCGGCGGCATGCGGGCCGCGCGGCTGAAGGTGTGCGGGGGCAGGCATGCGACTCCTGGGCAGAACGGCGCTGATCACCGGCGGCAGTCACGGCATCGGCAAGGCCACGGCACTGGCCTTCGCGCGTGAGGGCGCGGATGTCGCCTTCACCTGGCGCAGCCGCGAGGACGGAGCCCGCGCCGCCGCCGAGCAGATTAAAGCCCTCGGCAGGCGCGCCGTCGTCATGCACGCCGAGATGACCGACCTCGACACGTGCGCGGGCGTCGTCGCCGGGGCCATCCGCCAGCTCGGCCACCTCGACATTCTCGTCAACAACGCCGGTGGGGGTCGGGGGGACGCGTTCCTGCATCTCACGCTGGAGGACTGGGTCTACACCCAGGACCTGTGCGTCACCGCGCCGTTCCTGTACGGCCAGGCAGCCGCCCGGCACATAGCCGAGCGGGGCAGCGGCGGCGCCATCGTCAACATCTCCTCCGTGCACGGCGACCACGTCTGGCCCAACGACACCGCCTACGGCGTCGCGAAGGCCGCCATCATGCGCCTCACCGAAAGCATGGCGCTCGACCTGTCCCGCTACGGCGTGCGCGTCAACTGCATCGCCCCCGGCTACATCAAGGTCGCCGAGACCGACGCGGAGCGGGCGGAGTACCGCGAAGAAGAGGAAGGCGCCGCCCCGATCATCCCGCTACGCCGCACCGGCCGGCCGGACGAGATCGCCGCCGCCGCGCTGTTTCTCGCCTCCGATGACGCGTCCTACGTCACCGGCCGCACGCTCTTCGTCGACGGCGGCCTGCTGCTGCCGCCCGTCACGACCGCCGACTACATGCGCGGCGACCGCGAGGGGCGCGGCTACTCCGGCTGACGCTGTGCACGCGCCAACGCTCGTTCCGTATCATGGTCGCCATGTCGCGCGAGCGCGGGCCATGCGCTTACGCCACCAGGAGGGGGAGCCATGCAGACTGCCGGAATCGCGATCACCGGGCCGCTGCGACCGAGGCAGGCGTGCGCATGAACGTCAACGTCGCGCTTCAATACCTGAACGCCTGGCTGGGCGGCACGGGCGCGGCGGCCATCCACAACCTGATGGAGGACGTCGCCACCGCCGAAATCTCCCGTGCCCAGCTCTGGCAGTGGATCCGCCACTGCGCCACGCTCGACACTGGCGGGACGGTCACGGCAGACACCTACACCGGCATCCGCGCCGAAGAGCTGACCGCCCTTGGAGGCCCCTCCGCCGACCACTACGGCGCCGCTGCCAACATCCTCGACGCGCTGATTCTCGACGAGGGCTTCGCCGAGTTCCTGACGCTGGCGGCGTATGAGCGGCCAGGGGCCAAGAGTTGAGGGATGCGGGACGCTGGGCAGAGATTTGGGCCGCTTAGGGGAGGCCCCGCGCGGCCTCCAGGGTCGGACACAGCCTGACGACGATCGACGTACGCTATCCTGTAGACGAGGCGTCGCATGTGTTACCCATGTCTCCGAACACCCGTTACCCATGTCCCCGGTCTGCACAGAACCCCACCGCCAGCCGCCTCCCCGACGCGTAGAGGGGGAGTTGAGGAGGCGTGGGATCAGGTCAATCCATCCACACCGGATTCGACCACGCTTTCTTGCCGCCCGCGTCAACCACCGTCACGCGGCAGTGGCCGCCCAGGTACTTGTCGAGCGGGAACGTCGTTGACGTAATCCCGTGACCGTGGTTGGCCGCTGACCTCGAGGCGGCTCCCGCGATGTAGACCGAGGCGGCAGGGGAGCAGGCAACCGTCATGGTCGATTTGTCCTCGCTGATGTCGATGTCGTGGATGCGCGGCCCCTGGGATGTGTAGAAGTGCCCGGCCTTCAATGACGCCAGCAGCGCGTCGGGGTCGAGCGCTTCGGCGCGCACCATGACCCACGCGCCGTGGGCGTCGGGCCGCTCGGGGCGGAAGTGGGCGTCGTCCGCGCCATAGGTCAGGTAGCGGCGCCCCTCGGCCAGCAGCAGGTCGGCGGCGTACCAGGCGTCGCCCCGGTCGTTGTGCATCACGCAGGTCTGGTTGTAGACCTCGATGGCGTGCGCCGCTTCGATGGAGCGGATGTCGTTGAGCGTGTTGCTGTACCAGGCCGGATGCGTGACGCCGACGAAGGCGCCTGCTGCGCGGGCGCGGGCCGCCAGAGCCGGGCCGTCCTCGTTCGCCGAGCGCGGCGGGAAGTCCGCTGGCAGGCCGACTCCCAGCAGGTGCCAGGTCTCGCCGTTCTCCATCTCCGGCGCGTGCAGCTCCGCGCCCAGCAGGGTCGTGAACGTCGCCGTGCGGAACGGGGTCGAGTCGGTGATCGGGAAATCGTAGCGCTCCGAGAAGTGGTCGGTGATGGCCAGGAAGTCGTAGCCGTTACGCTGGTAGGCGCGGGCCACCTCCTCGGGCGGCAAGGCGCCGTCGGAGTTGGAGCTGTGGGTGTGCAGGTTGCCCCGGTAGAAGCGGCCGGGCAGGCGGAAGGGGAGCGAGCGCATGCGGTGGTGTCCATTCGTTTCGTGATGCGTCAATCGTTACGGGCCAGAGTAGCAGACGTGGGGTCGGGACGCGGGGATTCGCCCTCATCCCCAGCCCCTCTCCCAGTCCTGGGAGAGGGGAGCAGTTTGCGCCGAGTGATGCCGTTCCCTCCGCGTCCCGACCCCTATTCCCTACTCCCTGTCCCCTGCTCCCTGTCCCCTCACGCCCCCCACACCGCCCGGTACACCCGCAGCCAGTTCTCGCCCAGTACCTTGCGGCAGTCGGCCGGCGTGAAGCCGCGCTCCAGCAGGCGGGCGGTGATGTTCTGCAACGTGCGGGGCGTGTCGATGCCTTCCGGGTAGTGATAGGGCGGCGGCGGGTAGTTGTCCGGGTCCCAGATGCCCGCGTCGACCCATTGTCGGTAGCCACGGGCTGCCGTGTCGTCGTCGACCACGCCGACCTGCCCGGTGAAGTAGTCGATGCCAAGCGCAACGTGCTCGATGCCGACCAGGTCCGCGACGTAGGCGATGTGGTCGATGAACTGGTCCAGCGTCGGGCGCGCGCCCTGGCTGACGAAGGCGGGGAAGCCGACGATGCCGGTCAGCCCGCCGGTGGCGGCCACCGCGCGGATCTGCTCGTCGGTCGCGGCGCGGCCGGAGGGGCGCACGGCGAACGGATTGGCGTGCGAGAAGACGGTCGGGGCCCGCGAGTGGGCGATCGCTTCGAGCGTGGTGCGGCGTCCGGTGTGCGAGCAGTCGACGATGACACGGTGCTGGTTCATGCGCTCGACCAGCGCGCGGCCGAAGGGCGTCAGACCCTCGTCGTCCCGCACCTCGCAACCGGCCCCGGCCAGGCTCTGGATGTTGTAGGCCAGCTGGATGATGCCGACGCCCAGCGCCTTGTAGACCTCGACCAGGTTGAGGTCGTTCTCGATCGGGCCGATGCCCTGGAAGTGCAGGATGATGCCCAGCGTGCCGTCGCGCTTGGCCTGCTCGACATCCGCCGCGCTGGTGACGAGCCGCAGGCGGTCGTCGCGGGCAATGAGGTCGCGCCAGAAGGCGACGCTGCGCAGGCCATCAGCGGCGCCCTCGCGGCTGGCGACGGTCGGGGCGATGGCCGTCGCGCCGCCCTCGATCCACCAGTCGAGATAGGGGGCGCTGAGCCCGTCCTCGGAGCGCTTGTTCGCCAGCGGGCAGGTGGCGTCGATCACGATGGCGGAGTCGTGCAGGGCTCGAGCTTCGTCGGATATGGTCGTGGATTCGGTCATCGTAAGCTCCCCTCATTGCCGGCTCGTCCCGTGTAGCGTAGCGCAAGCGTGGCCGCCAGGCTCCCTGCCCAAATGGGTGATTGACCGCTGTCCGTTCCCCGCATAGAGTGGGGGCGCTTCGACGCTCGTTGTCCTGGACACGATGTCCGCGAATCTGTGTCTCAGTCGCATCGCGCGTCACGGACAGGGACTGATCTCATGGCAGAGAGTAGCCAACCCCGCTCGTTCGACGCGGACGCGGATCTCGCGACCGTGTCGCATCTGCCGATCCCGCGCGGCGTCGCGTTTCGCGTCGAATCGCCGGACGGCTCCAACCCGACGCTGGCCGAGGCGCGCAC
>DATKCN010000038.1:0-15941 GCA_035513175.1 Thermomicrobiales bacterium
GCGCCATCCGGCGACCAGGCCAGCCCGCCCCCGGCGCGGGGATAGGCGACGCCCCCGCCATGGGTGACGCGGCGTGGCGTGACGTCGTCCAGCGCCACGAGCCACAGGTCAGAGTCGTCGCCGAACCACGGCTCCTGCCCGGTGGTCGCGATAACGGCAATCGTCGAGCCGTCGGGCGACCAGCACGGGTCGTCGCTGACGATCAGGCCGGTCGTGAGCTGGCGGTGTTCGCGGCCCTCGTGCGAGACGAGCCACAGGTCGTCGTTGTTGCGCTGCCCGGAGCGCGAAGACACGTAGGCGATCCAGCGGCCGTCCGGGGACCAGATCGGCGCCCAGCGGGGCTCGTCGAGCGGGTTCGTGCGCTCCGTCAGCTGCGTCGCGGCTCCGCCCGCGGTTGGCGCGCGCCAGACATCGATGTGCCCGGCGCGGTCAGAGAGGAACGCGACCGCCTCGCCGTCCGGCGCGCAGCGCGGGGCGCGGTCGGACGGGCCGCTGGTGACGTTCCGCAGCGTGCCGCTGTCGACGTCCACGGCGGCGATGACCGTTCCCGACTCGGCCCGGCGGGCGAACAGCACCTCGCGCCCGCTGGTCCAGTCGATTGGACCCAGCATCGCGCCGCTCGCCAGCTTGCGCGCGTGCTGGCCGGCGGCGTCGGCGGCCCACACCTCCCAGCCGTCGCCGTCGTCCCACAGCCAGGCGAGCGCGGCGGCGTCGCGCGACCAGGCGGGCACGGCGGGGGTCGGGATGTCCGCGATCAGCGAGCGGGCGGCGTCAACCATGCGGCTCCATCACAGGTGGCAGGCATCCTAGCTTTCGCGTAGTCCCAGCGTCTGAACCCCGGCGCGGGCGCCGCCCATCAGGAAGCCGGAGTCGCTGCCGGCCGTCAGGTAGCGGAAGCCCTGCTCGGCGCGACGGAGGGCGTCTGGTGGGCTGAAGGCAGCGAAGCCCGGGATCTTGCCGGTGTTCACACATGCTTCCAACACGCGCTCGATGGCGCGGGCATGGCGGTCATCGTTGGCGGCGTTGCTGGGATGAATGCCCATCGACAGCGCCAGGTCGGCCGGCCCCAGCCAGCAGCCGTCGACGCCCGGCGTGGCCATGATCGCCTCGGCGTTCTCGACCGCCTGGATGCTCTCGATCTGCACGGCCACGAACAGCTCGTCATCGATGCGGCTGGCGTAGTCGGCGCCATGACGGTTGGCCGCGCCCCAACCCCACGAGCGGGAGCCGGTGGGAGGCAGGCGGCAGGCGTCCGCCGCCCGCCTGGCGTCGTCTGGCGTGTGCACCAGCGGGACGATAATGCCCATTGAGCCCTCGTCGAGCAGCCGCCCGATCAGGGTGTAGTCGTTGCGGGCCACGCGCGCCATCGGCACGGCGCCGCCGGCCGCGATGGCGATGAACGCCAGCGTGACCGAATCCGGCCCCCAGGAGCCGTGCTGCGTGTCCACGAACGCGAAGTCGATGCCCGTCCCTGCGAGCATCTCCGCCGCGATCGGCGATCCCAGCCCCAGCGAGTAGCCATAGGCGGGCTTGCCCGCCAGCATTTTCGCCTTTGCGGTATTGGCTTTCATGCGTCTTCCTCTTCCCCTCGCAGGCCGGCGCGCGCAGGCCATGAGCGTTCACTATACTCGCACTCCCTGGGTTCTGGTGACCCTGCCCGTGCGCGATGGCAAGCAGGGCAACCAGCCGCGAGTCGAAGGACGAACGGAGGCACGACTGATGTCAGGCGGGATAGCGCGGTTGAGCGAGGTGGACGGGCTGGGATCGCCGGACGAGTCGGTGCGCGAGCGGCTCGTGTTCCTCGAATCGATGGGATACGTGGTCAACCCGGAAAACTTCGGCGGAGACCTGACGCTGACGCACCGTGGCATCGGACAGGGCGTCACCGAGCTTCACCGGCTCGCCGAGCGTTACCATGTGTCCGAACTTGGCATGCGCATGGCGCTGTCCGACGCCGTCACTGAGGGGCTCCCGGGGGAGCAGCCTGGCTAGCCGGAGGACGCAATGGCAATCAACGTCGACGCGCTGCGCGACCGCTACCGTGGGGCGCTGCTGGCGTCGGCGGCCGGGGACGCGCTGGGCGCGACGCTGGAGTTTCTGTCCCGGGAGGATGTCCGCGAGCGGCACGGCGTGCTGCGGGACATCACCGGCGGCGGCTGGCTGAACCTGAGGCCGGGCGAGGTGACCGACGACACGCAGATGGCCTGCTGCATCGCGCATTCGATCGTCGATGCGGGGCGATTCGACGCGGACGACGTCGCGGAGCGCTTCGTCGCGTGGTTCCGCTCGAACCCGCCTGACATCGGCAACACAACCCGGCACGCGCTGGCGCAGCTCGACCGGGGCGTGCCATGGCGGGAGGCGGGCTGGCAGACGCATCTGGCGCTGCGCCCGCGCGACGCATCCAACGGCTCCGTCATGCGCGCCGCGCCGGTCGCGTTGCTCGCGCGCGGCGACGCTGGGGCGAACGCGAGGCACTCGGCCGACTCCTCCCGCATCACCCACGCAAACCCGCTGTGCGTCGCATCGTGCGTGGCCCTGAACGCCGCCATCGCAGCGCTGCTCGACGACCCGCACGCTGACCCGGTAGCCGCCGCGCTGGACGCGACCGGCCACGCTGAGGTCCGGGACTCCCTGGCAGGCGTCAGGTCGCAGGCAGCGGAGACGCTCGACGCGAGCGGCTACGTGCTGGCGACGTTGCAGTCGGCGTTGTGGGCGGTGACGGCACACGACAATCTGGAGCAGGCCGTCATCGCGGCGGTTAACCTGGGGCAGGACGCCGACACCACCGGCGCCGTGGCGGGGGCGCTCGCCGGGGCGCGCTGGGGGCTGTCCGCCATGCCGCCTCGCTGGCTCGCCGTGCTCGACCGCCAGGAGGAGCTCATCGCGCTCGCGGATGGGCTGCTGGCGCTGTCGCTCGCCCGTCGGAGCGATTGACGCGTTGTTCAATCTCCGGCGTCGCGTTGCGCGCGCGGCGCCACGTGATGCGGGGCGAAGCGCTCGTACATCAGAATGACGGCGTCCTTGGAGGGATCGGTCGGGTGCCGCCACATCTCCTCGCCGGTAGGCGTGAAGCCGTTGGAGCGGGCAACCGCGTGAGACGCCATGTTGGGAATGTCGACCCCGAGGTGCAGGCACCGCAGACCGAGCGCCGCGAACGCCCAGTCGCACAGCAGCCTGACCGCGCGGTGGGCCATCCTGCGACCCCGCCCGGCCGAGCCGATCCAGTAGCCGACCTCCGCGTCGAGGCGATCCGGATAGATGTGCAGCAGGCTCGCCGTTCCGGCCAGCATGGGCGGGTGGCCGTTAACTTCGTCGAGGATCGCAAAGCGCGCCGCCGTCGCGTCGTTCCACGTCGCCGTCGCGTCCACGATCAGCCGCCGCGCCGCCTCCTGCGTGAACGGCCATTCAATGGAGGTGTAGAGCCCGATGTCCTCGGATTGACCGGCAATCCACAGAGCGTCCACGTCATCCGGCAACAGGGGACGCAGGAGCAGCGTGCCATCTCGCAGATTCGTGGTATCCCCCGGCGGGAGGTGAAACGCGTCGCGCATAGGAACCCTTCGCTCATAACGTGCCCGGCTCCACGGCGACGCGGACCATGCCACCGGCGGACGTCAGTTGTTGACGGGCGGGGCGGCCAGCTTGATGTAGCGGCGGACGCTCATGCGGTTGCGGGGATCGTCGGCCAGGCCTAGCAGCGCGAGCAGGTGGCCGTCGTCCGCGCCATCGCGGGCGCGCTCGACGGCGTAGGTGTCGCGCAGCGTCTGCGGCGTGACGCGTTTGGAGATTCCGGCGGCGCGGGCCACTCGCTCGGTCATCTTGTTGACCGACTGCGGCAGCATCTCGAACAGCACGTCGCCGGGGCGGAACTCACTCTCGAACGCGAGAAAGAGCGGCTCAAGCTCCGGCGACGCCGCCAGCTTGCGCTCCTTGCCGCGCCAGCGCGGATTGTCATAAAACACGTAGACCAGCGGCTCGTCGCGATCCCCGAAGTCGATGTAGTCGCGGCGTAGTTGCAGCACCTCACCCCGCGACAGGCCCAGCCGCAGCATGAGCCAGACGATCAGGCCAGAGCGGGGAGAATCGGCGACCGCCGCGTCCAGCATCGCCTGCTGCTCTGCCTCGAACAGCGGGCGCGGCGTCTTGAGCGGGATGTGATCCGGGTAGAACGACTCGGTCGGGTCATGCTCGATCAGCTTCACCGTGTGGATGAGCCACTTGAACAGCCCGCTGACCGACGTCAACCGGCGCTTGCGGGTCGACGGGTTGTGACTCTCGCCGAGGTAATGGGCGACATCGCGTGACGTCACCTCGTCGATCGGCTTTGGGCCGACCGTCCGCTCCAGAAACGACAGATCGTAGAGATAGGACTCGACGGTGTTGCGCGGGTGCTGCGACTGCTCCAGAAAGCGCCGGTACCAGTAACGGGCGACCGGCAATGGCGAGCCAGGACCGAGCGCGCCGACCGCGCCAATGCGCGGCGCATAGCTGCCGCGCGCGGTGACCTCGAACAGTGGTGGCTGCGCGGCAGGATCTGGCGGGTCGTCCTGGCGCGGTTGGTCGTGGTAAGCCTGATCCGTCACGCTCGGCTCCTCAAGCGACTCCGCTACAGTAGCGGAACATACGTTCTATTGTCAATGGCCGCGGCCGCTTGTGGGTTCTACCCGGAAACTGTGGTTGCCGGGTTGTCAACGAAGTGAGCGACCGCTACGGTCATGGGTGAACGTGCCACCATGACAGGACGGATGTCGCTCGTGGAGCTAACCGTGCCACTGACGGTGACGGTTGCCGACGGGCTCGTCAGCCGCACCTGGATGTGGGGGTCGGAGGCCGTGACCCGCCGCTGGAGGAGGACCACGGGGAGTCTCCCAACGGCTGGCGGCAGGTGCAGCACTTCAACAAGGACTTCTGTGAAGACTCGGGCCTCCTTGACAGCGGGCTTTACTGTGGGAATGAGGCGCCGGGCCAGATCGTCCTCAGCTCTTGCGAAGGAGGCTGGAACTGCTGCTATCACCCCGGAAGCGGATATTTGCGCGCTGCTGTCCCCCGGGATTTCTCCCATGCAGATCAGTCAATGGCGCCGTGATGGACTGCTATGAGGAGGCAGTCGCTGCCGAGACCTGCGCCGCGGTTCTCGGCCCAGCTCAAGCACTGATTGGATTCTGCCGCTCGGGTAACTGATTTGGACTACGACATGATGTTCGCGTTTTGCCGTATCACGGGCCGCACAACGACGGTAGCCTGGCCAGCCACGCGCCCGGGGTCGCCGATACGCGCCGTTGAAGCCTCGCCAACCGTTATGGTGTTGATCGTATAACCGAACAGCCACATTCCCGATTGTAGTGACATCGGACCAGCGCGTCATGACATGCAAGGCGGGCTTGTGGAGATATTCGGTTCCCTCGAACGCGTGATGAGCGATCTCTACCCGTACCGTTATGCAATCGCGGCAACGTCCATCGTCGCCGTGGCGCTTGTCGCAGTCCTGGCATGGCGGCGCGGCTGGCATCTCATCGCGCGGCGGCATCCGAAAGCGACGCTGATAACGGCCATCGTCGCGCTGGCCATCGCCATCCCGCTGGGCAATTACCTGCTGTCGCCGCTCTGGACACGCACGACACTTGAGGAACAGAGCCCTCTCGCGCTGCTGACCTCCGGCAGCGCGGCACAGGCAGCCACAAGCACTCCTACACGGCTCGCTTCCACGCCACCTGCAATGGCGCTGGCCGCGACCCCCACTCCAGCGCCAGCGGCTCCGACGACCATCGCGCCGACGGAGCCTTCTGGTGGCAGAGCAACGACGACCGACGAGCCCACGACCGTACCCGCCCAGCCCACGGAAGCCCCACCGCCGGAGCCGACCGCGACCGAGGTCCCTCCCACACCGGAGCCGGTCGCCTTCGCGCCGCACGTCACGCTTTCAGGCCAGTTCCACGGCGCGGACGACTTCCACTTCGGGCAGGGGACAGCCTTGATCATTGAGGTTGAGCCTGGCCGCTATGTGCTGCGCTTCGAGGAGTTCTCAGTGCGCAATGGTCCCGACCTGTACGTCTATCTCTCGACCAACCCGGACGGCGCCAGCGCCAATGACTACAACATCGGCGCCCTGAAAGCCACCGACGGCTCGTTCAACTACGACATCCCTCCGGATGTCGACATCTCCATCTACCGCTCCGTCATAATCTGGTGCGAGCCCTTCGCCGTCCTGTTCGCCACCGCGCCGTTGTTTCCCGTGGAGTGAGGGCCGAGGCCCGGTGGTGGAGTTCGGTACCATACGCCTCCTGTAAAGGAGGGAACATGTCAGGACCGCGCGTCCGCGCCCGTGACCTCGGTATCGCCATCGGCACGTACCCCACAGGCAAGCACAACGCCATCACCGATGTGGCGGGCATCGAAGTCGGGCACACGACGGTCAGCTGGGGCGACGCCAGCCTGCCGCCGGGGCGGGGTCCGGCCCGCACCGGCGTGACCGTCATCTGGCCTCACCGCGACGGCATCGTGCGCAACCCGGTCTCGGCTGGCTTCTTCGCGCTCTCCGGGACCGGCGAGATGACGGCCCGCAGCGAGATCGAGGAGCTTGGTCGAATCAACGCTCCGCTCGCGCTGACGAACACGATGAGCGTGGGGATTGTGTACGACGCAGTCTGCCGCTACCTCGTCGAGCGCGACCCTGAGATTGGCGACACTGAATCGGTCATCATCCCGCTTGTAGCGGAATGCGACGACTCATACCTCAACGATTCACGCGGATTCCACGTCACCCGGGAGCACGTCTATGCGGCGCTGGATGGCGCGCGCGGCGAGCCGGTCGGCGAAGGCGCCATCGGCGCAGGGACCGGCATGCACCTGTTCGGCTTCAAGGGCGGCATCGGCACGTCCTCGCGCCTGCTGCCGGAAGCGGAAGGTGGCTGGACGGTCGGCGTGCTCGCGCTGACGAACTTCGGGCGGCGCCCCCGGCTGACCGTTGACGGCGTGCCGGTGGGGCGACTGTATGAGGGAGTAGGGAATAGGGAACAGGGAGTAGTGGGGGAAGGAGAGGATGAGGGGTCTGGGATTGTGGTGGTGGCGACGGACGCGCCGCTGGATGGGCGCCAGCTGGCGCGGGTGGCGAAGCGCGCCGCGCTGGGGCTGGGCCGCACCGGCTCGACCGGCGGCAACGGCAGCGGCGAGCTGCTGGTCGCCTTCTCGACGACCTATCGCCCAGGTGAATCCGGCGTGTCCTCAAAGCCGATCCTCGAAGGCGGAGCGATCGATCCCATCTTCGCCGCTGCCGTTGACGCGACCGAGGAAGCGGTGCTCAACGCACTCTTCATGGCGACCACGACCGTGGGTCGCAAAGGAAACGTCGACGAGGCGATCGACATCGACCGCGTGCGGGAACTGCTTACCCGCTCTGGCAGACCGATTGCGACGGATGGAGGGGTCGGATGAGCGGTCCGGTGCATGTGATGATCGAGACGGCGCTGGGCGACGTCGAGCTGGCGGTCGACGTCGAGCGGGCGCCGCTCACCGCTCGCAACTTCCTGCGCTACGTCGACGACGGCCTCTATAGCGGCGGGACCTGGCATCGCACCGTGCTGCCCGACAACCAGCCCGACAACGACATCCGCATAGAGGTGATCCAGGGCGGCTTGAACCCCGAACGCGCGGGGGACATCCGCCCGCCGATCCCGTTGGAGCGCACGACCGTCACCGGCCTGCGCCACATCGACGGGACGGTGTCGATGGGCCGCTTCGCGCCCGACAGCGCCCACTCGGAGATCTTCATCTGCGTCGGCGATCAGCCCTCGCTCGACTTCGGCGGCATGCGCAACCCGGACGGCCAGGGCTTCGCCGCCTTCGGCCAGGTGACGCGCGGCATGGATGTCGTCCGCGCCATCCAGCGTTCGCCTCACGACGGCCAGCGCCTCACCCCGCCGATTGTCATGCGCCGGGTCGGGCGGTTAGCGGTTAGCGATTAAGGTAACGCCAAACCGGTATTGCCGTATCCGGCGCAAGGATGGGGCAGGAACGCTTCCCGAATCGCCCGATTACCCAGCGAGCCAGTAGCCAAACCGTCAACGACCCATTACGATGTGCGCATCGAAACGCACTCGACGGGCTACCTATGTCGCGCTGGTCGCTGGAGTCATCACGTTCGGGACGACGATCATGTCGCAATGCACACAGTGCGGGCTGTTCAATCCTCCGCTGGGCGTCACGTGCCTCTCCTGCGGCTCGACGCTGGCGGTTCCTGCCGCGAGCGCCGTCATGGCGCCGCTTCCCGGCATGCCCGCCGGCGGGCCATCGCCGCTCGCTGCCCCGGAACCCACGCTCTCGCCCGGACCGTCACGCCAGGAGGAGTATTCCCATATCCTCGGGCCGGTCGACCGTGAGAGCTTCTTCGCCGCCCAACGCCGTCATCGCCGCGCCACCTGGAAGATGACCGCGGCCTGCGCACTGGCCGCCGTCGTCACGGGTCTCCCGCTCAGCCTGGCGCTCACGCCGATCATCTTTGCCGTCATCGTCATCCTCACCCGGCTGGCGGGTTTCGTGACGACCGTTCCCGTCGAAGTCTGGGACGCCTACCGCTGGGCTGGGTCTACGTTCGTTCGCGTTGGCGACTACTTCATTGAGGAGGAGATGCAGGGCCCCGCTCCGATCGCGGAAACGCTGGCCGTCGCCGCCATCTGGCTCGTGCCGGGCATCCTGCTGATGTTGCTCGTCTGGCCCATCCTGCGGTCCCTGTTCCGTTCTGCGGGTGTCGGGGGCGTGCTGCTGTCGCTTGGCGCCCGCGACCCGAACATGCTCGATCTGGAAGAGCGCCAGCTGGTCAATGTCGTCGAGGAAATGGCCATCGCCGCCGGGCTGCCCGCTCCGCGGGTGATGCTGCTCGACGCGCCGGTGGCCAACGCAGCGGTCGTTGGCTCCTCCCCGCGTGACGCCGTCATCGTCGTTTGCCGCCCATTGCTGGACGACCTGAACCGCGACGAGACACAGGGCGTGCTCGGACATCTGATTGCCGCCATCGGCAATGGGGATCTGCGCGTCGCCCTCTCCGTTGTCGCCCTGTTCCAGACGTTTGGCTTCGCGGGAGCCCTGCTCCGCGCTCCGGTCAGCCGCGAGGCTCGCCAGACGCTCTGGCGCATGCTGCGCTACGTTTTCAGCCGCCATCCCCCCGCGAAGCGCGCGGAGGAGGCGCAGCGCATCTCCGGTCTCTTGACCGGCGCCGTCTGGGACCTCGGGTCAGACGAGTTCGGCGAGGGGATGGACGAGAAGCCCGTCGAGCAACGCCGGGGGCTGCGCGTCATATGGTTGATGTATCTCCCGGTCATCACCATGGCGATTCTGGTCGTCGGTCTGATCATGGAGTGGCCACGAGAGGGCTTCACGATCATCTTCGGCGTGCTGGGCGCGCTCGCGCTCGCGACGCTCTGGTATCAGCGAGTCTACGTGGCGTTCATGATTCGCTATGCCATCGCGACGGTGCGCGCCGTCATCATGCTGCCGTACTACTTTGGCGTGATCATGCCGCAACTCCTGCTGGGCATGGTCATCCCCTTCATTCTCGAACCTCTGCTGGGCCTGCTCTGGCGCACCCGTCGCTATCTGGCCGACGCTCGCGCGGTGCAGCTCACCCGCAACCCGGACGGCCTCGCTTACGGGCTGCGCGGGCTCGTCACCCGAGGCGGCGGCATACCGGGCGGAAAGTGGGCGACGCCACTGTTCATCGTCTGCCCGGAGCGGTTGTCCTACGCCCAGATCGATCCGGAGATGGCTGAGGAGATGCGCGAGAACCGCCAGCGGTTCAGGCCCGGTGTCATTGGCGACGCGCAGGCGATGAGGGAGCAGGCGCGTGGCGCGGGGGTCAAGATGGTCGCGCAGGCCATCGCGGAAGGCAAGTCGGAGAGCCGGTCATATACCGGGTCGACCACCGGGTCGCTTGGTGGACTGCATCCACCGTTGCACAAGCGCCTGAAACGCTTGCGGAGCATGGGCGCGACTGCCCCTGGCTCCGAGGAGCGCGCCAGGATTGACGCAGGATACTCAAGGAGGTTCGGCTGGCTCATGGCAATCGTCGGCGGCGGGCTGCTCACGCTGGTGGCGGTGCTGATGGTCGTCGCCGCCGCGCTCATGCTGGCGATGGGCTTCGTCGCCTGCTCGGTCATGATGATGATGGTGTATGGGCTCGTCATCGCGCTCGCTCCAGCGTGAGTGAGGCAGAAAACAAGGAGGTTCCTCAGTGCTCTGGATCATCGTTGGGGCCGTGGTCGCGCTCATCGTGCTGTTTCTCATTTTTACCTACAACCGGCTGGTCGGGCGCCGCAATCAGGTGCGCAACGCCTGGGGCCAGATCGACGTGCAGCTGACGCGGCGGCACGACCTGATCCCTAACCTCGTCAACGCGGTAAAGGGCTACCTTGAGCACGAGCGGGGCGTGCTGGAACGCGTCACCGAGGCGCGCGCGGCGGCCATCGCCGCCGGCGGCGACGTCGAGCGGCGGGCCGAAGCGGAGAACCAGGTGACGCAGGCGCTGCGGTCCGTCTTCGCCGTCGCCGAGGGCTATCCGCAACTGCGGGCCAGCGAGAACATGCTGTCCCTGCAGGAGGAGCTTTCGTCCACCGAGAACCGCATCGCGTTCGCGCGCCAGCACTACAACGACAGCGTGATGGAGTACAACACCTCCCGTGAGACCTTTCCGGCCGTGCTCGTGGCGGGCGCGCTCGGATTCCGGCATCAGGCGCTCTTCCAACTCGATGCGGCGGCGCCGGAGCGCGCCGTGCCGCAGGTGCAGTTTTGAGGGGTGACGGGGTTCGTGGCGCTGTAGTGCGTAACGTGTAACGCGTGGAGGCGGGACGCGAGATGCGGGGGTAGGGCTGGGGAATGGGGCATTGATGGGGCTGGTGGCGAAGAGCGAGTTCATCGGCGGGGATGAGCGAGCGTACCTGTACACGGCGGGGGAGGGGCTGGTCCCGCGCTCGGTCATCGCGGCGACGGAGCGCTATTACGAGGACAAGGTGCGCGCGGGCGAGGGCCGGGCGCGCGGTCAGGCCGTCGAGCAGGAGTGCCGGGCCGGGCTGGCGGCGCTGATGACGGGGGCGACGGCGGACGACATCGCCCTGCTGGGCAGTACGTCCGAGGGCGTCAACGCCATCTACAGCCTGATCGACTGGCTGCCGGGGGACAACGTCGTCACGATCGTCAACGAGCTGGAGTTCCCCTCGGTCGTATTGCCTGCCGCGAAGCTGGAACAGCGCGGCGTCGAGCTGCGGGCGGTCGGGCACGCGGATTGGATCGTCACGCCGGAGATGATCGGAGCGGCGATCGACGAGCGCACGCGGCTCGTGGTTCTCAGCCACGTCAGCTACCGCACCGGCTTCCGCCACGACCTCGACGCCGTCTCAGCCATTGTGCGGCCGGCGAATCCGAATGCGCTGTTCGCGGTGGACGCGACGCAATCGCTGGGCGTGATCCACGTCCCGGCCAACGCCTGCGACTTCCTGGTTGCTACCTCCTGCAAGTGGCTGCTCGCTCCACACGGCCTCGGCGTCTTCTATTGGAATCGGGAGCGGCTGCCGGTCGTTGAGCCCGCCGGCATCGGCTGGTACTCGGTGGTCGACGACTTGCAGTTTCCCTACGATCTCAAGCCCACCGCCGGCCGCTTCGAGCTTGGCGGACCGAATCTTCTGTCGATCTATGCGCTCAACGAGGGCGTGAAGCTGCTCCTTGAAACCGGCGTCGAGCGCATCGAGGCGCACGCGCTGGCGCTCGGAATGCGCCTGCTCGACGGGGTCAGCGACCTCGATCTGCCGGTGATGACTCCCCGCGATCCGTCGCTGAGGGCGGGCATCGTTGCCTGGGAAGACCCGCACAACGTGGCGACGGCGAGAAAGCTGGCCGAACGCGACATCTACGTCACCGGCAGCTCCGGCCGCATCCGCGCCGGCATCCACCTCTACAATGACGAGAGCGACGTGGACCGGCTGGTGAAGGGGATGCGAGAGATCGTAATGCGTAACGGGTAACGAACCACGCATCACGCATCGCACGTCACGACCTGAACGGAGCCCCGTCCATGTCCACCTCGACAATCACCATCCCCCTCACTGACCTGCGCGCCTTCGTCGAGCGCGAGATCGCGCCCCTCGCATCGACCTGGGACGAGCAGGAGCGCATGCCGCGCGAGCACGTCCAGCGGCTGGCGGATGCCGGACTGCTGGCCCAGACGATCGCGCCAGACGCAGGCGGGGCCGGCGTCTCGACCATCGACGCGGCGCGTTCGATCGCCGAGGTGGCGCGGGGCTGCGCGGTCAGCGCGCGGGTGCTGGTGGACAGCAACTTCGGCGCGGTGCAGGTCATCGACCGCTTCGGGTCGGACGAGCTGCGGCGCCGCTGGCTTCCGCAGGTGCGGCGAGGCGCATGCCTGATCGCTATCGCTATCACCGAGCCGGAAGTGGGTTCCGCCGCCAACGAGTTGACGACGTCCGCTCGCGTCGACGGCGACGAGATCGTCATCGACGGCACGAAGCGCTGGATCACCGGCGCGGGGGAGCGCGAGCTGTATCTGGTCTTTGCCCGCTTCAACGAGACGCCGGGCGCGGCGGGCGTCGGCGCGGTGCTGGTCGAGAGCGACCGTCCGGGCCTGCGGATCGGCGAGCGCGAGCCGACGATGGGCTTGCGCGGCCTGCGGGAAGGGGAGCTCCACTTCGACGCGTGCCGCGTCCCGGCCGGCAATCTGGTCATCGCGCCGGGCGGGTTCGGCAAGCTGATGGCGGCCTACAACGGGCAGCGGGTCGGGGCCTGCGCCGTGTCGCTGGGTCTGGGCCGGGGCGCGCTGGACGTCGCCGCGCGCTACGCAAAGGAGCGGCGGCAGTTCGGCAAGCCCATCGCCGAGTTTCAGGCCATCCAGCTCCTGCTGGCCGACATGGCGATCCAGCTCGACGCGGCGGAGCTGCTGATCGAGCGGGCCGCAACGACGCCGGACACGTACGGCTTCCCGGCGCGCTACGAGACGAGCGTCGCCAAGACGTTCGCTTCCGAAACCGGGGTGTTCGTCACGAACAGCGCCATCCAGGTGCTGGGCGGCAATGGCTATTCCCGCAAGTACCCGGTCGAGCGCATGACCCGCGACGCCCGCATGTTCACGATCGGCGGCGGGACAACGCAGATGCAGCGGCTGGCGGTGGCAGCGGCGGTGCTTGGCGAGTGGTGAGCGGGTAGCGGTGAGCGGAGAGGGGCAGGGACACGGGAGGGCAGATGCAGCGCGAGATCGTTGAGGTTCAGGGGTTGCGGACAGGGTTTCTGCGGGCGGGAGCAGGTCCCGCTCTGGTGATGCTGCACGGCATCGGCGGCAACGCGGGACAGTTCCGGCGGCAGCTTGACGCGCTGGCGGACCTGCGCACGGTTACTGCCTGGGACGCGCCAGGCTACGTGGCGTCGGACGACGCGCCGGACGGCTGGACGATGGAGGATTTCGCCGACCACCTGGCGGGCTTCCTCGACGCGCTGGGCATCGAGCGGGCGGACGTGCTGGGGCAGTCGTGGGGTGGGGTGCTGGCGCAGGTGTTCTACGGGCGGCATCCGGGACGCGTGCGCTCGCTGATCCTCTCGGACACCAGCGCCGGGGGCGGATCGCAGCCTGAGGAGGAGCGGCAGGCGGCGCTCCAGGCTCGGCTGACGGCTCTGGAAACGATGACGCCGGCCGAGATGGCGCACCGTCGCGCGCCTGCCGTGCTGGGGCCGGACCCATCCGAGGCAATGCTGCGCGAGGCGGAGGAGATGATGGCCCAGATCCGGCCATCGGGCTACCGAACCGCCGCGATCGCGCTGGCCAACGCGGACACGACGACGGTGCTGCCTGCCATCGCCGTGCCGGTGCTGGTCATCACCGGCGAACACGACCAGATCATCGCGCCGGGGACGGGCACCCGCCTGCGCGACTTCATTCCCCGCGCCCGGCTCGCGGCCATCGCCGGGGCTGGTCATCTCAGCAGCCAGGAGCAGCCGGAGGACTGGAACGCGGCCGTGCGGGAGTTTCTGTGCGGCTGATCGACGGTCATCCGCGCCACGCTGAACGCGGCGGGAGGCGCGGAGAAGACTGGGCAGGGAGGGGACAGGCGCCATGATCGCCGTGATCTTCGAGGTCCAGCCCGCTGACGGTCAGCCGCAGGCATACCTGGACATTGCGGCCGATCTGCGCCCGTTGCTGGACAGCATCGACGGCTTCATCTCGGTCGAGCGCTTCGAGAGCCTGTCGCAACCGGGGAAGATTCTCTCCCTCTCGTTTTGGCGTGACGAGGCGGCGGTCGAAACCTGGCGCAGGCTGGAACGGCATCGCGCCGCTCAGACCGCCGGCCGGGCGGGCATTTTCAGCGACTACCGCCTCAGGATCGCGAGCGTCGTCCGGGATTACGGCATGGTCGAGCGGGAGCAGGCGCCGCTCGATAGCCGCGCCGTTCACTCGTGAGGCCGGTAGCCAGCGTCACGGCTTGCCCGCGATGTAGCCAATGTTGCCCCGGAATGGAATGGGATCGCGGCCCGTCAGCCGCGGCGTAGCGTTGTCGTCGGTCGTGTTGTCGATCTTCAGCATCCTGAGCTGGTCGGTCGTGACCGGCGCCTCGATGAACGGAATGAAGCCCATGACGGAGGCGGCCGGCATCATCAGCGACACGGGCACGTGCGCCTTGCGCTTCTTCTTCCCCAGCGTGGCCGCGCACTCGTCGAGAATCTCTTCGTAGGTCAGCACCTCTGGCCCGGCGATCTCCAGCGTCTGTCCGATCGTGCCGTCATCCGCCAGGGCGCGCGCGTAGCACGCCGACACGTCGTCCAGATGGATCGGCTGGAAGCGAGACCTGCCGTCGCCAACGATCGGGATGACCGGCGCCCGCTTGACGAGATCGGCCATCTGACCCACGAACTGGACCTTGTCCCCCGGGCCGAAGATGATCGAGGGGCGCAAGATCGTCCAGTCGAGCCCGCTCTCCTTAACGTAATTCTCAGCCCGCCACTTGGTGTGGAGGTAGGGGTAGCCGGGCAGGTCGCCGGCGCCGATCGCACTCATCTGAATCAGCCGGGTCACGCCCGCCTGTCGGGCGGCGTCAACGACGTTGACCGAGCCCTGATAGTTGATGTTCTCGAAGGTCGCGGCGCCCTGCTCCTTGATGATCGCCACCAGATTGATCGCTGCCACGACCCCCTGCATGGCCGCGACCAGCGATTCGCGGTTCGTGATGTCGCCCCGCGCGACGTCGAATCCCTCACCAACGTGGCGATCGCCGGCGGAGCGGGTCAGCAGCCGCACGGGCCAGCCCGCGTCACGCAGCGCGAAGCGCATGCGGTCCCCGACGTACCCCGTGCCGCCGATCAGCAGCACCACGCCGCGGGCTGTCTCCGCCGACGCCGATTGGGACGGACTGGGCCGCTCGGCCATGTCGGACTCCTCTCATCGACATCCACCGTGACGTGGACGCGTCGAGACCAATGATGCCGCACAACAGGCGCCGGCGCGGCCCAGCCCATCAGGCGTTGGCACACAGGATGCGTCGTGCCTGCCACGGATGGACGTGACAACGTCCGCGTTCACATGGGAAGGCAGCCAGCATGAGCGAGCAGGAAGACGTGCGGCGACGTCCCGACAAGCAGCTGAACACCGACACCGAGGCGGAATATTCGATGACCTCCGAACAGGACCAACTCTCAGTCGAGGGCCGCGAGCGGGCGCGCGACCGGACCACCCGGGCCAGACCGCGTCATCACGAACCGGACGACATCTTCGACCCCGAATGGGCTGAGGAAGTCCGGCGCTCGGACCGTGGGCCCCGTGGGCCCGGCGAGGCGAAAGATCGCGGCAACGATCGTGCGTAGCCGACCCCTAAGCGAGTCCATTCGGACGAGCCAATGTGTACGAACGCGGTAACGCCAGGAGTAGCGAAAGGACAATGTGCATGAGTGGCCGGGAC
>DATKCN010000039.1:0-5027 GCA_035513175.1 Thermomicrobiales bacterium
GTGCAACGCTTCCCAGTACGCCCGTGCCCAGGCGGTCATGCGCTCGTTGTCCGCGGGATCGGGACTCACGCCGACCATCACTTCTGCCCACTTGGCGTCCCGGTAGTTCCACGCCGTCGCGTCCTTCGCGACCCGTCCGGCTGCGCCATCGATTGGGTAAAGGTGCATCGTGGACTTGACGGTCGGTAGCTGTGTGCCGAACTCGACGTGTCGCGCGATGGCCTCGTCCGTGAGCTCGTTGAAGAAGTCCGCCTTCCAGTACCACTGGTCGCCCGGCGGGTAGATCGGGTCGAACATGCCCTGCAGCGCTGGGTGCGGCAGCGGACCGACCCAGTCGAGCGCGGGCGGTCCGAAGCGTGTGCGGATGAGGGCAAACGTCTCCTCCGCGCTTTCCAGTGGGCCGGTGTACGTCCAGACGATGCCGCACATGGTTCTACCCTGCAGGTCGTCGGGAAACGGCGGCGCGGGCGGCACGCCGAGAAACGCGAACCAGCCGTTCAGGTCGTCGGGCGCGGCGGGCAGGAACTCACGATACCAGCGCAGCACCTCAGCGGCCTTGTCCATCTCCCAGAGCATCGGCCCGGCGTAGACCGTGTCGATTGGGTGGAGCCGGAAGAGGAAGGACGTGACCACCCCGAAGTTGCCCCCGCCGCCGCGCACCGCCCAGAAGAGGTCCGCATGCTGCTCGGCGTTGGCCGTCACGAAGCTGCCGTCCGCAAGCACCACGTCCACCTCGAGCAGGTTGTCGATAGATAGGCCGCACTTGCGGGTGAGGTGACCGATGCCGCCGCCCAGCGTGAGACCGCCGACGCCGGTGCTGGCTATGATGCCGCTTGGAGTGGCCATGCCGAAGGCGTGGGTGGCGTTGTCGACATCCCCCCAGACGGCGCCTCCCTCGACCCGCGCGGTTCGCGCTGCCGGATCGACGCGAACTCCGTGCATTGGAGCAAGGTCGATCACCAGCCCGTTGTCACAGGTCCCGAGGCCGGGACCGTTGTGACCGCCGCCACGAATCGCGACGAGTAGGTTCTGCTCGCGGGCGAAATTGACCGCCGCCATCACATCGCCGGCGTTCGCGCAACGGGCGATCAGGGCGGGCCTGCGATCGATCATGCCGTTGTAGACCTTGCGGGCCGCCTCGTACTCCGGATCGTTCGGCTGGATCAGAGTGCCGCGTATACCAGCCGCAAACTCCTGGATCAACGTGTCATCGATCGTCGTGCGGGTTTGGATTGCCATGGAATACCCCCTGCTGTTCGACGCCCGGATGGGCCGTTTCGTCCCCGGCACTACTCACAACCGGTGTGCGATGCGCCAGCAACGCCAGTACAGCGATTCCTTCACGCCTCCTTCCCTGTCGCGCGACGCGCGTGGAGCACGCCCGCTCAATTGCTCTGATCGAGGTGACGGACAACGCATAGTGGCGGTGGCGTCACGGCTCGGAAGGTTCCCCTCCGAATGGCCACCTCGGAAGCTTGATCGCCTCCTCTGCCAATCACTTCAGTATGTTGTCATTCTACGCGTCATCGTCGCGCTGGACATCGTGGCTGGCACGTAATCGTTTCGGCGGCTACGGCCATGGCAGTGGCGGGCAGCCTACGTGGTGGCACGCAGCGGCGGTCGACTGTCAGACAAGATCGTGCTCGATGGCGAACCGGGTGGCGGCGGTCCGGGATGTATGGCCGAGCTTGTTGTAGATGGAGCGCATGTGCGTCTCGACCGTGCGAACCGCGACGAAGAGTTGCTCGGCGATCTCAGCGTTCGTCGCTCCCGCCGCGACGAGGCGCAGGACCTCGACCTCGCGGTTGCTCAACCCGGCAGGATAGACCGGATGGTTGGGCGTGGGAGTTTCGGCGAGCTTCTTGGAGATGGCGTCGCCGCGTTCAAGCGCGGGCGTCGCGCCGAGCACGCGGCAAATGGAGCGCGCCTCATTCACCGCGTCGCTGGCGTGATCCGCCTCGCCTCGCGCGGCGTGCAGCTCCGCGAGCGCCAGCAGAGTCAGGGCACGCTCGAACGGAGCGGCGCACGCGTCGGCGAGTGCAAGCGCTTCACTCAGATGCCGCTCGGCTTCCTCGTAGGCGCTGCTGTCCGTGTGCAGTTCTCCGAGCAGGCGATGAGCGGCGAGCAGGACGAGCGGCTGGCGCGGATCGCTGGCGGCGGCGAGCGCCTGCTCGGCCTCCTTCCGAGCGTGACCGGCGTCTCCGGCCGCCCGGTGATACGCGGCCCATCCAAGATGGCCTTCCGCCCGCCCAACGACGGATTCTCCCCAGGCGACCCAGCGGTCGTGCTCCTCCAGCCAGGCCCGCGCGACCGGCAGATCGCCGGCGTCAAGCGCGAGCGCCGCCGCCAGCTCCTGGAAGAGCAACGCATCGGCGTAGCGCCTCGAGCCTGGCATGGAATCTGGACCCTCGGGAAGCATTTCGCGCACCAACTCCCACGCCAGCTCCGTGTCTCCCCGATGACGGGACAGCCAGCCAAGCACGCCTTTGGCTACAGTGACGTACGTCCAGCGCGCCGTGCTGCTTGCGTGCAGCGCACGCGTCATCTCGTGCGCCTCGTTCCATTTCCCTTCGATCAGCAGCAGCGGAGCGTGCATGAGAAGTGGCGCAAACTCGTCAAGCGCCCCGGCCACTGGACGCCATAGATCACCCGCCTCGTCCGCGATATGCCGGCGGCCCGCCTGGTCGTCTGGTTGATACCGCAGCATGCAGACCAGCTCCTGTGAGGCGGTCATGCTGGCGATGTAGTTGTCCCCAGCAGCCAGGAAACCCACGCGGCTGTCCTCGAACGCTTGCCGGGCGTCGTCCGGTCGCCCGAGCGCGGCATTGATGAAGCCAAGGCCGTAGGTAGCTTGCGCGCGATCGATGTCGGTTGGCGGAAGAACGTGCTCTTCACCCGATCTCGGCGCCAATATGCGCTCCGTCGCCGAACGCGCTTCGGCGAAATGTCCCGTAATGGCGAGCCAGAGTGCCAGCCTGCCATACTGATCGACAGTTGCGGCGCCCGGGATGTCGTGTCCATCGAGCCGCTGTCGTTCGCTCTCTGACAGGGCATCGAGCATCGCCCCGCCTGACCTGAAGTCATGAATCCCCCGCGTGACATCGCCGATGATGCAGCCAAGACTACCGCTCTCCAACATCACACGGACCGCGAGCACGCGGTCGTCCACGGAGCGAGCGATCCAGCGAGCCGCTTCGAGATGGGCGACGGCACGCTCTGGATACGCGTACGCGCACGCCTTGGCGACGCGGAACAACAGCCACCCACGCTCGTTCTCCTCGATCCCGCGCTCTTCGAGGAAGGTTGCCGCCCGTTGGAAGCGATCCGCCGCCGATAGCCACGCGAATGCCCCCTGCGCGCGCTCGCCCGCCTGCATCAGCCACTCCACGGCGCGCTCGTCTCCATCCTGGAGAAAGTGGAACGCGACATCGTCCGGATCGGGATTCGCGCCTGCTGCCAACGCCTCCGCGACGCTGCGGTGGATCCGCCGTCGCCTGACGCCCGGGATGCCCTCGTAGAGCGCTTCGCGGATCAGCGCGTGGGCAAAGCGCACTGCGGCGCCGCCCGGTGTTTCGACCAGCAGGCGTGTCGCGAGACCCTGCTCAACGACCCCCAGCAGCGCGTCCTCGCTCACCTCGCCGACCGCGGCCCAGACGGCGAGCGGAGCCTCGTGGCCAATCACCGCCGCCACGCCCAGCAGCCGCTGGCTCTCCGCATCCAATCGCGACACACGTCCGTCGATGACCTGGCGCAACAAAGCGGGAACGGCGGTCGTCATCAGATCTCCGAGGCGCCACTGCTCCCCATCGCGTTGAAGCGTCTCTGCCTCTTCCAGCGACCGCAGCAGCTCACCCAGGAAGAGCGGGTTCCCTTCGGCGCGGGATTGCAGGTAGGCGACGAGGCGCTCTGCGTCGTCGTCCGCCAACGTGTACTGCGCGCTCAGCAGCGCGCGCACGGCGTCGTCCGGCAGGCGATGGAGGTCGACACGCTCGACCGCGCCGCCACGAGCCAGCGACGGAAGCGCCTGATAGAGCGCATTCTGCGGGCCGATCTCGTCCGAACGATAGGTGGCGAGAATAAGCAGCCGATTGCCCGGAAGCGTTGGCAGGAGGAAGCGGGCGAGGTCGAGGCTGGCTGGATCTGCCCAATGGAGATCATCCAGCAGCAGCACGACCGGGTGGCGTGCTGCCAGCTCGACAAGGAAGTCCTGCACCTGCACGAACAGCGCCATCTGGCTCGTCACGGCTCCCACCGTGCCGCGTTCGGCGAATGCGGGCGGGAGACTGGGAAGCCGCGGTGTTGATGGATACCTGGCGCAGAGGTCGATCCATGGGCCATAGGGAGGCGTCTCAGCCAGATCGAAGCAGCGCCCAGTCAACATCAGCGCTCCCTGCTGCTCTGCCTCGCGGCACAGCGCGTCCGCGAGCGCGGTCTTCCCGATGCCCGCTTCCCCGCCGATGAGCGCCAGGCTGCCGTGTCCCCGTTGTGTCGCGCCAAGCAGCTCGCGCATGTGCGCGAGCTCCCGGTCTCGTCCGGCGAGCGTAATCTCGGCGCGTTGCTCGGCTCGCGGGTTAATTCCAACCGGTTCCAGCGCGGCCAGCACGTCCGGCAGCCACCGCGACGCGGGCAGGTCGAACGCCTCGATCCACTGCGCGGCGGTAAGCCAGTACTTGACCTCTCCCGGAATCGTGACCTGCTCCAGCAGGATCGGGACGTACGGGCGCTCGTGCTCCCATGCCAGCACGAGCTCCTGCCTGACGTTGCGTGAGGCGAGCGAGCGCTCGGTGCACATCAGCGCCAGCGCGGCGCAGCGCTCGATCGCGTCGTTGATCTCAGCCGCGTAGCTTTCGCCGCCGCCGATGCCCTCGCGGTCGATCCAAACCGGGACGCCCGCCTGCTCGAGGGCCGCCACCACGGGCAGTACTCGCTCGCGGTCCGCGCTCGCGTACGAGACGAAGATGTATGGCGCGCTCTGTTCGGTTGCCATCACCGGCCCCCGCTGGGTGCTCTGCCGCTTCGCGATGCCG
>DATKCN010000040.1:0-9171 GCA_035513175.1 Thermomicrobiales bacterium
GACGGTGCAGAGCATCGAGCTGATCAACTCGCTGACCAACGGTGGCGCCGAGATGGCCAGCTACCCGTTGCCGATCTACCATGTAGCCATGCAACGCTTCTTCACCTTCGTCGTGCCGCTGGCGTTCGTCTCCTACTTCCCGGCCCTCTACCTGCTGGACCGGCCGGAGGCGGGGGACTGGCCGGGCTGGATGCCCTTCGCCTCGCCGTTGGCCGCGCTGGCCCTGGCGGCAACTGCCCGCCTGGCCTGGGGCTTCGGCGTGCGGCACTACCGCAGCACAGGGAGCTGAGATGATCGACCCCACCGTAGGGGCGCATGGCAATGCGCCCGGCCCGATGCCCAACCCCCTCGGATCGTGGCGAGCCGCCAGACACGACGCTGCCGATCCGAGGGAATGGCGGTCAGCCGGGCGCATTGCCATGCGCCCCTACGTCGGGTGCGGTGGACCTGGGCGGGCGAGGCTCCCATGACCAACGACATCATCCACGTCGAGGGACTGTCAAAAACCTTCCGCGTCGCGCGGCATCATCGCGGGTTCGGCGGGGCGCTGCGCAACCTGGTGTCGCGCGAGGGCCATGACGTGCGTGCCGTGGACGGCATCAGCTTCCGGGTGGCGCGCGGCGAGATGGTCGGCTACGCGGGTCCGAACGGGGCGGGCAAGAGCACGACGATCAAGATGCTGACCGGCATCCTGGTCCCCAGCGGCGGCGAGGCGGTGGTGGACGGCCTCGTGCCGTGGCGGGAGCGGCGCACGCTGGCCTCCCGCATCGGGGTCGTCTTCGGGCAGCGCACCCAGTTGTGGTGGGACCTGCCGCTGATCGAGTCGCTGGAGCTGCTGCGGCATGTCTACCGCGTGCCGAAGGCGCGTTTCGCCGCCAACCTGGCCGAGTTCCGCGAGATTCTGGAGCTGGACGGCTTCCTGAACACGCCGGTGCGCCAGCTCAGCCTGGGACAGCGCATGCGCGGCGATCTGACCGCCGCCCTGCTGCATGAGCCGCCCATCCTGTATCTCGACGAGCCGACCATCGGGCTGGATGTCGTCGCCAAGGCCCGCATCCGCGAGTTCCTGCTGCGCGTCAACCGCGAGCGGCAGGTGACGGTGCTGCTGACGACGCACGACATGGCCGACATCGCGCACCTCTGTCCCCGCATGCTGATCATCGACCGGGGCCAACTGCTCTACGACGGCAGCGTCGAGGCCATCCGCAACGCCTACGGCACGGAGCGCACCCTGGTCGTCGATCTGGCGCTGGACGAGACGAGCGGCCCGCTGATCGTGCCTGGCGCGGTCGAGGCGCGCGCCGACGGCCCCCGCCGCTGGCTGCGCTTCCGCCGCGACGAGGTAACGGCCGCCGAGCTGATCGCAGCCGTCTCCGCCCGCTACCGCATCCACGACCTTACATTGGAAGAACCGGACATCGAGGGGGTGGTGCGGCGAATGTATGAGACGAGGGAGTAGGGGACGGGGGTCGTAACGTGTAACGCGCAACGTGTGACGCGGTGGGGCGGGACGCGTCCGGCAACCCTGATCCCGCGTAGGGGAGGTCCCGGGTGGCCTCCCGGTTTGGCCACCACGGCGCCCGGCATCTGACGACCAACGTGGCACACGGCGCGAACCGGGCGGTGAGCAGCGGCGAGTGAGGGATCGTATCGCGTAGGGGAGGCCCCCGTGTGGCCTCCCGGGTCGGATACCCCGGCGGCCAGCAGCGTGATCGACGTTGGGCATCCCGCGCCCTGCCGCGTGGCGGCTAACCCGGGAGGCGACGCGGGGCCTCCCCTACGAAAGATGACGAGCGCCCGTCCCCGGCGCGGAGGGGGCCAGGAGTGCGGCAGCACTTGTGCTGTTCTTACGCTACCTCGATCTCGATCTGCTTCAGGTTGGCGTTTGGCACGCGCTGCGAGGCGCGCAGGATCTCGATCGCGACAACCCGGCTCTCAGCATCGAAGTCGAAGACGACGCCCGGCTGGACCTCCTCGGATTCGAGCACGTCGGCCTCGACGAGGATGATGTAGAGCGCGTCTGCTGCCTGATCGAAGTGGATTTTCACTTGCGGCCTATTCCTTCGATCAACGTGCGGGATCAACAAGCGGCAAACTGCACCTCGGCCTCGCGCATGATATCCGTGAAGCGCTCCCGAGCCTGCGGCGCGTACATGTTCAGATCGACATCACGGCCCAGGATCGATTCAAGCTCACGTTCCATGTCAAACAGCTCCCAGCCGGGCGTATGTCCCGGCTCGAACTCGACCAGCACGTCAACGTCACTGTCGTCTCGAAAGTCGTCGCGCAGGACGGAGCCGAACAGCGCCAGCCAGCGAATGTGGTGCTTGCGGCAGAACGCCTCGACCTCGTCCCGTGGAATTGGTATGCGTGCCATCGCGAGCTCCTGGTATCTGTCGCGTGAGAGCGAGTCGCCTGGTGGGTCCATGGTTGGGAATGATACGGGATGGACCTTTCCCCCCGGCCCCCTCCCCGGCGCGGCGAAGGGGTGTGCGGTGGCGCGCGGTTCGTCGCTCCCGGCAGGGCCGAGTGGAAGACGGGGCTGCTAGCCACGGATCGTCACGCGTCTTCGCCCGCGCCGAGAATCCGCTCCAGCTCGGCGATGGGCGATGAACGGAGGCAGGTTATTCTGAACCACATCCCACACGATACGGGGATCGATCGTGTCGTAACCATGGACGAGCCGGTTGCGCATGTCGATCGCTCTCCGCCATGGAACGTCTGGATACGTGGCTCGGGTTTCGGGGCGAACGCGATCCGCAGCCTCCCCGATGATCTCGATCAGCTTGGTGAGCGCAAGGCGCAGGATTCTGTCGGATTCGATCTCTTCTGGCGCCTTGCCACTGGCGAACGCAACCGCCTCGCGAGCGCTGTCCAGCATGTGTCGCATCGGGACCGTATCGTCACGCCGCGTCAAACCACACCTCCGCCTCTGCAAGCACCTCGTCGCGGAAATAGCGGCTGAGTGATGCAGGTGTGTTCAGATCTGCCTTGCGACCCAGAATGTCGGAGAGTTCGCGCTCGATATCGAAGAACTCCCAGCCAACCCGATGGTCCGGCTCGAACTCAACCAGCACGTCGATGTCGCTGTCGTCGGTGAAGTCGTCGCGCAACACAGAGCCGAACAGCGCCAGCCAGCGAATGCGATGCCTGCGGCAGAACGCCTCGACCTCGTCCCGTGGAATTGGTATGCGCGCCATGTGCCCCACTCCTGCCTGCCAGGCGGCGCAATGCATCCACCGCTCCGCCACCATCACCATGATACGAAATCACCCCCCGCTCTTCCCGCAGCCCCCAGCCCCCAGCCCCACCGCATCACGCATCACGAGTCAAATCTTTCATCCCGAAAAGTGGCACAGAATTCGGCCCATCTTCCGTTCGGTACATTGACGGCAGGATGTCACCCCCGCCACAGCCCCCGGGTGCACACGGGAGAGGCTCCATCTCAGGCCAACCATCCCCCGTCACGAGATCAGAAACAGGTAACCCAACGAAGAACCAGTAAGAGTCCAGGCGCCTGGCATAGATCCACCAATCCAGCCACCTGCTCCCCCTCTCCGCGCCGGGGAGGGGGCCGGGGGGTGGGGTCACCCGCTCGCCACCACCCAGCCACAACCCAGCACGACCGCGCTGGCCGTGAGGATCTGAAACAGGAAGGGACCAACGCGGGCAGGGGCACGACGATGCAGTACGAACGTTGTTGCAAACACCCCGGCAACCACCGCCCCCGCCAGCATCCCGGCCACCGGCCGCGAGCCGAACATCACCGACCCGGCGCCGGCGATCAGCGGCGAGGCGAAGGCGGCGGTCCACATCACGACGGTGGCCCAGCGCTCGCCCAGAAAGACGCCCAGGCCCCGCTCGCCGCGCTCGCGGTCGGCCTCGATGTCCGGCAGCACCTGCGCCAGGTGGATGGCGACGATCAGCAGCGCCCCGATGGGATAGAGCCACAGGTGGCGCGGCTGAAAGGCGTCCATCACCATCCAGGCCCAGATGGGCACGATCGGCAGCGCGACCAGGTACGGCAGCCACGAGACGGGCGTGCGCTTGAGGCCCAGGTCGTAGGCCAGCCCGCCGCCGATGCCGATCGACAGCACCGCCAGCTCGGCCAGTCCCAGCAGTCCGCCCGCGATCAGCATCAGCAGCAACCCGAGGGCGGTCACGGTGAGCGCGGCGGCGGGGGAGACATCCCCGGCCGGGATCGGCTTCCAGGGCTTGGCGACCGCGTCGGCCGCGCGGTCCATGTACTCGTTGAGCGCGCCGATGGCGAGCTGCCCGCCCAGCATGGCCAGCAACAGCAGCGCGAAGCGCCCGGCCGGGGGACGGCCATCCGCCGCGAGCAACCCGAACGCCGCCGTCGCCGCCACGACCACGAGCACCGCCCAGGCATGCGGCAGAACCAGGTAGGCGCGGATCTTGCGGCGCATCGGGCTATTGTAGCCGTCAGGAGCGCGTCGCGGCGCTCGATCACCTTGACACGGCACGACTAAGGTTTTATCCTATGAGATGCATGCTGGAGCGGGACGTGGTCGAGCGGTCAACGGGCTCCAGCGCAATCAGGCACACACGCTGTGGTGTGATGGAGAGAACGAGGGAACGCATGAGCATTCAGAGGTGGGACCCGTTGCGAGAGATAGTCTCGCTGCGTGAGGCGATGAACAACCTGCTGGAGGAGTCTTTCGTGCGGCCACGAGCCGGCATGGCGGCCATGACGGGCGGCATCCCGCTCGACCTGCGTGAGACCGACGAGGCCTACGTCGTCGAGACGGTCGTGCCGGGCGCGTTGCCCGACGCGGTGACCATCTCCGTGCTGGGCGACACGCTGCGCATCGCGGCCGAGATCAGGGACGACGCCCAGCGGGAAGGCGAGAAGTGGCTGATCCGCGAGCGGCGCTTCGGGCGCTTCGAGCGCTCGGTGACGCTGCCGAGCGCGGTGAAGGCGGACGAGGCCAGCGCCGACTTCAGCAACGGCATCCTGAAGATCACCCTGCCGAAGGCGGAGGCGGCGCGCCCCCGCACCATCCAGGTGCGCATGACCGGCAGCCGACCGCCGCGCGAGGAGCCGGAGCCGATCGACGTCGAGGGCGCGCCAGCGGAGTAAGCAGCGCCACGGCGCCGGATTCGATGACGAGCATGAAAACGGGAACGGCGTTAGCGCCGCTCCCGTCCTGTTTTCCCTTCGCGATAGATAGCGTGTTACGCTGTGTTACACACGCCTGAAAGGAGTTGTGGATCAGTGGCGGACCGGCGCCTTTCCGTTCGTTCGAGCATCCCAACGTTCGAGCGCCTCGATCGCGAAAGCCGCCGGAGGGGACAGTCTCGCTCCGAGCTTGCCAGGACATTGCTGGATGAAGGGCTGCGCATGGCTGCCCGCCCTGGCATCACCTTTCGACCGGGGCCGTTGGGCCGCAGACCGGGCCGTATCGATGGGCTTGCTGTCTGGGAGATCGCACGAGTTTTCACACGCATCGATGCATCCGCTGAGGAGCTGGTTCAGAAGGTGTGTCCTGACCGAGTTGAGTGATCGGCAGGTTCGGGTGGCGCTGATGAGTAGCCGTGGGGATGGGTTGTGCCGAAGCCCGCAGATCAGAGCCCTGGGCTGATCCCGCTGGATGACATCGCGGGGCGCATCCGGGCCGTGACCCGCGACGATGTCGTGAACCGGCTGACCGGCTGGGGTCACGAGGCGCTGGCGACGGCGATCACGATCGTCGTCATCGTCATCATCGCCATCATCGTGCTGCGCCTGCTGCGCTCGCTGGTGGAGCGGGTGATCCAGCGCGTCATGGAGCGCCAGGACCAGACGCCCCGCGAGCTGAAGCAGAAGGCGCAGACGCTGGGCAACGTGATCGAGTCCACCGGGCGGCTGCTCGTCTTCCTCATCGCCGGGATGATGGTGCTCTCCAACCTGGGGATGAACATCGCGCCGCTGATCGCCAGCGCCGGCATCGCAGGGCTGGCCATCGGCTTCGGCGCGCAGAGCCTGATCCGGGACACGCTGCACGGCTTCTTCATCCTGTTCGAGAACCAGTACGGCGTCGGCGATGTCATCCGCGTTAACTCCTTCTCCGGCACGGTCGAAGAAATCAGCCTGCGCCGCACGGTTCTGCGCTCGATCAATGGCGCGGTCGTCATCGTCCCCAACGGGGAGGTGCGCACGGTCGAGAACCTGTCCAAGGGCTGGTCGCGGGCGGTCATCGACATCGAGACATCGGCGACGGAGGACGACACGAAGGTCGTCGAGGTGCTCAAGGACGTGCTTGAGGGCTTGCAGGAGGACCCGGAATTCGGGCAGTACATCCTGGAGCCGCCGCAGTTCGTCGGCATCAACGCCATCAGCGTGACCGGCGTCACCTTCCGGGTGATGATCAAGACCGAGCCGCTGCAGCAGTGGGCCATCGAACGGGCGTTGCGGCTGCGCATCCGCCGGGCCTTCCGCGAGCACGGCATCGCGGTGCCGGTGCTGACCTCCGTGTCGCTGCCCCCATCCGGCGCATGAGCGGACCCAGCCGGTGGTGAACATCAGCGGCCGTTCGGTCGCTACTGGGACGTGAGCGCGCTGGAGCGCCTGGCGACGGACATCACGAGCGACACGCTGGGCGCCGTCTTCACTCTGGACATGCCACAATAGAGCGCGAAACGGGCACGCCACGGCCAGCAGGCGCGCGGAGACGGGGATTGGCCCCAATATCTATTCCGACTCAGGACGTTTGTAACACGTCCCTGACTCAGCAGAGGCTCGTCCTCGGTTAGACTAGCAGGACGGGCCCGCGCCCAGGCCGCGGGTGTCGACACGTTCGCCAAACATGGCAGGCTCATTCATGCCGTGCGTCACGACCGAGGCCATCGCCAATGCGTGAACCACCGCCAGTCCCGCGCGCTGATGCTCGTGAAGCCGCGCCTCGCGGTCCCGGCGCGGCCCCGAGCGGGGAACAGCCGGGCACGAGCGAGCTCCAGCAGCGCGAACGCCGCTACCGCGCGATCGTCGATCATGCGCCGATTGGCATCGTGACCATCGACGCGGGCGGCGAGATCATCAGCGCCAACCGGGCCTTCTGCGACATGGTGGGCTACAGCACGGAGGAGCTGCGCGCGATCCCGTTCTCCAGGCTGGTGCCGCCGGCCGACCTGGATCAGGCCGGGGAGCGCTGGGTGCGGCTCCAGAAGCTCATCAGCGGCGAGATCGACGAGTTCAACTCCGAGGCGCGCTACGTTCATAAGAACGGCAACACGATCTGGACGTGCATCTCGCTCAGCGCCGTGCGCGACGACGACGGCCAGTTCCTGCACACCGTGTCCATGATCGAGGACATCACCGGCCAGAAGACGCTGGAGCAGCGGCAGCAGCTGTTGCTGGACGCCAGCGCCGCGCTGTCCAGCTCGCTCGATTTCGAGACGACGCTGCAACAGGTCGCGCGGCTGTCCGTCCACGCGCTGGCGGACCTGTGCGTCGTCAGCCTGATCGACGACGCTGGGGCGGTCCGGCGGGTGGCCGCGGCCCATGCCGACCCGGCGCAACAGGCCCTGGCGGACACACTGCAGGATGACTCCACGCTGATCGGCGACGAGCCGGTCGGCGTCGCGGTGGCGCTGCGCACCGCCGCGACCCAACTGTACGAGGACTTCTCGTCCGTCTTCCTGGATGACGCACAGACGACCGGCGGGCTCTCCGTCTTCAAGGCGCTGAACATCCGCTCGATGCTGATCGTGCCCCTCATTGCCAAGGGCACGACGATTGGCGCCATCACCTTCGCCTACACCGGGCCGGCGCGTGGCTACAGCACCGCGGACACCGGCATCGCCGAGGATCTGGCGCGTCGCGCGGCCGTCGCCATTGACAACGCCCGCCTGCACAAGATGGCGCGTGACGCGGAAACGCGTTTCCGGGGACTGGTCGAGAACCTGCCGGCCATGGTCTTCGTGACGAGCCCGGACGACCAGAGCACGCTGCTCTATCAGAGCCCGCAGATCGCCAGGCTGATCGGCTACCAGCAGGATGAGTGGCTTGCCGATCCCCGGCTGTGGACGAAGAGGCTCCATCCCAGCGACCGGGCGCGGGTGCTGGCAGCCGTCGAGGCTGCGGCGCGCAGTGGTGAGCCGCTGACCTTGGAGTACCGCTTCGTCCGGCGTGATGGCAGCGTGGTCTGGATGCGCGACGAAACCGCGCTGGTGCGCGATGACGCGGGCGCGGAGCTGTACTGGCTGGGCGTGACCGTCGACACGACGCGGGAAAAGCAGGCGGAGGAGCGGCTGCGCTCCAGCGAGCGACGCTTCCGCTCGCTGATTCAGAACGCGGCGGACATCACCGGCATCCTGAACGTAGCCGGCGTCATTCAGTTTCAGAGCCCGGCCGTGGAGCACACGCTCGGCTACCGGCCGGGCGAGATGCTCGACTCCCATTACAGCGCCTACGTCCACCCGGATGACGCCGTGGCCATCAGCCGGTTCGTCACGGAGGTCATCGGGCAGCGCGGGCGGCATCTGCCGCTGACGTTCCGCTGCCGCCACGGGGACGGCTCCTGGCGCTGGCTGGAGGCCACGATCACGAACTTCCTGGGCGACCCCAGCATCCGCGGCATCGTCATCAACGCGCGTGACATCACCGAGCGCATGCTGGCGGAGCAGGCGACCCGCGAGAGTCAGGCGCGCTTCCGCAGCGCGTTCCACGACGCGGCGGTCGGCATGGCGATCATCGCGCTGGATGGCCGGCTGATCCAGGTCAACCCCGCGCTGTGCGTGATGACGGAATACAGCGAGGCCGAGCTGCTGGCGCTGGCGGACGCCGACATCAGCCATCCGGACGACGTCAGCGCCGGACACGAGCTGGCCGGGCAGTTCGCGCGGGGCAATATCGACACCGTGCAGATCGAGAAGCGCTATCTGACCAGGAGCGGCCTAAGTGTCTGGTGCGTGGTGAACATCGCCGCCGTGCGCGACGAGCAGGGCGCGCCGCTCTACCTGCTGGCGCAGGCGCAGGACATCAGCGAGCGCAAGGAGCTGGAGGCGCAGCTCAGCCACCAGGCGCTGCATGACAGCCTGACCGGCCTGCCGAACCGCACCTTGCTGCTCGACCGGATCGACCGCGAGCTGTCCCTCACACGGCGCCACGGGGGCTGGGTGGCGGTGCTGTTCCTGGACCTGGACAACTTCAAGGTCATCAACGACAGCCTC
>DATKCN010000041.1:0-2329 GCA_035513175.1 Thermomicrobiales bacterium
GATGGTCTGGCGCGACATCGACTTCGCGGTGACCAGCCCGGGCCTGACGACGGAGCGCGAGTGACGGTGTCCCCAAGCACGTCGCAAACCGCCGCGATGTCCTGTTCCCTTCCGATCAGTGGGGTGAGCGATGCGGGCAGGATTCCGACGAGATAGGATGAGCCTCAAGTGGGCAACGGTCGTCAGCTTTCCGAGCGGCGGCACGTTGGAACATCAACCCGACGTGTGTGTACAGATTTCCCAGGAGTCTGAATGTCGGAACTGGCGTCATGAGCTTTCGGGCATTACATGTCAAGACCGTGCGCTGATCGGGCACGGGATGGTGAATTCGCACGGGTTTTCAGCGATGATACGATCGGCAAGCCAGTCCGGCCCAGTGTCTGAAGGAGCAGCATGATGACAGCGTCGCTCAACCTCCACGATCCACGGCTGTCCTACGTTCACGGCGCCAGCGACGAGCCACTGATCGGCGCGACGATCGGCGACATGTTCGACCGCGTGGTCGAGCAGCTCCCGGATCACGAGGCGCTGGTCTCCAGCCACCAGGGGCTGCGCTACTCCTACCGGCGCCTCCAGCACGAGTGCGACACGTTCGCGCGGGGCCTGCTGGCGCTGGGGGTGACGAAGGGGGACCGGGTCGGCATCTGGTCGCCGAACTACGCGGAGTGGGTGGTGGCGCAGTTCGCAACGCCGAAGATCGGCGCGATTCTAGTCAACATCAACCCCGCCTACCGGATGCACGAGCTGGAGTATGCGTTGCGGCAATCAGGTTGCAGCGTGCTGATCATCGCTCCGCCGTTCAAGACATCCGACTACGGCGCGATGGTGCGCGAGTTGTGTCCGGAGCTTGCGACGTCCAGACCGGGCAGGCTGAAGGCCGAGAAGGCGCCGGACCTGCGCACGGTTATCTCGTTCGGCGCTGAGCGCATGCCCGGCGCGCTGCAGTGGCACGAGGTAATGGAACGCGCGGAGGCGATCGACCACGGGGAACTGTCCGAGGCGCAGCGCCAGCAGCATTTCGACGACCCGATCAATATCCAGTACACCAGCGGCACAACCGGATTTCCGAAGGGCGCCACGCTGTCGCATCACTCGATCCTTAACAATGGGCACTTCATCGGAAAAGGAATGCGCCTCACGCACGAGGACCGGCTGTGCGTGCCCGTCCCCTTCTATCATTGCTTCGGGATGGTTCTCGGCAATCTGGCCTGCGTGACGCACGGCGCGACGATCGTCATCCCGGCGCCGGTCTTCGACCCGCTGCTGACGCTGGAAGCCGTCGAGAAGGAACGTTGCACGGCGCTGCACGGCGTGCCGACGATGTTCATTACCGAGCTGAACCACCCAGAGTTTGAACGATTCGACCTGTCGACGCTGCGCACCGGGATCATGGCCGGCTCGCCCTGCCCGACCGAGGTGATGAAGCAGGTCAACCAGCGCATGCACATGGAAGAGGTCACGATCTGCTACGGCATGACCGAGACCTCACCGGTGTCGTTTCAGTCGACAACTGACGATCCGCTCGACAAGCGGGTTGCGACGGTCGGGCGTATTCACCCGCACGTGGAGGCCAAGATCATCGATCCGGCCACCGGCGCGGTTATGCCGCGTGGCGAGACGGGTGAGCTGCTGTCACGCGGCTACATCGTGATGCTGGGCTATTGGGGCAATCCGGCGGCGACGGCGGAAGCGATCGACGATGGGCGCTGGATGCACACCGGCGATCTGGCGACGATGGACGACGAGGGGTATGTCAACATCGTTGGACGGGCCAAGGACATGATCATCCGAGGCGGCGAGAACATCTACCCGCGCGAGATCGAGGAGTTCCTCTATCGCCACCCGAAGGTGCGCGACGTGCAGGTGATCGGCGTGCCCGACGAGACCTACGGCGAGCAGGTGATGGCGTGGGTGATATTGAAGCCGGGCGAAGGCTCCAGCGCCGAGGAGATGCGTTCGTTCTGCGAGGGGCAGATCGCGTACTACAAGGTGCCGCGCTTCTGGCGCTTTACCGACTCATTTCCGATGACCGTTACCGGCAAGGTGCAGAAGTACTTGATGCGCGAGCAGGCCACAAAGGAGCTACAGCTGGAGAGGGCGGCGGCGATCCGGACGGCGTGACGCCATCTTGTGTCCGCTTTTGCGAACTCGCTGAAGTAATCGGTCGGAACCGTGGAGAGCGTTATGCATCGTTCAGACCTGATCGACGACCCAGTCGTGAGTGTTCCCGACATGAAGGACAACCCGACGTCAATGTCTGTCGGGGAGTTCCGAAAGCTGCTCTACGAGAGCGGCGCGATCGGCATGTGGGCCGATCGCGATGACATCG
>DATKCN010000042.1:0-2654 GCA_035513175.1 Thermomicrobiales bacterium
CGCGCCTCCCGTTCGGCGGCGCGGAAGGTCTCGGCGTGGCGCACGTCGGGCGGGAACGTGACTGCCTGCGCGTAGCCTTGCGACACCAGCTCCAGGTTGACGAACAGGCGCTCGCCGGAGGGACCGTCGACGAAGACGTAGCGCAGCAGGCGGCCGAAGCGGTCGCGGTCGCTGATGTCCCGTTCCAGGTAAACGACCTGGCCTTCGACGAGCCGCTTGTTGGCCTCCGAGGCTTCGCGGGCGAAGCACTGCGCCTGGGTGTTGGGCTGGACCGACTCCGGCGTGTCGACACCGATGTAGCGCAGGCGCTCTTCGCGTCCGTCGACGACGACGATCAGCGTGTCGCCATCGACGACGCGGCGCACGGCGGCCCGTTGCATGCTCGCGCCGGACGTTGGCGCCGCGGCCACGGCGCCGGGGTCCGACGGCTTTTCGTCGACGTCACAAGCGGCAACGACGGCCCCCACGACCAGCACGAGGGCGAGGCTCGTCAACCCAGCCTTGAACACGATCCCCTCGCTCACTGCCAGCGTGACGATACCTGCCCGACCATTGTGGCACGCCCCGACAGACAGCTTGACGGTAGGCTTACGCTGAAAGCTGCTGGAAGGATAAGGACGCGCTGATGATCTCCCACCAACCGGCGCCGGATGTCGAGCTGAGTGATGCGAATGGACGCGACGTGTGGCTATCGGACTTCTGGCGGACGCGGCTGCTGGAGGCGGCGGAGACGATCCGGCGCGCGACCCCGGAGCCGGCTGTTAGGTCGGCGTAACGCTGGGGATCATCCGGCATTCCTGTTCGTGACGACACGGTTCGGCGTCGAGGGCTGCCACGGTGGTGGAGCGGCGAGAGAGCCGGATGTTCGGAGCAGAAGATTGAAACGATCATGGCCGGGGCGCTCGATCCGAGCGACAGCACATCGTCCCGCGCGATTGTTCGCGATGCTGGCAATCGTTGTCCTCCTGATCGCGGCCTGTTCGGGCGCGGAGTCGAGAGACCCAACGTCGACGCCGCCGCTGGCGACCTCGACCGTGGCAGCCTCCGAACCGTCGCCAACCGCGACGGAGCAGCCAGCGGCGACGCCAACCGAGGCAGCGCCGGCGGCTCCGACCGCGACGCTGGAACCGCCTGCCGAGCCGACCGCGACCTCGACGCCAGAGCCAAGCGCCACGCCGACCGTCGAGCCGACGGCGACACACACGCCGGCGCCGGAGCCGACCGCCACTCCGACCGCCGTCCCGCTTCCCAGCGGGGGCGCGGACGCGCAGGTCGAGGGCAAGGCGATCCTCGGCATCGTGGCTGGCGACGACGAGGGCGCCGTGCTCTACGCGCTGACCAGCGCAGGCATCTCCCGCTCAAACGACGGCGGGCGGACGTGGGTGGCGTCGGGCAGCGTGCAGCCGGGGACGATGGTGGCGTCGCTGAACGATCCCAACGTGCTGTACGCTGGGGAGAACGGCGGCTGCGCGGTCGGGCCGAGCGGCGTCGTGCTGCGGCGATCGGTGGACGGCGGAATCACCTGGCAGAACTTCGCCGCCGGGGACAACATCCGCCCACTGCTCGTGCACGCCGGGCAGGCGTCGACGGTGATCGGCACCAGCTGCGTGCTGGAAATCTCGTTCAACGGTGGGCAGAGCTTTACGCAGGTGCTGGAGCCGGACGCGCTGAACCACGATGTGTATGACGCGGTGAGCCGCAACCCGGACGCGCTGGATGACGAGATACTGGTGCTGGGCGTGACCGAGGGCGGCTCCGGGGCGCTGTTCAAGTACCACTTGCAGCCGAACGCGGCGCCGTCGCTGATCGGCATGGTGATCGACTTCTACAGCCTCGCGGGCGTGGCCTGGGACGGCAACCGCATCGTGCTGGCGACCTCCTCCGGCGTCGGGGTCAGCGACGACAACGGCACGACCTGGAGCTGGAGCCGTGACGGGCTGGAGGACGCGACCTACTCCGTCAACCCGAACATCGCCACGATTCCGCCCGCCGAGCAGGACAAAAGCTTCTTTTTCCGGCAGGCTCGCATCGACCCGAACGACGCCAACCGCATCTGGATCGGTGGATCGCACGGGGCGTACTGGAGCGTCGACGGAGGCCAGACCTGGACGCAGGCTGGGAACGACTCGCGCGTCGACACGCTGGTAATCTCGACCGACGCGCAGCGGGTGTATGTCTCCTCGAATGGCGGCACGCGCATCTGGGGGATCGACGGGACCTAACCCCCCGGCCCCCTTCCCGACGCGGGTGCGGCAGCACTTGAAGGGGGAGATTGGGATTGATGGATTGACTGTGGCGCACGGGAGTTGGCGATGAGCGAGCGGCCTGCGGGCTGGGCGCGCATCGACGCGCATGGGGGTGGTGTGTTCGTGCTGGCGGAGCCGCTGGCGCCCTCGGGGCCGGTGGCGGGCGAGCGCGACATCGCGGTGATCGATACCGGGATGGGTGTTGCCGCAGTTGAGGCATTTGTAGCAGCCGCCGTTGCGGACGGTGATGTGGCCGCATGGCGCTACAGACCGCCGCCCAACCGGTTCATCGCCTCCCATGAGCCGCGCGCTGTGCGGACATCGGTCTCCGAGAGCAGCAGGTAGGCCCACTCGGCTCCGGCGCTGCCGTCGGCATTGACGTGGTTGGCCCAGCGGCGGGCTGCCTCG
>DATKCN010000043.1:0-4111 GCA_035513175.1 Thermomicrobiales bacterium
ACCGGGCAAGCGTGTCGCGCAGTCGAGCGCGGCTCTCGGCTGAGAGCGGCAGCGCCGGCTGGCGAGGCGCTCCGGCGTTGACGACACCGCGCATCGTCATCGCCTCTGTGATAATGCTCAGCAAGCTGCCGGGGACGCGGAGCATGTCCATCGCGGGCATGAAACGCGCGAGCCGCTCGTGCGCCCCTTCCAGGTCGCGCCTGTTCCAGGCATTGTATAGGTCGACGTACTGCTCAGGCGCAACGTTGGCGGTTGCCGGGATAATGCCGTCGCCACCCATCTCCATGATGCTGACGATGTGGACATCCAGCCCTGACAGCACGCGAAACTCTGGATTGACCGCCTTCATGGCGGACACTCGCTGTCGGAGGTGCTCCAGGCTGTCGATCGCGTCGGTGACGCCAGCGAGGTTCCTGTGCTCGCGCGCGAGTGCCGCCAGCGTCTCAGTCGCGACGCTCACCCCGGTGTTGCCTGGCGCATTGTTGACGATGATCGGCAGATCGACTGCGTTTGCGACCGCCGAGTAGTGTGCGATGACTTCCCGCTCGCTCAGGCTCCAGAAGTAAGGCGTGATGATCGACACGGCGCTCGCTCCCACACCTTGCGCGTGTCGGCTCAGCCGCATCGTTTCGCGGGTTGAAGTTGTGCCGGTCTCGATGACCACCGGCACGCGGCCATCGACGTGCTGGCACATCTCGGTAGCGTGTTGCTCGCGCTCCTTCAGGTTCATGTGCATGAATTCGCCGACCGCGCCGAGCACATGCAGGCCATGGACGCCCTGCCCGATCAGGAAATCCGCGTGGGCCCGGTTTGCCTCGGAATCGAGCGATCCATCCTCCCTGAAGATGGTCACCGTCGGCGCGATTATTCCCTGTAGCATCAGTTCCCCCGGTTGCATCGGCGCGGTCCCGGACCGTTACATCGCGACGGAGACGCGCAGAGTGTAACATGGCGCGCCCGCGCTACCGTTCCGACTCGAAGTCGCCGCCAAGCAGGTCCGGGCGGCGCGCCCTGGTGATCCTTAGCGCCTCCGTCGCTCGCCATGTGGCGATCTCCGCGTGATGACCGCTGAACAGGATGTTCGGCACGTCCCAGCCTCGAAACGACGCCGGGCGCGTGTAATGCGGGTACTCCAGCAGCCCGCCGGTGAAGGACTCCTCATCGAGCGACGCGGCGTCGATCACGCCGGGGATCAGCCGGGCAACCACGTCCACCACCACCGCGGCCGCAAGCTCTCCCCCGGTCAGAATGTAGTCGCCGATCGAAAGCTCTCTTGTCACCAGATGCTCTCGCACGCGTTGGTCAACTCCCTCGTATCGCCCACACAGCAATGCGACCCGAGGAAGCTCGGAGAGCGCGCGCGCGCTGCGCTGGTCGAATCGCTCTCCCGAGGGCGACATGAGGATAATCGGCACTTCGTCGATCTGGTCGCCCAGGACCCCCTCGACCGACGCGAAGATGGGCGGCGCGGCCATCACCATGCCGGCGCCTCCGCCATACGGCGTGTCATCGACACTGCGATGCCTGCCTTCGCCATGATCGCGAATGTCATGCAGCGCGATCTCAAGCAGGTTACGCTCGATCGCGCGCCGGATAATCGACTCGTCGAACGGACCCGAAAACATGCCTGGAAACAGCGTGAAGATGTCGAAGCGCATCAGCCTGCGTCCCCGAACCGGGTGAACAGCAGGGGCGCGAGCCCGGCCAGCTCCCGAACCGTCAGATCGGCGACGCCGTTGCTCGACGGCTCGCTCCCCCTGTCGAACCACACGGTTCGCATCCCGGCCCGTCGAGCCCCTTCGACGTCGAACCGGTGCGAGTCCCCGATGTGCACGCTCCGCGCTGGGTCTGCGCCCAGACGCTTGAGCGTATGCAGGTAGAGTTCCGGGCGTGTCTTGTAGTACCCCGCGCTTGCGGATGTGACGACGACGTCAAACGCGTCTAGAATCCCGAACTTATCAAGCGCCCATTCCAGAAACGGATGAAAGACCGCCGCGGATATGACGCCGAGCCGCACGCCGCTGTCCGCCAGGTCTCGCACCGTCTCGATCGCGCCAGGCACAGGCTCTGCCTCGTCCAGGCATGCACGCATGATTGACTCGACGCTCGCGTCGACTTCAGCGTCGTCCATGTGGATCGACAGCTCTTCGAGCACGCGCTGCGCGCACGCTGTGGCGTCCAGCTCGCGGCCATGCTCGATGATGCCGCGTCGAAGCGTCCGGTACGCTTCCGTGGCTCGGTCGGCGGTCGCAGGATCGAGCGTCTGGCCCGCGTTCGCGGACCGCTGGAACAGGATGGCAGGCACAAGCGTGCGGATCTCATGCTGAAACCAGCTGTCGCAGTGCGCCAACGTGTTGTGAAAGTCGAATGTTACGGCCGCCAGCGGCATCGCGCTCTCCATCCGAACCGTCCGTCCCGGCGTCGTCTGTATCATACGTTCGATGGCGGACCAGTGTCGCCGTCCGGACGGCTCGTAGAGATCGGATCAATCGTGACACGTCAGCACATTCGCTCGGTCGTCGTAACGGGCGGAGCAGGCTTTATCGGTAGCACGTTCGCGAAGTTGCTCGTTGAGCTTGGCTACGAGCGGGTTCGCGTCTTCGACAAGCTGACCTACGCCGGCAATCCCGAGAATCTCGCAGACCTGCGTGGAACGCGTGGGTTCTCGTTCGTCCAGGGGGATATCTGCGACCCAGCGGCGGTCGACGAGGCCGTCGCGGACTTCGACGCGATCGTCAACTTTGCCGCGGAGACGCACGTCGACCGCTCGTTGCTGAACCCCGGCGAGTTCATTCAGACCGACATCCACGGCGTCTTCGTCCTGCTCGAGTCAGTGCGTCGTAACGGGACGAGTCGCATGGTGCACGTCAGCACTGACGAGGTCTACGGCGCGGTGCTCTCTGGATCGTCTACCGAGTCAGACCGGCTCGACCCACGCAATCCGTACTCGGCAAGCAAGGCCGGAGGGGAGATGATGGCGCGGGCATATCACGCGACCTACGGCGTCCCTGTGGTCATTTCGCGAGGCTCCAATACGTACGGCCCATATCAGTACCCGGAAAAGCTCATTCCGCTCGCGGTGACAAACGTCCTGGAGGGCACGCCGATTCCAATCTACGGCGACGGGCGCCAGATTCGTGACTGGCTACACGCGCGCGATCACGCCGCCGGCATTGAGCTGCTGCTGCGTCTCGGCACCCCAGGCGAGGCCTACAACATCGGCGGCGGCAACGAGCGCGAAAACCTCGCCATCGCCGCGGCCATCCTCGACGAGCTCGACGCGCCCCGCGACATGCTGGCGCACGTGAGCGATCGCCACGGTCACGATCGCCGGTACTCAGTCGATTCATCGAAGATTCGCGCCCTTGGCTGGAGGCCGGAGATCGCGTTCGAGAGCGGCTTGCGCGACACCGTCCGCTGGTATCGCGACAACCGTCCCTGGTGGGCGCCGATCAAGTCGGGATCGTTCGCCGCCTACTACCAGCAGAACTACGGCGGACGGACACGCCTGGAGCCACCTGATGCGATCGGTTGACATCGCAGTCGCGAAGACGCACAAGTACGCGTCTCGCGACAGCGGCGACACCGCCGAGATGGTTGAGCGGCCGACTGGCGGCGTGTCGGTCGTCCTCGTCGACGGTCAGGGCTCTGGCGCGGCGGCCAAGTCCCTCAGCATGATGATTTCCAGCAAGGCGGTCAGCCTCCTGAAGGAGGGTGTCCGTGATGGCGCGGTCGCGCGCGGGACGCACGACTTCCTTCACGCCTACCGCCATGGACGGGTGTCGGCCACTCTCGACATACTCTCAGTTGACCTTGCCTCCTCGACGGTCCTCGTCACCCGCAACAGTGACGTGGCGTACATCATTCGTGGCGGTGGCAGCGCGCGTTGCTCCGAACCAGGGCCCGGTCCCATCGGCCTCTACCGGCACACTCGCCCTGCCGTTGACCAGTTCCCGATCGAAGACGGCGTCACGATCATAATGTTCACCGACGGGGTCGTCTCGGCCGGCGTGCGCGCCGGCGTCCGGTTCATGCCCCTTGCGTTCGTCGAGGACGCGCTACGCGACGTGACCGACGCGCTGACGATCTGCGACCGGCTCCTCTCCGCCGC
>DATKCN010000044.1:0-2858 GCA_035513175.1 Thermomicrobiales bacterium
GCTCGCGGCCCGACTCGGTCGGCAGGTATTCCGAGCCCCGGCCCTGCTCCGACTGCCGCCGCTCGATCAGCCCCGCCTCCTCCAGCGAGCGCAGCCGCGTCACCAGCAGTGACTTCGACATGCGCGGCACGCCCCGCTCCAGCTCGCTGAAGCGCGTGCTGCCCATCAGAATCTCGCGCATCACCAGCGGCGTCCAGCGTTCGGCCACGATCTCGGCCGCCTTGGCCATCGCGCAGAACTGTCCGTATCCAGCCATGTGATCCCCTTCACCCTGGCACGCTGACCCCGATGCTCCCCAGCGCCATCTACGTCACTCATTCGCGTGAGGTTCTATTTTAGGACTTTACGTCGCCGCACGCAGGGCTATGGTAGAAGCAGCAGCTTCGTTCCGGTTCACGAACCTGCATGTACTGAAAGACAGGACGCACATGACAGCAGCCATCGCACAACGAACGACCTTCCGGCCCACCCCGGCGCTCAACGATGACGACCGCTTCGTGCCCCTCGCCGCAGAGCTGGCCGGCGAGTTCGCGGCCCGCGCCGCCGCGCACGACCATGACAACACCTTCGTCGAGGAAAACTATGTGCGCATCCGCTCCTCGGGCTACAGCCGCCTGGCCGTGCCCGAGGAGCTGGGCGGCCTTGGCGCCAGCATGCGCCAGGTCTGCTACGCGCAGGCCGAGCTGGCCAAGGGCTGCGGCTCGACCTCGCTCGCCACCACCATGCACCACTACAACGTCCTCGGCCAGGTCTGGCGCCTGCGCAACGGCATCGCGGCCGCCGAGACCGTCCTGCGGCGCGTCGCCGAAGAAGGCGTCATCATCATGACCAGCGGCGGCTCCGACGGCATCTGGCCCACCACCGTCGCTGAGCGCGTCGAGGGCGGCTACCGCGTTACCGGACGCAAGATCTTCTGCTCGCAGGTCCCCACCGCCGACCTGATGACCACCATGGCCCGCTACGACGACCCCGACGAAGGCACGATCGTGCTGCTGATGGCCGTGCCCACCTCCAGCGAGGGCTTCGAGATCGTCGAGACCTGGGACACCCTCGGCATGCGGGCCACCGCCAGTCACGACGTGCAGCTCACCAACGTCTTCGTCAAGGACGCACAGATCGTGGCCCGGCGTCCCTGGGGCCGCAGCGACACCGCGCTACGCAACGCCGCCGTGCACTTCGCGCCGCTCGTCGCCGCCACCTACTGGGGCGTCGCCGCCGGCGCCCGCGACGAGGCCGTGCGCATGATCGCCTCCCGCCCGAGCCGCAACGGCGTCAACCCGCTCGACGATCCCCTGCTACAGCGCCGCGTCGGCGAGATGGACGCCCGCCTGCGCACCTCGTGGTGGTCGCTGCTCGGCGCCCTCAACGAGTTCGGCGACGACTACAAGCCCGACGAGCGCACGTCGAACCTGTCGATGATCGCCAAGCGCGATGTCGTCCTCAACGCCATCGAGGTCGTCGACCTTGCCATGGAGACCGCCGGCGGACCCGCCTTCTTCCGCCGCAGCCCGATCGAGCGCGCATACCGTGACGTCCGGGCCGGCGCCTTCCACCCGTTCACGCCCGAGAAGACTCTCATCCACTCCGGCCGCATGGCGCTCGACCTGTCCGTCGACGACATCTGGTAGTAGCTGAGACCGTGGCAACCGGCATGTCCTGCGAGCAATGCGCTCGCTCTGCGACATACCGGTTCGCCACGCCGGCGGGAGAATCACACGCACGCTGCCTGCGCCACGCAGTGCTCTACCCCGCCGTCTTCCGCCACGCCGTGCGCGTCGCGCTCATCGTTGGCGCCATGCTGTTCGCCATCAACCAGCTCGACGTCGTCCTGCGCGGCGACCTCACCCCACTCGTGGCCGCCAAGATCGCACTGACCTTCGCCGTCCCCTTCTGCGTCTCGACCTATTCCGCGTTGCAGATCAACCGTCTTTCCGGAGCTGCATGACGGTAGCCGTCCAGGGTTACCGCCCCGTATCTCTCTTTCGTGAGTAAGTTGTAGTACTCGTAGGTAGCGCCTGTGGATAATGCGTATAACCCCTCTTTTACCCGCCGGGATGCGACAAACAGCACTCACGAATCGTGGGACAAGATGCCAGCATCTCCACAGCGCGCGCCTTTGACCGATCCGTCACCGGTCGAATACCCACATTGTCCGTAGCCGCTGTCCACTGGACCCCCGCCAGTTATCGACGGTCACCCCTCGTACGTACACACGCTTATCCCCATTCCCCCGGACTTATCCACACCCCGCCCCCACTTATCCACAAAACGCGAACCCTCGCATGCGGACATGCCCAGCCTGTGACGCGTAGGCACAGTACGGAGGAGAAATGTGTCGAGCGATCCCGCTCAGGAGATCGTGACGATTCGGAGGTCATCAATCCGCGCAGCCACAAGTGGGGAGGCTGGCCGCTCTGTCGTGACGAACTCATCAGCGTCAAGCAGAATTGCTGCCGCCAGGTGAAGCGCGTCCAACGCGTTCAGATTCCAGCGTGCTGCGAGCGTGAAGGCGTGATTGGCGAGCTCAGTGGAGATATCAACGTTCTCCACAACCACGGAAAAGTAGTGCTCGTAGAGTGCAGCTTCCTGCAACTGGTGATGAAATAGAGCCTTCGGTAGCACTTCCAGCCGCACGAGGTCACTGGATACGAACGACCGTTGTGGATCCTGCAGCACCCCCATGGCGCGTTCGACCATTGCCTGGGCGCCTCGACTGACAGCTATGAGCAACCCTGAATCGACAAATGTCCGAATTGCTGGCTGCATCAACGGCTTCGGACGACTCCGCGGCGCTCTTCCATCTCGCGCTCGAAGTCGTCTTCGGTCGGCTCCCGGCCAAGCCCGGCGACATACGCCTC
>DATKCN010000045.1:0-8188 GCA_035513175.1 Thermomicrobiales bacterium
CTATCCGCGTCACGCCCGATGCTCATGCCCTGCGAGACGAACGCCATCAGCGGGTGCGGCGGGCCGTCGACCGCGTCCAGCGTGCCGCCGCTGGCGGAGTCGAAGGCGGCTCCGGCGGGCCAGATGCCGGCCGCCACGGCATGATCGTAGGCGGGACCTGCCACGACGCCGCCGTCGTAACTCCAGCCCACGAAGTCAACGATCGTGTCAACGCCCGGCGCCCCGGCGTACAGGGCGACATCCGCCGTGGTGAAGAACGGCGCGCTACCCGCTCCGGTGTAGAACGTGCCCACGCCGTCCGCAAAGTCCGGGTCGTTCGCGCCGGCCCCGAAGCGCACGACGAGGTAGCTGCCGCCCGGCATCTGCCACGACGGCAGGCCGGCGACGATCGAACCCACGCCGTTCGAGATGGTCCAGCCGGACAGGTCGAGCGTGTCGGCGGAGCGGTTGTACAGCTCCAGCCAGGCCAGGTCGCCGTCTTCCGGCCAGTACAGCACTTCGTTGATGACGATTGCTGAAGCATCCGCCTGCTCGTAGCGCCACGTATAGTAATGCTGGCCGACGTTGCCGGCCTCGGTGACGAAGCCGGGTGGATTGCCCGGAGTGTAGGTGAGGCAGCGGCGCTCGAAGCACTGGCTCAGCACCAGTCGGTAGGTGCCGCCAACCTTCACGTCGGCCCAGTAAGCCTCTGTCAGCGGGTAGCCGGTGGCGTAGTATGGATTCTGGAACAGGGGCGCCTGCACGTTCTGCCCGTTCTCGAACACCAGGCCGGACGAGTTCATGAACTCCCAGAACGGCGCCGCGACCTGATGGTCGATGCCAGGCACCGTCACGCGATGCGCAGCCGTCACGCCGTGGGTGGCGAGCGCCGGATCGTTTGTCACCATGCCGGCGCGGTCCACCCGCTGGGTAATCATCGTGCCGTCCGCCAGCGCCGGCGACGCGCGCAGCCCGGCGAAGGTGGCATACGTCGGCCCCAGCGGGTCGTCGGCGTCCCCAGCCACGTTGACCATGGCCGGGGCGCGGGGAACGAAGGCGTTGTCGCCGACCTGCATCTGGCCGTTCATCATCTCAACGACCAGCAGGCCGTTGGTCACGTACCAGACACCGTCATCGACGGCGTCGGGGTGGGTAAGCTCCATGCGGGACTTGTCGTAATACTGGACATCCCGCATTCCACCGGGGGATTCGACGTAGCTCTCCTGCATGACAATGGTGTTGGCCTCCAGCCCCCACATCCAGGTGCGGCTCACCTGGCCGAACAGCACCGGTTGATCGGTGCGCGCCCAGGTGCGCTGAAACGCCGCGTTGCCGGGGGCGAAGCGCGACACCGGCCCGGACGCCGCGCCGGCCCCAATGGCCAGCGTCTGCGCGAGCAGCGCGGCAACCGCGACGATAACAACCGGGATTGCGGGTACTTGGAGACGCATGGAGTGCTCCCTACCGATGCGATGCTAATACGACCAACATAATATAGAGGAACACCCACACTGTACACCCAATTCGCGTTTTGCGATACCCCCTTCTGAGCGGTGAGAGTTGAGCGGTTTGCGGAGCGGGGGTTGCGGGGGTCGTAACGCTTTACGGGCAACGTGTGCCGAGCGGGCGCGCTGTGGACTCAGCCCCTACTGGAAGTCGCGCAGCTCCGGCCAGAAGTCCTGCAGCGCGCGGTGGAGGTCGCGGCAGACGTAGACGGGGCGATTGAACTCGTCGTTCTCGACGTTGAGCCGGTTGGTAACGGTACCGGCGGGGGTGCAGGTCCCGTCGATCAGCTCGAGCTGCCCGGGCAGGAAGCCGACCAGGATGAGGTATTCCGGCCGCAGCGTGCCCGGTCCCCAGACGTAATAGGAGTTGTGCCCGCTGACGGCGCCGGGCAGGCCGTACCGGGCTCCGTACAGATCGACGGCCGCCGCCGAGCCGTAGCTGCCCGCGACGATGGTGGCGCGCTCCTGCTGCTCGGGCGTGAGCGTGTGCCACGCCGCGGCCGTCGTCTGCGCCAGCTCGTTCCAGCCCAGGCTCTCAGCGAACGCGTCGTTCATCTCGAAGATGTTGTAGCGCGCCGCGGTCCCAGCCGGCAGGATGGGAATCAGGATCGGCAGCAGCAATAGCACGTTCACCGTCAGCATGGCGACGGTGGCGGAACGCATCCAGGCGCGGCTGGCCACCGCGAATGCACCCTCGGCCATCACCGCGCCAGCCGCCAGGATCAGCACATAGGCCGGCGCGAAGTAGTACGGCTTGGCTTCCAGAGTCATCAGCAGGATGAAGGCGAACGCGATCGCCACGGCAAGCGGGCGGTAGCGGGCCAGCGACTGACAAAACCAGCCGCGCACACCGGCGATCACCAGCGGCAGCGCCAGTGGGCCGATCATCATCAATTGCACGGCCGGGAAGGTGACGAACGAGCGCTCTTCCCGCTCGCGCGCGCTGCTGTTGTGGATGAACTCCAGCGACGGCCAGCCGTTGCTGATCTGCCACCACAGGTTGGGCGACGCCACCAGCAAGGCGATGCCAACCGCCAGCCACGGCCAGCGGGTGCGCAGCCACGCTCGATGACACGTCAGCAGAAAGCCGAGCGCGAGTCCTGCGACGAAGATGACGATGGTGTACTTGGTCAGCAGTCCGATCCCGAACACCAGGCCCAACAGCGGCCAGTAGCGCGCATCGCCGGTGTTCAGCAGTCGCAGCACGAGCCAACCGCCAGTGACCCAGATGAGCTGATCGAACGTCACCGTCTGGAACAGGCTGTTGGTGAGCAGGTAGATAGGGCAGGCCAGCGCCGCGAAGGAAGCCAGGCCGATGGCGAAGCGGCCGCCGCCCAGCTCGCGCGCGATCAACCCCGCCAGGGCCACCAGTGTCACGCCCGCCAGCGTGGAGAAAAGGCGCAGGCCGGGCAGCGAGAGGCCGAAGAGCGCGTGCGCCAACGCGGCCAGCAGCGGGACGAGCGGCGGGTGGTCGACGTAGCCCAGCGAGAGGTTCAGCCCGCCCGTGATGTAGTACAGCTCGTCGCGGTGGAAGCCATAGCGGGTGCTGGTCGAGACATGCACGACGAGCTTGGCCAGCGCCACGAACGCAACAATCTGCCAGGCGCTCAACCGGTGCGCCAGCGTGATGTCCTGCCGTTCGATTGCAAACGTCGCGTCAGCGATGTGGCACGCTCCAGCGCACTAACCTCGATGTCGCGCCGCTCCGCCCCGTCGGAGCCGAAGGATTGTTCACGTTCCGCGTCGCGCCGTCAAGTCGGTGCGCACGTTGTGGGCCACGACCGACAGGGAAACACTCCCTGCCCGCGCGAGCGGATTCCGGACGTGACCGCCGCCCTCGCGTGTCGCCACCCGGCAGCGCGGTGGCCCGTCCCCGGCCGGCGAGCGCGGGTATGCTGGTGAACCGGAAGGCGCGCGACACGACCGCACACCGCCCCGCAGGAGGCTACATGACATCAGACGTGGACGACCCAATCATCAACATTGCCGGCGAGCGTGTGGCGCTGGGACCTCTACGTCCCGATCACCTGCCGCACTACCAGCGCTGGCTCAACGACTTCGGCGTGATCCGCACACTCATGCGTCCACCTGCTCCGATGACAACCGAACAGACGCAGTCGTGGGTGGCGCGCCATACCGGGGACGAGCACTCGACCGCGTTTACCATCTACGAAGCATCCGGGAGACGCCCCATTGGAAACACCGCGCTGATCAACGTTGACAGCCGCAACCGCTCGGCGATGTTCGCGATCCTCATCGGCGACGCGGACAACCGGGGACACGGCTACGGCACGGAGGCCACGCGCTTGATGCTGGATTACGCCTTCACCGCCCGTGGGTTCCACAGCGTCTGGCTGGTTGTCGCCGAATACAACCACGCGGGCAGAAGAGCGTATGAGAAGGCGGGGTTCCAGGAGGTGGGCCGCCGCCGAGAGGCGTGCTGGATGGGCGGACGATACTGGGATGAGATCACGATGGACTGTCTCGCGACCGAATTCACCAGCTCGCTGCTGGCGCGGACATCCGCGCGGGACGAGCCGCGCTAGTCGCGAACCGCACGCCTCCCACGCCGCGTGGGAGGATGACGTACCACGTTCCACACGCCGACGCTCCGCGTGCGATAGCATTTGGCGTTGTCCACGGAAAGCCCCTTCTCCGGCGCGGAGCGGGGGCTTGTGGGTGGGGTAGCGGGGGACACGGGTGGAGCAGGTTGCTGGGCGGCGCGGTGGGATGTTGCGCCGCATTCCGGGGATCGGCTCCGACATGGGGTTGGGGCGCAATAACCTCGTCATCTTCTGGGCCATGTTCTTCAACGAGGTGTCGTTCGGCTTCTACCAGACCCTCGCGCCGCTGTACATCGGGTCGCTGGGCGCGAGCCCGCGGCTGATCGGGCTGGTGATCGGCATCCAGGGGCTGGCGCGGCTGCTGTTCCTGATGCCGGCCGGGATGGTGGCGGACCGGGTGCCGTTGCGGCGGCTGATCGTCGGGGCGCGCGCGCTGACGGTCGTCGGGCTGGTGCTGTACGGGCTGGCGCACACGTGGTGGCAGCTCTTCCCGGCTATCGCGCTGCTGGCGGCTGGCAACATCGCCTTCCCCGCCATCTCGAAGGTGATCGCGGACTCGACCGACAACAAGGGGCGCACGCGGGCCTTCACGCTGATCTACACGGTCGGTCCCAGCACGGCGCTGCTGCTCTCGCCCAGCCTCGGCGGGGTGCTGGCCGACCAGGTCAGCCTGCGCTCGATCTTCTTCGCGGCGGCCATCGCGCAGGGCATCGCGGTGCTGTTCTTCAGCCGCTTGCAGCCGGTCGAGGCGGAGACGGAGGAGCAGCAGGCGGCGCGAGGCGGCTACCGCAAGGTGCTGGCATACAAGCCGATCGTGGTGGTGTGCGGGCTGTTCCTGGCGATGCTGCTGGTCCTGACGACCGGCTTCACGCTCGTGCCGAATTTTCTACAGGACGTGCACGGCCTGCGCATCCAGACCATCGGGCAGTTCGGGTCGGTGTTCGCGCTGGGCAGCGTGTGCCTGGGGCTGCTGATCTCGAAGGTGAAAGCGTTCAGCCCGCCGATGACGGCGCTGATTCTCACGATCGCGCTGTGCCCGCTGGCGTTCCTGCTGCTGATCTCCGGCGGCTCGACCTGGCTGTTCGCCATGTCGTACTTCTGCCGAGGCGGCTATCTGGTGTCGTGGGGGCTGATCTACGCGGCGCTGGGGGAGGTCACGCCGGAGCACCTGCGCTCGCGCTCCTTCGCGCTGGCCGAACTGCTGGGCGGAGCGGGCTTTGCCATCGCGCCGTTCGTGGCCGGCGCGCTGTACGAGGTCGACCCCGCGATGCCGATCTACGTCGCGCTGATCGCCAGTCTCCCACTGCTTGGCGCCGCGATCATCGTGCGGAGGTACGTGCATCAGGTCCAGTCGGCAGTGGCTGCGTAGCCCTGGCACATCCCGCTGCAATGTCGCCCGTGTCGCGTTGCGTGCGATGCCGCCACCGCGCACGTTCAAGTGAGCGCATCGAATGACGCATGTGGAGGAACACGTGTTGCAGGTCAATGGGCGACGGCTGGTACGCGCACTGGAGCGTGCGGGCTATTCCGTCGTCCGGCAGACGAGGAGCCACGCCATTCTGACTGATGGAGCACGGTCAACCACCGTTCCGGTTCATGGAAGCAGGGATATTCGTATTGGTACGTTGGTACGCTTCGGGCGATTCTTCGTGATGTCGGGATGACTGAGGAAGAGTTGCGAGCGTATCTGTAAAGGGGCGCGTGACAATGCGACGCTACACCATCATTCTTACCCCGGAAACGGACGACGACGGCAGCGCGATCTACACGGTCGAGGTCCCCGCGCTTCCAACGTGTCACACGTGGGGCGAATCGATCGAGCATGCGTTGACCATGGCGCGTGACGTTGTTGAGCTTGTGACGGGCTGCCTGTCAGACACAGGCACGTTGCTTCCCGACGATGTCACCGAATTCCCCGCTGGCGTAGACCCGCACTACGTCTACACACTGCATTTCCACGACCCGGCAGACCGGCTCGCCGCCACGGCGTAAGCGCCGGTCACGACCGCGATCCGCTGCGGCGCCACGTTTTTCGAGACATGGCGCAACGGTCGGACTGATCTCGACGCTGATGATCTACCGGCTGTTTCAATCCTCACCGTGTTTCAACACCGGGGACAGTTCTCGCGGAGTTGGCTCACAGTCTTTGTAGTGACCGCCACTGCAGCAACCGCCGCGAGACCCTGGGCAATGGCCTCTCCGATGCCTCGGTCGCAGCCGGTAATGAGGTCAACGTGACCGGACAGATCCGCCCGTAGAAAGGCGGTTCGGGTTTGCTCTCCGACATTCGTGCTACCCATTTCCGCGTCTGCGACCTGTTCTGGCCGTCTTTAGACGGGCAGAGCCCCAATCTGACGCAGCATCGTCAGCTGGTCGACGCTGACCCAACCCTCGCAGATCTTGCCATCCGCGATGCGTAGAATACTGATCTCCGTCGTCTCCATCCGCACGCCCGTCGGGGCCACGCCGGCGAATTCGCCCAGATGCGTGCCCGTGTGAGTCTGCCGCAGGACAACCTTGTCACCGTCCGCCAGCGCGTCCTCGATGGTGATACGAAAGTCGGGGAAGCCGCTGCGTACGGCCCTGACGCGTTCCTTTATGATCTCCCGGCCTCGCATCGTCCCGCCGATGCCGTGTCGGACGAACTGATCCGAAACCAAAACGTCCACCGCATCCACGTTGCCTTGGTTGTAAACCTCCTCAACGAAGCGACGTCCCAAGGCCTTGTTGTCTTCAGTCGACATACGCACCTCCTCAACACGGAATCTACAGTAGCGGCGTAGGACGCGGGTAGATGCCCATCAGCACGGTGCCGGTGACGTCGAAGCCCTGCCGCGACCGTTGCGGATGCGAACCAGTTGAGCACACGTCGCGAAATCGGCGTTCAACCGGATTGAAGGCGATGATCGCCTGCTCTTCCATCGCCTCGTAGACCAAGTCTACGGCCTCGAGCGCGTTCAACATGGCAGTGGTTTCGGCGCCGCGCAGCAGGGCACGCTGCTACAGGCTTGGCTGCCGTCCCGCGCGGACAGTCTCCCAGATGTCTGCAGTAGCCTCCTTCAGTTTAGAACATAGGTTCTAAACTGACAAGTGCGGTGCGCGTGAAATCGCTCTCGCCTGCCCATGACGCCGCGTTCGTCATGCGACCCGGCCGGAGATCTTTTCCGACCCCAAAGGTCCCTGGATGACCGTGCTCTGTTTTCATCTCGCGGTGCGAGAACGTCGTTCGTATCCGGGCTGATTCGAACGTCCCCTGTCCCTGCTAGACGCCACGTCCCAGCAGGTCGTCCAGCAGGTCGCGCAGGTCGGCGGGAGTGGTGTCCTTGGGGACGCAGCGGTCGGCCAGGCTGCAGACGGCCCCGCGGGATTGCTCGGGGTACAGGCACAGCAGCACGACGGCGGCGTCCGGCAGGTCGGCGCGCAGCCCTTCGAGCGTGGCCTGTGCCGTCGGGTCGTCCTGATGCAGGTCGATGAGCACGATCTGGCGCGCCGGGACGGAGAACGCGCTGACCTCCGCGTCGCCGCGCAGCAGCGCCACCGCCCCAGCCGCGCTGGCAACGGTCCGCACGCTGACGACGCCGGGATGCGCGGACACCAGCGCCTGCAACGCCTCGGCGCTGTCGACATCGTCGTCGACAATCGTCACGCTGGCGTGCAGGGCGGCGGCGTTGTCGGGTGGCGGTGACGCGTTCATCATGCTCATCAGCGCGCTTCTCTCACGTTTCATGCCAGGTAACTGCATCGTTGCCGGGGTCGTGGCGTCGATACGCCCGCACATCGTCGTGCGTTACAACTAGACTACGCCCGGACACGCCAGTCGTCACCGAGTGAACGTACGACGTGAGCGCCGTATCACCGGCCACGCGCGCACTGGCCATCCGGACAGTGTGCGAGAGGATCGCCGCTAGACGGTAGCGGGTAGCGAGCAGGGAACACGTGGCGCATCAGCGTGAGCCGGACTGGGGGGATGTCTTCAGCGGGGACGCGTCCCGCGCGGCCTACCAGCGCGCGTTCCGGGCCCACACGTCCGCGAACTGGGGGCTGATCGAGAGTGGGCAGAGCGACCTGCTGCGGCTGCTGGTCGGCAGAGCGCCAGCCGAGCTGGGCGCGGCAGTCATCCTCGGGCTGTCGGTGCTGTTC
>DATKCN010000046.1:0-3459 GCA_035513175.1 Thermomicrobiales bacterium
GCCGGAGCTCTTCGGTGCTCCCGACGGACCGCGCAGTGCTCGTCGGCTATCTGCGCGAGGTGGTGGCGTCGTTCGGTCTGCCGAAGGGGGTGACCAGCAGTCTGACCGTCCTCCTCACCGCGGCTGAGCGCCCGCCTGCGCGAGGGACGCACGCAGGCGGGCGCTCAGCTCGGGGCGTCCCACCACCGTGTGCAGACGGTACGGGGACGCGTGCTCTCACCCGACCACGTGCATCAGCTGGTTGCGATCGCCACCGGCATCCGCGTGCTACTGCGCTGCTAGCTGCCAGCGCGGTTGGCACGACACGCTTGCCCTGTGGCCGGCTTATGTGCCAAGCGACCTCACCAGAGCGTCGTCGCGAACACCTGACACCAGCCCACCGCCATCACCCTCTGACGGTCGGGTGACCGGACGATGCTGTTAGGCTGGACGCATGCCACCGCTACCGGAAGTCTGCCGAGCGCGCTGGACGCCGAGCCAGATGACCGGCGCGACGACGATGATGACGGCAAACCACATCCAGTAGAGCATGAACACCATCGACAGCGCCCCGAGGGCGAGCGCGACACCCCCGAGTGGTATGAACCGACGACTGGTCGCAAGCCCGCCGAGCAGCAGCGCGGCGACAGTCAGCGCGGCAACGCCGTAGAGGACATTGCCGATGTAGGAACCGCCCATAAGGCCGAGAAGCCCCTGCAACGCGAGGCTCAGGCAAAAGACACCAAGCAGAATCGCCAACCCGGCGACGATACGTTCAGCGACACGTGTCATGATTCCTCCATGGTAGTCGAGATTGCGAGCGTTAGGGCGAAGGAGTGGATGGTTGCGCCGTATCTGCCTGCGCCAGGAGAGGTCGGCCGGTATGCCGCCGACGAGGCGGTCGAAGACACTCAGTGCCGTGGCCGATGCCCTGGAGTCGCGCGCATCCGCGGCCTGTTCCCAGAGGTCGGACTCGATCTCGGCGCGGCGTGTGTCGCGCACCTCGGGCGGCATCCCACGGGTGTAGTAGCGTACCCAGACGCGGGTCAGATCGGAAGCGGAGATGAGCAGCTGGCTCATTGCGGCAGTCCGTCGAGCGATGGCCGGAGCGTCGCCTGCGCCTCATCGCGCAGCGCGGCGTACAGCGCCAGTTCACCGACGCCGGTGACCTGGTAGAGACGCCGACGTGGACGACCCGCATCGGCGGCGATGTCGGCGTCCTCCCAGCGACTGGCGAACAGCCCTGCCCGCTCCATGCGCTCGAGCGCTTTGTAGAGCGTGCCGTGCGCGGTCAGTCGGCGGGCGTTCTCACGGTCCTGGATCGCGCGCGCGATCCCGAAACCGTGGAACTCGCCATCCCCATGCAGCCGCAGCTCCATCGCTGCGGCGAGGATCGACACTTCGATGGGGAGCAGCACACCAGCCTTGCGTCTCATGCTCCACATCATAGGAAGATAACTTCCTTTTGTCAAGAGGCGCCGTACCGCGGCCCGCGGCGGCCACGTTCGCCGACCTGTGCGGCGAACTGGGGATCGCGACGCACCGGTGCGGGCCACACGTTCAGGGTGTCGAGTCGGGGAGAGTGAGTCGCTGATGGGGCCACTCAATAGCGAGCACGACCGGCCAGTAAGCACGCGATCACGTACTCCGGCTCGACCGAAGCAGGGATGAGCGCGCCCAGCAGATCGAGCCCTTGCCGTTCCAGCCACGCGCGGGCTTCTTCGTCGCCTTTCCTGGCCTCGCGTGCGGCGTCAATCACGATGCCGACGCCGGGCCGTGCTCCTCTCGCCGCAGCAGCGTCTCGGTGTCGTGAATGGCGGAGCGGGCCCGCTCGTGGTCGATGAAGGTCCCGCCAGGCAGCCGCAGCACATAGCGGCCAACCTCGCCTCGGATTCCGAACTCATTCGGATCGAGTGGAATCTGACGCGTGAAGCGGCGCAGGCGGCTCACCAGCCCGTTGAGCGTCGCGTCCCAGGCGTCGGGCACGTCTTCGCCCCACAGCGCCTCGATCAGCTCCTCACGCCCGACAGGTCCCCGGCGGTTGAGCACCAGGTACGCCCACAGGCGGCGGCTCTGGCGGGCGGGGAAGTCCGCCTCGCGCAGCACGGTGTCGCCATACTCAACGGCAAGCTGACCGCAGACGTAGAGACGCAGCGGCGGTTGATTCTGCAACGGACCCCCATGCACGGATTGATCCACATCTTGCTTCGCATTATTCGCTGTCTGCGAGGTCGCTGCAAGGTAGCGACAACCGTCATGGCGCATGATGATGGCGTTGTGATTCGTGGTCGCCAGCGGGAAGACAGGGACGGATGTGCGCGATTCGACTGGCGATCATCAAGGTCTTCCGTTTGCCGTACCCTGGCACGAAGTCGCTGAATGCATGTACTGAGACATTGAGCCAATGCTGATTGACAGCGCGCTTGCGCCTCCCGTATGCTCGCAGCACCGGTGACCGGCCGACCGCCGGTCAGTGAATGCGCGTGAGCGGTTGGCGCGACGCCTCCTGGTGAACGACAGTGGCACAGGCAGAGCCGGACCTCATCGCCGTCGCGGATGCCGACCCCGAGCTGCCGACGATTACGCTGCTCGGCGGGTTCAGTATCGCGGTAGGAACGCGCGCCATTGACGCGCCCTCGTGGCGCCTGCGCAAGGCCGGCCACATCCTGAAGCTGCTGGCCCTGATGCCACGGCGCCAGCTGCCTCGCGAGCAGGTAATTGAGGTCCTCTGGCCAAACCTAGATGGCGATGCCGCCGCCAACAACCTGCGTGTCACACTGCATTTCGCCCGCAAGCTGCTGGAGGCCGCCGACGGCTTCGGGCCGGGCGTTGTGCAGTGGCGCGGCGACCAACTCGTCCTCTTCCCAGATCGGAAGGTCCGAGTCGATGTCGACCAGTTTGACATTGCCGCCGATGTTGCGCTGCGTTCGCTCGATCCTCTGGCTATAGAGCTGGCGCTTGGCCTGTACGGTGGCGAGCTCCTGCCGGAAGACCGGTTCGAGGATTGGGTCATCGAACGGCGTGAGTCGCTGGCGTCCACCCATCTCGCGCTGCTCCACAGCCTGGCGCGCGTGCGGGAGGAGCGTGGCGAGCTTGCCGAGGCGATTGAGTCATTGCGCCAGGCGTTGCAGCATGATCCGATCAGCGAACCAGCAAGCGCCGCGCTGATGCGGCTATATGCCCGAAGCAACCGGCGCGCCCAGGCGTTGCGCCAATACCAGCAGTTGCGCGAAGCGTTGCAACGTGAGCTGGATGTCGAGCCAGAGCCGGACACGACCCGTCTGTACGAGTCGATTCTGACCGGAACTCTCGACGCCGGACACTCGCCTGTTCCCGCCAGACTGGCCTCGCTTCCAACGCCGGCTCCAGCGCGAACACGGGCCGCAACATTGCATCCGCTGCCGCGTGAGACGCGCTCAAATCTGCCAGCACAGCTCACCAGCTTCATCGGGCGGGAGCCGGACATCGCGGCCGCACGCG
>DATKCN010000047.1:0-15216 GCA_035513175.1 Thermomicrobiales bacterium
CCGCTTCACCTGGGACTCCCGTTTTCCGGACGCCGTCCGGCTGGACGCCAAGGGCGGGGACCAGCCCGGCACGGCCGGCCCGCGCGCCATCCCCGGCGAGTACCGCGCTCGCTTGAGCTCCGTCGACGCAACATCCGACGTTTCATTCCGCATCAGCCCGGATCCCCGTAGCGACGCGAGCCGTGACGATCTGAGGGCACAGTTCGACCTCCTCGTGCAGATCCGCGACAAGCTGTCCGACACGAACCGCGCTGTTAACCGCGTCCGGTCCGTTCGCTCGGATGCCGACGGCTGGCTCGATCGCGCGCGCGGCTCGGCGAACGAGGCAGCGCTCCGTGAGGCGGTGGAATCGCTGAAGCGGGACCTGGCAGGGGTGGAAGAAGCTCTCATTCAGGTGAAGGCAAACAGCCCGAAGGACACGCTCAACTTCCCAGTCATGCTGAACTCGAAGCTCGCGCGCGTCGCCAACGCCGTCGCCAGCGCCGACATGCGTCCGACGCAACAGGCGCGCGACGCGTTCGTCGACATCACCGGGCGCATCGACGCGCAGCTCGCGACACTGGACGGGATCATGGAACGCTCGATCCCGGCGCTGAACGCGCTCATCGCGGAATCCGGGGTTACGCCCGTTCGAGCGCCGGAGATGTAACGCGGCGAACACCTCGCACGGCGCGAGAACGATTGACACGTCGCTGGCAACGACTGAAGGTTAGTGAGGGAAGGACAGGCCGATCGTGGGAACGACGGGTACAGTGGGCATCGTCTGCGGCAGCGCGAACGCACGCGTCGGCATGCAGGCGGCAACCGATCTGCTACGGGCTGGCGGCAGCGCGCTGGACGCCGCAATCGCCGCCGTGCGGTTGGTCGAGGACAACCTTGAAGATCAGGGCGTGGGCTCGGGCGGCGTGCCAAACGTGCTGGGGGTCATTGAGCTGGACGCCACGGTGATGGACGGAACCACACTCGCCGCCGGAGCGGTCGGCGCGGTGCGCAACTACCCGAACCCGATCGACATCGCGCGCAAGGTCATGGAGTTGACGCCGCACGTCATGCTCGTCGGCGAGGGCGCCGAGCTGTTCGCACGTCATCACGGCTTCGCGACGCGCGACCTGATGACCCCGGAGACGAAGGAACTGTGGCGCGCGCGCATCATCGGCGACGTCGAGACCAGCAGCAACATGTACGAGGACCAGTACAGCACCTACATGGAAGCGGTGCGCGATTGGAAGCAGACGCTGCACGAGGAGCTGTTCGGCACGACCAACGTGATCGCCCGCGACCTGAACGGCAACATCGCCTGCGCGGTGTCGACCAGCGGCTGGGGCTTCAAGTGGCCGGGCCGTCTCGGCGACTCGCCGATCATCGGGGCCGGCAACTACGCCGACACCCGCTATGGAGCTGCCGCCTGCACCGGTCGCGGCGAGCTTGCCATCCGGGCCGCTTCGGCCCACAGTGTCGTCACCTGCATGCGTTTCGGGAAGTCGTTGGGCGAGGCGCTGCAGATTGCAATGGAAGACCTGCGGCATCTGGCCGATCCGTACGCCGAGCGCATGAATGTGATGAACATCGTTGCGATGGACGCCGCGGGCAACGTCTCCGCTGCCTCAACTGCCGAGGACGCAGCCTTCGTCTACCAGACGGTCAACATGGACGCCTACGAAGAACGCCCACGCATGGTCGTGCCGATGAAGGTGTGATACGGATTCACCGCCGCACCCGTTGGGGCACATGGCAATGTGCCCTGCTGGAGACGCGCCGCCGTTAAGCCGTCGCGTGCGGCTGGAAACGTCGCTGCCGATCCATGGGTGTGCCGTCAACCCGGGCGCATTGCCATGTGCCCCTACGAGTGTTTCGGTGATTCATCACGCGTGCTGCGAGCTCGGAGACGCAACAAGGCGCTACGCATCACGCATCACGCTACGTCACGACCCGCAACGTCTTCTGCGCACGGAAGACCGGATTGTAGATCCAGTCAGCCCGTTCCGGACTCTCCAGTGCCAGCGTCGGGAAGCGCTGCACGACGGCGTTGATCGCCAGTTGTCCCTCGGCCCGCGCCAGCGGCGCGCCAAGGCAGAAGTGCGCCCCGTGCGCGAAGCTGATGTGCCGGTTCGGGCGCCGCGCCAGATCGAGGGCATCCGGCTCGGCAAAGTGGCGCGGATCGCGATTGGCGGCGCCGATCAGCGTCGTGATGTGCGACCACGCGGGCACCGTGTGGCTGCCGAACTCCATCTCGGCCGTCGTGAAGCGACCTGTGAACTGCACCGGGCTCTCGTAGCGCAGGAACTCCTCGGTAGCCGTGCGAATCAGGCTGGGATCATCCCGCAGCTGGCGCCACGCGTCCGGTTGGCGCAGCAACGTGAGGAGCCCGTTACCGATCAGGTTGGTCGTCGTCTCGTTTCCGGCGAACAGTAGCAACAGGCACGTGGATAACACCTCCTGCTCGGTCAGCCGGTCGCCGTCGTCCTCGGCCATGACCAGCGCCGTCAACAGGTCGTCACGCGGTTCCTGGCGACGTTGCGCCGCCTGCTCGCGAATGTACGCGTTCCACTCGATGACCGCCTGATTCGCGCGCATGCGCTGCTGCTCGTTCTCGACGACGCTGCCCAGCCAATCGGCGTAGTCCTCGGACCACGCGCGCACCTTCGTCCAGTCTTCGAGTGGAGTCCCCAGCATCATCGTTATGACCATGCCCGGCAGCGGTTGCGCCAGCGCCGTCATCACGTCCCAGCTCGACTGCCCGTCGACCTCGTCCAGCAACGTGTCGACCAGCGCGTGGATGCGCAGGCGCATGCTTTCGATCATCTTCGCCGAAAACGCCTGCGCCACCAGCCCCCGCAGCCGCGTGTGGTCCGGCGCGTCGAGGAACAGGATCATGTCGCGGTTCGTCTCGATCAGCGCAGCGACCTTCGCCCGTTCCTCCTCCGGCAGGTACTGGAGGGTCCCGCGGACCGACGACATGCGGCGGTCAGTCAGAGCGGTCAGCACGTGCTCGTAACCGCTGAGAATCCAACTACCGTTGCGCTCCGTGACAGGCGCTTCGGCGAGCAGTCTCCTGTACACCGGATATGGGTCCGCCACATGCTCGTGCGTCCAGAGATCCTCCGCGATGACCATGTTGCGACCCTTTCGATTCAGGCGCCTATGAGCGCCAGCACGCGCACCGGGCTGCCGCTGCCGGCGACGATCTTCAGCGGCGCTGCAATCACGACGACCCCGGTGGCTGGGAGCTGATCGAGATTCGTCAGGCTTGCCAGCCCGAATTTTCCGGCTCCGTGCATCAACGTGTGGCAGGGAAACGGCGGATCAAACATGCCCGCCTGTCCGGCGTCGGTGCCGACCGTCTCCACGCCGAAGCCCAGCACGTCGCGCTCGTTCGCCAGCAGCGCCACCGCCGAGGCGTGCGGCCCCGGCGTGTGCGGCCCTCGCTCGTCGGCGTTGAAGAAGTCGGCAGGATCGGCGCGCTGGCTCCAGTCGGTGCGAAACAGCACCCATGCTCCCGCCGGAATGCGACCGTGCTCCTGCTCCCAGGCCTCGATGTGCTCCGGCATCAGCAGAAAGTCGTTGTCCTCCGAAGCCTCGCGGCTGTAGTCGAGCACGCAGGCCGAGGCAACGAAACGCCCCGGCGGGATCGTGTCGCAGGCGTTGTCCGGCAGGTCCTTGCCGGTCACCCAGTGCACCGGCGCGTCGAAGTGCGTGCCGGTGTGCTCTCCCAACGTCAGCGCGTTCCAGTACCAGCCGGGCCCGCGTTCGTCGTAGCGGGAGATCTCCTCGACCGTCAAGCCCGGCGACGGCGCGAACATCGGCGGCAGCTCGATCACAGGCGTGCTCGGACTCAGCGGAGCCGTGAGATCGACGACACGAACTGACCCTCCCGACAGCGCGTTAGCCAGCTCAGCCAGCACAGATGACATGAATCGCTCTCCTTACCCGAACGTGTAGAAGTCTCTACCTTCGAATGCCGTCACCATGAACCAGAGTCATGCGCGTCGACGCGTAGGGGCGCATCGCATGCGCCCTGTTGGACAGCGCGAACGTGGATCAGCTGCGCGCCGTCCGCCCGCGGTGGTAGCGGCGAACAGGGCGCCTGCGATGCGGCTCTACGGCTATCCACGACATCAAACACTGCTTTCGACGTCACGCTGCCCGAACCCTCTCAGGCAACGCTGGAACTGAAAGCGGTTCTCGAGCAGCGGCAGGTCGGTGAGAAACACCGGTGGGCCCTTGGCCTCGACCTTCGCGACAATCGTCGTCAGCTCATCGCCCGCCAGCGCCTCGTCGAACGCGGCCACGAAGCCGTCGATCGTGTCGACCCGCGCCGCGCGCGGCACACCCGCCGCCCGCGCGATGCCCGCCAGGTCGCTGCCGGTTGAGGTCGCCGTCGGGAAACCGCCCACCGACAGCAGGCTCTCATTGTCGAACACGACATGGACGAGGTTTTTCGGGCGATAGCGCGCCAGCGTCGTCAGCCCGCCAAGATTCATCAGCACCGACCCATCGCCGTCGAACACGACCACCTGCAATTCCGGGCGTGAAAGCGCGATGCCGAGTCCCATCGACGACGCCAGCCCCATCGCGTGTTGCAGGTAGAAGAACTGCGGCTGGTGCCCGATCGACTGCAATTCAGCCGACACGGCGCCCATGATGGTGACAACCACGCAATCTCCCAGGCGGGGATAGACCGCCGTCAGCGCGTCGATGCGCAACATCCGCTCAGTCCTCCCACATCAGATCGCGGCACAGCAACAGCGCGACCGGCTTGAGCGCGGAATTGGCCAGCACCTGAGCCTTGCGGATGCGGCGCTCAACGTGACCTGGATCGTCGAGCCGCTCCCACGGAATCCCCAGGCTGTCCAGCAGCCCCGCCGTGACGCCGCCGCCCTGCGTCTGCCACGGATCAGGCTCACCAAACTCGCCCCGGTACGAGATCAGCATCAGCAACGGGATGTGATACAGATGCGCCAGCGACACGATGCCGTTGATGCTGGCCAGGAAGCCGTGGTTCTGCATCAGCATGGCCGATTTCATCCCGGCGAGATGCGCGCCTGCCGAGATGCCGACGCCCTCTTCCTCCTTGGCGAGCCGCACGAGGATCATGTCGGGGTCGTCGTCCGCCATGCGGATCAGATGCACGAGCCACGTCTCTGGCAGAGCCGACATCAGCCCGACGCCGTTCGCCTTGAGCGCGTCGTAGATGACCTGAGAATTGCTCACGGATACAGGCATGGCGCGTGCTGCTCCCAGGGCGCGATGTCGATCGGGTCTCGGTTGGCGCCATCCTACCGCAGGAGAGCGTTCGACGCGACGTGATTGGCGGCGGCGTGGTCGATGCCGGGCACGTTGCCCCACACTTCGACCGCAACGCCGTCGCGTTCACCTGACCACACCAGATCGGTGCAGGTATGCCGCAACAGATTCTTCCATAGCTGAGCGTTCTCGAAGGTCTCTTCGTCGGCGCTGAACACGTTGAAGACGGAGCGGGAGGCAACGAGCACGATCTTGCGCTTCGCGCGGCTGAGAGCCACGGTAAGGCGCCGTGGATCGAGCAGGAACTTGCTCGACACCAGCAGGTACTGCGGATCGCTCTCGGTCGCGCTGACGACGATCGCCAGCCGCTCGCCCCCCTGAAACCGCTCGACCGTGTCCACCGCCGAGATGCTGCGCACGCCGGTCAGCGGGTCGACCTCCGACAGACACGGGATCATCTCCTGCAGGTCCGCCCGTTGGGCGCGGTGCGGCACGACGACTCCCAAACCCTGACGGGCGTCCAGGCCGTCTGGACCGAGCGCCGACAGCGCTTCCAGCACCGGACGTATCAGCTCACGTTCGAACGCGTTGCGGTGCTGGCTGGCAGCCTCGTCGTGCACGACGACGACGATCGTGCGCGCGGACTCCAGCACGCTCGCGACGAAGGGGTCCGGCTGCTCCGACGCCTCGAGCAGGTCGTGGCGATGCGAGTGGAACGGGATGCCGTCCTGCGAATAGATCTCGCGCCGCAGGAATTCCGCCATGTCGGCGTGCAACCTGAAGCTTTCCTGGAAGCGGATGATCGGCAGGTCCATCGCTCGAAAGGTGTCGAACAGCGAGGCGTAGGTCTGGTACTCCTGGAAGGTGCGGCGCGACTCGTTGTCCCAATCGTGGGCCACGATTGGCGGCATCTGGCGGTGATCGCCGACGACGATGAGATGGCCTTCCGGCTTCAGCGCCAGCGAGGCCATGATCGCTTCCGGCAGGCTCATCTGCGAGGCTTCGTCCAGTACGACCGCGTCGATGAACGTGTGGCTGAACAGGTCCGTCGACCAGCGCTCTTTGATCGCGCCGCGAATTCCGGCCGGCGTCGTCGCCACCACACACCACTGCTGGCCCCCGATGCGTGCGGTCGCCGCTGGCTCCCCTTTCGTCCGCTCGCTGTCGCGTGGGACGGGGATGATCGGGGCGGCTACATCGCCGCGAGGTCGTAGCCGCATCAGCGGGACATCGAGCAACCGAGCGTCGAAAAACGGCCGGCACAGATTAGGACGAGCGTCGAACCAGGCGGCAACCTGTGCTTGCGCGTCGCGCACGTTGCCGAGCAGCACGTCGGTCGCCGCATGCGTCTTACATGCCAGCAGCGCGCGGTACGAAATCCCGGCCGCCATGGCTCCCTGGATGCGAGCAAGCAGCGCGAATGCGGTCGAATAGCTCTTGCCTGTGCCTGGCGGTCCCTGCACAAGCAGCACCGGCGCGTCGCCGTGCCGCGAGATGTACTCCTGCTTGCTGGGCTCGAAGGCGTGCGCCCCAGCGACGCCTGCTTCGTGGAGCGCGACCAGCCCGTCGTAGAAGCGGGCTTGAGCCTCAGCCGCCTCCGGGGGCCACGCAACCTTCGCATCCTCGATGGCGACCAGGCGCTGGTAGGTCGTGTTCCACGCGCCAGCGACGAGCGCTTCGGTCATCTCTGCCTGAAACGATCCGTTCCAGTCGTTCGGGTCGCTGTCGAGCGAGTACGCGCGGCCCGCCTGGAGTGGCAGGTCCTCGATCGTGCCGAACACATATCCATTGCGGCCGCGAAACGCCTGGACCGGCTCCACCAACGCCTTCGCGTGCAGCGCGCGGCCGTTGGCGTCGCGCTGCACAACGATGCGCCGCAGCGTGGCGCGCTTGCCGTACAGCATCTGCTTCGGTGTCGGCGTGAACTCGTACTGCTCGGCGACCGCCAGCCGTGAATCCACCGCCCAGCGCGGGCACATGACCACACGCTCGTCGTCCTTGAACGTCGTTAGCCCAAGCAGCTCGTCAAGGCCGCAGCCAACGCCGTCCGTCTCAATGCGCATCCAGAACTGCATGCCATCTGATGTCCAGCGGGACTCATCATTCTGCTCCTTCGGCAGGTTGATCCTGGCAGCGTCCGGATGTGCGAGCATGTACTCCTGCCGGTAGCGCTCCCGCAGCAATCGACGCCGCTCGTTGTCCCGGTTCTTCTCCGCGACGCCTGGCTCCTGATCTTCCTCCAGGTAGCGCACGACCAGTGTTTCGCCAGACAGTACCCGGCGTTCAGGCGGCGCCAGCCGGGCGGCGCGCCAGCCCGAGAGGGTCACATGCCGCTCGATCGTCACGAACTCGTCGAGCGCCTGAGCCAGCGTTTCAGCGCGGTTGACCGTCGTTGCGAGGTCGGGGATGCGAAACGGCGTTTTCACTGTTTGCTTGTTGCCCTTGAAGTCGCCCGCGATGTGTTCCAGCGCGTCCAACCGCCGGGCGTGAAAGCGGCGGATCAGGTCGGTCGAGGCTCCTCTGAAACGGGCGTAGTCGTCCGCGTCCGCCCCTGCGGGCACATCGAGGTCGCCCCAGGCTGCGTACGCGTATTCCAATGGAATCTGACTGTTGAAGCGCGCCCGGCTGGTGTACCAGGACGCCGTCTCATCGCGTTCGAGCTTGCCCCAGAAGTCGAACATGCGCACCCTGAACAGTCGCCGGTACGGCTCCGGGCTGTTCCAGTCAAAGCCACGGTAGGCAGCCACGGCCTGCAGCGACTGGCACACCATCGGGTAGTTCTTCAGCTCCGCGATCTCACGTTCGAGGAACGTGACCAGCGGGGAGTCGTACGCCGCGATCTGCGTCATGAAATCGTAGAGATGGGTCGCGCCCAGAATCGCGGTGAAGTTGCGCGACAGCGCGTCGAGCACCAGCCGCTGCTCGAAGCTGTTGTAGAAGATCAGGTGGATCGGCGCGTTCGGCTCCCCGTTTTCGTCCGGCGCGGCCACCTCAGCCAGCGCTTCCAGCAAGCGTTCAAGCCAGTCAACGATCAGGTCGCGCTCGATCTCGGGCGTGTTCGGCGGAACGTCCGTCATCGACACCACGTGCCGGCGCCGCTCTGGATCGGGCTGTCCACCATCGTTGCCCACCAGCAACGCCCCCAGCAGATAGAGCCGGTCCTGCAGGTAATCATGCTGCGCGTCCACGAAGATCCGCACCAGGTTCGGGTTCTGCGTCTCGTCGGAGTACGGCAGCGAACCGTAACCCTTACTCGGGATATAGGTGATCGCGGCGATCTCGTCCCCGCTCCATTTGCGATAATGCCGCGCGCGATGGATCAGCTCATCGAGACGCGGGCCGATCGGCCAGGTGGCCGACAGTCGCCGCGCGAGCGCTTCTCCGCCGGGAGGCGGCGCAAGCTGATCCGGCCTTCCAGCCACCGGTTGCTTGACGGCGGCCAGCGCGCTCGTGGTTACGACGCCACCCCGCTGGAGGGCGCTCTTGTCATGCAGCCGCAGATGTGGGACGAGCGAGAGGTCGTCGTGCTCGGCGCACCATTTCATGCATAGCTCGTTGTACAGGCATCCATCACACTTGTAGGTGAGGTGGAACGGCACGTCGTCGAACGCGGCGCGGGCGACGCGGTTCGCGGTCGAGCGATCACCAGTGACCAGGTCTTCGACGGCGCCCAGCAGACCATCCGTCCGCTCAATAATCTCCAAAAGACCGGCGCCGGTTCCCAGATACTGCTCCGCCAGCTCGCGCTGCGCGTCACGCTCCGCATCGGCGACTGCATCCGTCTGGCCCGACTCTCCCTCGGCGGGTCCGCGATACAGCACGCCCATCGTGATTGAGGACAGCTCAATCTCGTGCTCCCGACACAACGCCGCCAGCATCTCGTGATAGAACGCGACCTGCAGGCGGTGCTCGAGCTTCGCGCTCGTCGAACTCTTGATGTCGGCGATGAGCGCGCTGAGACCACCGGCAGGCTCCCGCTCAACGCGCAGGATATCGACGTCTCCTCGCACCAGCCAGCCGTTGAGATGTGCCTGGACGCGAGGCTGCAGCAGGATGGTCGATTCCCCGGGCTGGAGACGCCGGACACGCTCGACGATCTCTTCGTTATCGTCTTTCCACGCGGTGGGACGGGCCTGGTCGGTGGCGAAGTTGTAGACCTCGACCGCCCCGCCCTGCGCCTGCGATGCCGCGCGCACCCCCGCCTCGACTGTCAGCTCGAAGTCGGAGCCGGATCGCGTCAGCAGCGCCGGGATCGATTGCGGCGTTACGCCATACGAACGCATGAACGACGAGCCGAAGGCGCGGGCATGCAACCGCAAGCGCAGGTAGCGTTCGCACTGGTCCAGGCGGATGAACTGCGCGACATCCGTCGGTGTGATGTGCCGGAAGCCCTGCTGGTCGGCCGGAGGTGGGAATGAAAGGTCGGTCATGGACGGCGTCTTCCTGATGGGAGCAAATCTGACGGCGTCTCAATCATAACCCGGCCGGGACACCGGCATACGGCCGGACACTCGCCGCTTCCGGCGGAAACCCATGGACCGGCGCGGCCCGCGGCTCCCCATTCGCCACGGGCTGGAGCCCCCGGATCACCCCAGTTTGACATCGATCGGATGCGCAAATCCTACCAGCGAGCCCGCCTGCTGCGTGCCGTGCCGCATCACAAAATCATCACAGCGCGGATAGAGGACTACGGCAGCGCAGCGCCCCTCCCCCTCGTAACAGGCGAGCGGGCCGGGGGACGTCGCGGCGCTGCTGAGGTGCGGACGTAGCCGCCTGTCCGTTCGGACAGGCAGAAAACACTCCCAAGTGGCAGTGACGTGCGAACCGTCAAGACCTACACTATACGTGTCGGTGGTTGACGACGTGGTCAACCGAATCGCAATGGGGCGAGCTGGCAGAAGGCAAGGGATTGCCAGAAGGGATGGTCCACGATGGATCCGTATACCGCCGCCAAGCTGATCGAGTACCACCAGCAGGAGCTGGCGCGAGCGCGCGGACAGCGCAACTGGGTGACGCTCTTTCGGAAGTAAGGCGACCACTCGATTGCGTCAATAACGGGGTGAGCACACACTGCTCACCCTGTGCGCTTTCCCCTATCGCAGCTCGCCCAGCCTCATCCAGCGATAGCCATAGCCCTCCATGCGCATCTGAAAGCTGTTGCCGCGCATGCGCTCATAATCCCGGTCTCCCAGCAAGTCAATGACCTCGTCGGGAGTGTGTCCCGGCAGTTCCAGTGTCACGTCGCACGCTTCACGCGAGAAGTTGTGCGCCGCCACGGCGACCCCGCCGTCTTTCCAGTGGCTGCGCTGCGCGAGCACTGACGGCACATCGGTCCTGATGATCTCCGCATCTCCCCAACCGAACTCCGGGCACTCCTTGCGGGCGCGGATGAGATGCGCCATCCAGTTGAGCAACGAGTTGCGCTCCTGGCGCTGGTCGGTCACGTTCGCTCCGCGATAACCATACGGCTTTTCAGCCCGCATCGGACGAACGAGGTCTGCCGCGTTCGCCGTCGAGAAGCCGCCGTTGGGGGCGCTGGACCACTGCATGGGTGTGCGGACGCTGCCGCGGGCTGGAACGTCGAGGTTCTCGCCCATGCCGATCTCCTCACCGTAGAAGATCATCGGCGTTCCGGGCAGCGAAAACAGCAGGCTGTAGGCCAGCTCGAGTCGCCGCCGGTTGCCTTTCAACATCGGAGCCAACCGCCGGCGCAGCCCGCGGTCGTAAATTTGCATGTCTTCATCGAGCGCGAACGCTTTGAACACCGTCTGTCGCTCCTGCTCGGTCAGGCGGCTCAGATTCAGTTCGTCATGGTGCCGGAGGAAGTTCACCCATTGTCCGAGATTGGGAATGGAGGGCAGTTCCTCCAGTGAAAGCCTGAGCGGATCGGGCGATTCGATCGCCAGTGAAAGAAACAGGTCCCTGTTGAGCAGGAAGTTGAACAGCAGCTGAAACTCGTTGCCCTCGCCAAAATACTCGGCGATCTGGGTGGGGCCGACATCGACCTCCCCGAGCATGATTGCGTCGCCCTGCCGATGCGACAGGAACTCGCGCATGTCCTCGAGATACACATGGGTGTCGTGCACATCGACGCTGCGGTCAACGCCAAGGGGGTTGATCAGGAATGGCGCCGCGTCGACGCGGAAGCCTGAGACACCGAGCTGTAACCACAGGCCCATTGTCCGTCGGAGCTCGTCGCGCACCTTCGGATTCGTCATATTGAGGTCGGGTTGAAAGTGATAGAAGTGGTGGAGATACCAGGCGCCTGCTTCGTCGTCGAACGACCAGATGCCATCCTGCTCTCCGGGAAATACGACCTCATGACTGGTGTCACCGGGATCGTCCTCGCGCCAGACGTAGTAATCGCGATAGGGAGATTCTGGGTCGCGCCTGGCGGCCTGGAACCAGGGATGCTCGTCCGAGGTGTGGTTGGCGACGAGATCGACGATGACCCGCATGCCTCGGTCAGCGGCCTCGCGGGTGAACTCGACGAAGTCGGCCAGCGTACCAAGACGCGGGTCAATCGCGCAATAATCGGTCACGTCGTAGCCGTCATCATTGTTCGGGGTCGGGAAGCAGGGCATCAGCCAGAGGCAGGTGACCCCCAGCGAGCTGAGATAGTCCAGTCGTCGCGTCAAGCCCTTGAAGTCGCCGATGCCGTCGCCATCACTGTCCATGAACGTCTCGACGTCCAGGCAATAGATAATTGCGTTTTCGTACCACAGGTCACTCATCGCCATCGCGCGGCCCTTTCCTCTACGCTCATGCTCGACAGGCGCCTCGCAATGCGGGCGCCGGAGCAGTTCAGCAACGTCAATCCGGCGCCCGATATGCTCTAATGCGGCCGTGCATGTTGCCATGCATCAGGTGATGACCGCGCGCCCGCAGCGGCGCGCGATTCCGTGCGAATGACAGACGAGGACGCTTGTGCGACGACGATTACTGCCGGGACGACCCTTTCCACTCGGCGCGATCTGGGATGGCAGGGGAGTCAACTTCGCCATGTACTCGGAGGACGCGACGCGCGTCGACCTGTGTCTGTTCAACGCTGAAACGGATCGCGGTGAATCCGAGCGCATCCGGCTCACCGAAGTGACCGCCCACGTCTGGCATGTGTACGTCGCGGACCTGGAACCGGGACAGCTGTACGGCTTCCGCGTCCACGGCCCGTACGACCCACGCCATGGGCAGCGCTTCAACCCGAACAAGCTCGTCATCGATCCGTATGCCCGCGCGATCGCGGGACAGGTGAACTGGGACGTGCCCGTCTTCGGCTACAGGATCGGTCACCGGGACACGGACCTGTCGTTCGACCGGAGCGATTCGGCGCGGGGCGTGCCGAAGGGCATCGTGATCGACCCGGAGTACGACTGGGAAGGCGACCGCCTCCTTCGTCGCCCATGGAATGAGACGATCATCTACGAGGCGCACGTTAAGGGTTTCACCGCCCGGCATCCGGAGATCCCGGAAGGACTGCGCGGCACGTACGCCGGCCTTGCGCACCCCGCGTCGATCGATTACCTGACGAGCCTGGGCGTTACCGCCGTCGAGCTCCTACCCGTTCATGAGATTCTGGACGACAAGCGCCTCGTCGAGCGCGGTCTGCGCAACTACTGGGGTTACAATACGACCAACTTCTTCGCGCCGGACGCCCGCTACTCCAGCTGTGGCGACGACGGCGGGCAGGTGCGCGAATTCAAGGACATGGTCAAGACGTTGCATCGGGCCGGCATCGAGGTCATTCTGGACGTCGTCTACAACCACACCTCAGAAGGCAGCCACCTTGGACCGACGCTCAGCTTCCGGGGCATTGACAACGCCGCCTACTACCGGCTCGTCCCCGGCGACGAGCGTCACTACTTCGACTACACCGGCACCGGCAACTCGCTCAACGTTCGCCACCCGCAGGTGCTCAAGCTGATCATGGACAGCCTGCGCTACTGGGTCCAGGAGATGCACATCGACGGCTTCCGCTTCGACCTTGCCGCGACGCTGGCCCGCGAGCTGCACGACGTCGACCGCCTGGCAGCCTTCTTCGACATTATCCATCAGGATCCAGTGCTGTCGCAGGTGAAGCTGATCGCGGAGCCGTGGGATGTCGGAGAAGGCGGCTATCAGGTCGGCAACTTCCCCGTGCTGTGGACCGAATGGAACGGCAATTACCGTGACGCGGTGCGCAGCTTCTGGAAGGGCGACGAGGGGCAGATGGCCGAGATTGCCTACCGCCTCACCGGCAGCAGCGACCTCTACCAGCAGGACGGGCGCCGGCCCTATGCCAGCATCAACTTCGTCACTGCTCATGACGGCTTCACGCTGAACGATCTCGTTTCTTACAACGAGAAGCACAACGAGGCCAATGGCGAGGACAATCGCGACGGTCACGACCACAACATCTCCTGGAACCACGGCGTCGAAGGATCGACGACTGATCCAGACATCATCGCGTTGCGTGAACGGCAGAAACGCAACTTCCTGGCGACCCTGCTGCTCTCCCAGGGCGTGCCGATGATCTGCGGCGGCGACGAGATCGGCCGCACGCAGCACGGCAACAACAACGCCTACTGCCAGGACAACGAGGTCTCCTGGCACGACTGGAACCTCGATGACCTCGACCGGGACCTGCTCGACTTCACCAGGCGCATGATCGCCCTCCGGCAACGGCACCCGAATCTGCGCCGCCGCAAGTTCTTCCAGGGACGCCGCATCCACGGCTCCGACGTTCGCGACATCACCTGGCTGCGCCCGGACGGTTTCGAGATGGGAGACGAAGAATGGGACGCCGGCTGGATCCGCGGGCTCGGCATGCGACTCGGCGGCGAGGCGCTCGATGAGCTCGACGAGCATGGCGAGCGCATCACCGACGACACGCTGCTGATCCTGCTGAACGCACACCACGACACGCTGGCGTTCACGTTGACGTCGGTGCGCCGGGAGTATGCGTGGGAGCTCGTCGTCGACACCAACGCTCCCGAGCTTGCGGAAGGAGCGCAGCGTTACGATTCGGGCGCGGAGTTCGAGCTGGCCGGGCGATCGATGGCCGTCTTCCGTCGACTCGAACCCGCGGAGTGAGCCACATTCCCGGCGCGCACGCGATTGCGCAACTGCCCATCGGCGCGCGCGTAGGCGGCGATCCGCTCCGACCCGATCGGGACCTCCTGCCCTTGTCCGTCTGCTCCGTGCGTCGCTATCGTAGAAGCGACAACGTGCAGTTGCGGCATGTTTCCCGGCCACAGCCCGACCGGCAACGTGCGATGCGCCCCCGCGTCGCGGCAGATGGGAAAATGAGCATGCAAGCCCAGTTGGAACAGACGTCGAGCGCCACGGCCAACGCGGACATCTTTCTCGTCACCACGTCGAATGGTTCGGTGAGACAGGTGTTTCCCCTGGCGGAACAACTCATTGGCCTGCCCGCCGAGGTCATTCTCGGCATCAACGCCTTCACGTTCTTCCATGTCGATGACGTGCCGATGATCATGAGCATCATTTCCGAGACCATGACTCGCGGGCGCGAGTCCCGCGCCGTCGAGCTTCGCATCCGGCGCGAAGGGGATTCGTGGCGCGCAGTGACGCTCAGCGCGTCACGTGATCAGCCCGATTCTGACACGCTTGGCATCGCGTTCCGGCTGCGCGGCCCGGACACGTCGGTCCAGGCCGCCGATCAGATCGCCCGCCTGGCGCTGCACGACCGGGTCACAGACTTGCCCAATCGCGCTCTGTTCGTCGATCGGATCGATCACGCGTGTGTCCGCGCCGCGCGCCGCTCGCAGCCGGTTGTCGTCCTCGTCGTCGGATTCAACGGCTACGGATTGGCCGGCGAACGTGAGGCCATCGACGAAGACCTTGTTATCGCCGTAGCCCGCAGGCTCCGCTCATGTCTACGCGCGAGCGACAGCGTCGCGCGCTTGAGCCATGATGAATACGGCATCCTGCTGGAAGATGTCAGCACGGATCACGGCATCGCGTCAGTTGTCG
>DATKCN010000048.1:0-2942 GCA_035513175.1 Thermomicrobiales bacterium
GAGCGTCTGCTCGACATCGCCGTCCTGGTCGCGCTCTTTGTTCTGCTTCTCCCGTTCGTGCCGATTCCCGGATGGGCAAAGAGCAGTGTGTTGATCGGCGGCAGTGGGATGCTGCTACTGCTGGGCGTGCTGACAGTCATCGCAATGCAGCGCGCGCGCGCGGCGGCGCTGGCACGACGCTGGACGCGTCACGTGCCCCAACACTGGCAGCAGCGCTTTTCGGCGCTGGCGTCGCCGGCCGTCGATGGATTAGCGGCGCTTGGCGCCCCCAAAGTGCTCGTCCAGGCGCTGACGTGGTCCGTGGCAGCCTGGCTCGCCGGGGGACTCGTCATGTGGGCAACCCTGGTCGCATTCGGGTTGCCACACTCGTTCACCATTGCGATGCTGCTGCTCGTCATGTCGGCTGTTGCGGTCGCGCTTCCCTCGTCTCCGGGCTTCGTCGGTGTCTACCATGTTGTCGTCATCGAGTCGCTCGTGTTCGTCGCTGACGTCTCGCATAGCGCGGCCGCCAGCTATGCCGTCACCACCCACATTCTGCTCTTCGCTCCGCCGGTCTTCTTCGGCGTTGGATATCTCTGGCGGGAACCGGGGACTTGGGCGCGGTTGCTCAGCCTGCGCCGTTCGTCAAGACGGATGAACCGCGACGAATCTGTGTTTGAAGAGGCTGTCCTAGCAGGAGAGTCGAGCAGCGCTGACTAGGGTGCGCCTACGAGACATGCAGGATTGATGCAGTGAGGCCAGGTTCAGACACATGCTCGATGGCAAGCTCTCGCTCGTGTTGCCGGCCTATAACGAGGTAGACAACATCGCTGTCGTCGTTCGACGCGCAGATGCCACCCTGTCGGCAGTTACGCGTGACTACGAGATTATCATCGTCGATGACGGCAGCCAGGACGGCACCAGCGCGTCCGCCGATCAATTGGCAGTTGAGTGTCCAATGGTGCAGGTGATCCATCATGCGGGGAATCGCGGTTATGGCGCAGCGCTGACATCTGGATTCCATGCCGCCACTGGGGAATGGATCATGTTCATGGACGCCGATCAGCAGTTCGATATCGCCGAGATCAGGAGACTCCTGCCGTATGTACCGCGAAATGATATCGTCGCCGGCTATCGCCTTCAGCGGCGTGACCCACTCTATCGGCGCTTCTATGCCACCCTATTCGGGTTGACGGTGCGGCTCCTCTTCAGGCTTCGTGTGCGCGATATCGACTGCGCCTTCAAGATTTTCAGAGCCGATCTGATACACACAATGCCGATAACAACGCAAGGCGCACTCATCAATACGGAACTATTGGCGCGGGCACGACGCCAGGGGGCGTCAATCGCTCAGGTAGGCGTTCACCACTACCCACGGCTGACGGGAGCATCATCTGGGGGCAGTCCGAAGGTTGTCATTCGCGCACTCGGCGAAACATGCCGATTGTGGATTCGCTTGCGTCGCGATCAGCTTGATCGCGGGTCAGTGCCGCAATCCCGTGGGGAGCAGTCGTCGTTTCCGGCTTCAGTCGAGATTCCACTTGAGCGATCAGGGACACACCGTCTCGGGACCGCGAGCGAGAGCTCAGCGAGTCAGGACTAAGCCGAGCATGCTGCTCCCGAGGTCGCGAACCGCGGAGATGTTCTAGGCGCTAGTTGGGGCCAAGCCGTCGGATGTCGACGCTCCCTGTCACGAACGGGGCCCAACGATCGATGACGCGGGTCGCACGATACTCGAATGAGAGCCCGAAGGCAGCCATCGACAAGCCAGGTCACGACACGATGTCCTGGCGTCATTGAAGTGAGTGTTGAGCGACGCGGAGATTGACATGGCGCAGACACGCTTCTACGCTTCAACTCCCGCGGGAGGCAGTGGCACACGTCTCTGGCCTCTCATATGTTGCCGAGCGCATCGGTGACATCCTTACCGACGAGGATCTGAGCAACGCCATCCTGTAGCCCCTCAATCGGGCCGCACACCGGAAGGAAGCACACGGCATGTCGTCGTCCGGACTCGCGCCCGACCTGGTTCTGATTCCGCGTGCTGAGGCTGACATCACGCTCTCGGTCATCGTTCCGGTGTTCAACGAGGAACGGACCATCGCCGAGATCCTCAAGCGGGTCCGCGCCGTGCCGATTGCCAAGCAGATCGTCGTCGTGGATGATTGCTCGACCGACGGCACGCGCGCACTGCTCGCGCTCGAAGAGCAGAACCAGGACACGACCGTGATCCTGCACGACGTGAACAAGGGCAAGGGCGGCGCGGTCAAGACCGGGCTCGCTCACGCGACCGGCGACATCGTGCTCATCCAGGACGCCGATCTCGAATACGATCCACGCGATTACCACGCGCTGCTGCGACCGATTCTGGAGGGCCGTTCCAAGGCGGTCTACGGCTCACGCTTCCTCGGCGAGCACAAAGCCATGTACTTCTGGCATGCGATGGGCAACAAGGTCCTGACGCTTGTCACCAACGTGCTGGTCGACACCACCTTGACGGACATGGAAACGTGCTACAAGGTGTTTACACGGGATATCGCCGAGGGACTCGACATCAAGCAGATGCGCTGGGGAATCGACCCGGAGATCACCGCAAAGATCCTTCGCACGGGGGTGCGCATCTACGAAGTGCCGATCTCTTACAATGGCCGCGAGTTCTGGGAGGGGAAGAAAATCTCCTGGAAGGACGCGTTCGTCGTCCTGCGGACCCTAATCCGCTACCGCTTCTTCAAGTAGCCCGACTGGGTCCGCGTCTCCACGAGCTGGGCCAGACGGCGCGCGCAGCAACGCTCGCCCCGATTTGAGCACGATGAGCACCGTCGCACTGGGAGTCGACCTTGGCGGCACGAACCTGCGCGCGGTGGTCGTTGACAACTCGGGAACGTTTCTCCACGAATCCCAGACCGAGACGCGAGCGGGCGATGGCGTTGACACTGTCATCACTCGGATGGCAGACGCGATCG
>DATKCN010000049.1:0-14611 GCA_035513175.1 Thermomicrobiales bacterium
GAACGACGACACGATCACACGCTCGATTGCGCCAAGCGCGCGCAGGCGGTCCACGAGCGTTGCAGCGAGGCGCTCGGACGGGTCGAAGCCAATCTCTCCTGGCAGGTTCTTGATCTCGACGTTTACCAGCGTCGCGCATCCCAGCGATTCCAGCAGCTCGAACGCATCGTCGAGGGTTGGAACACGCAGGCCAAGACCACGATATGGATGACCGCGTGTTTCGCCGAACGCGAACCAGTATCCCGCATCGCAGGCGCGCAGGTCCGCCATGCCCGTCGCGCTGACGCTGCCGGCACAGTTTGTCGTCCGTCCAAGCTCGGCGTCGTGAATGAGCACGATCGAGCCGTCGTGCGCGAGATGGGCGTCAGTCTCGATCATGTCCGCGCCCGCCTCAACCGCGACGCGGAAGGCCTCAAGCGTGTTCTCCGGCGCCATGGCCGACGCGCCACGGTGCGCGATCACACGCGGTCGTCCGAGCAGAGGTCCTCGGGAGCAGGTCTGCGATTGGGGTGTCGACGAGTCGATGTTTGGCACTGCTCGATCCCGATCCAGCATCTCGGACTTTGTACATCATACTCCGCCGCCGGAGCGATAACGCGCGCGTCGACGAAGCACGTTGATGTCACCAGCCGATCTCAGCGGCCGTGACAAGTTGCGTATACTCGCGGGGCGCGCCCGAGGATGCCTCGGGCGATGTGTTGTGTCGTCCGCGATGGGACGTGTTCAGCAATGTCGGGAGCCCTGGCGTGCGGTCGCCATCCTTCCACGATAACGTCCCAACCGGACGCGGTTATCGAGATCGCAGGCCTTGTCAAACGCTACGGCTCGTTCATCGCGGTGGATAGCGTCGACCTGACGGTTATTCGAAACGAGATCTTTGGCATCCTCGGTCCCAATGGAGCGGGCAAGACAACCACGCTTGAGATGGTCGAAGGGCTGCGACGCCCGGACTCGGGCACGATCCGGGTGGCCGGAATCGACGTCGTGGCCAACCCGACCGCCGTCAAGCGGGTCATCGGCGTGCAATTGCAGACGACGGCGCTGTTCGATTACCTGACCGCGTGGGAGCTGATCGAACTTTTCGCGGCGCTTTGCGGCGGCGACACCAGCCGACGCCGCGTCGACGAGCTGGTGTCGATGGTCGCCTTGGAAGAGAAGAGCGGGTCGCACGTCAACCAGCTCTCCGGCGGCCAACGCCAGCGCCTGTCGATCGCGCTCTCCATCGTGAACGATCCGGAGGTGCTGTTCCTCGACGAGCCGACTACCGGACTCGACCCGCAGGCGCGTCGCAACCTGTGGGATCTGATCCGTGAGTTGCGAGACGCGGGCAAGACGGTCGTGATGACGACCCATTACATGGAGGAAGCCGAGGCGCTCTGCGACCGCGTGGCCGTCATGGATCGCGGCCGCATCATCGCCGTCGACACGCCCCGCTCGCTCATCCAGTCGCTGGGCGAAAGCGCCACGATTCGTGCCCGCATCGACGGTGATGTCGACGCGTCACTCATCGCGGCGTTGCCTGGCGCGCTGGGCGCGGAGTTCATCGGTGGCCAGCTTACGGTGCACACCGAGGACGTGCCTGCCACATTGATGGCGCTGTTGCTGTTTGCGGAGGAGCGGCGCATGCGCCTGGAGAACCTCGCGTCGGAGCGCGCGACCCTGGAAGATGTCTTCCTGGCGTTCACGGGACGGAGCCTGCGGGAGTGAAGCCGCTGGGCTACATGCTGCGCGCCAACCTCAAGATGAGCTTTCGCAACCGCACGGCGCTGTTCTGGAACCTCGCGTTTCCGCTCATCTTCATCCTGCTGTTCGGGTTTCTGTTTCGGGGTGGCGACATTTCGCTACGCGTCGGCGTCGCGGGCCACGACGCGTCCGACATCGCGGGTTCGATCGTGGCCGACATGCAGGCTGCCGAGGGCTTCGACGCGACGATCGGATCGGCGCACGACGAGCTGCGGGCGTTGCAGGATGGAGACCGCAACGTCGTTGTCGTGTTCGACGCGCTGTCGGACGAGCGCGTGCGCGCCAGCGTGTACTGGGACGAAAGCGATCCGCAATTTGGTCAGATCGCGCTCAGCGCCGTGCGTCAGTATTTGCTGGAAGCGAACGTCGCGTTCTCGGAGGACGGGGGGCCGATCGACATCGACGTTCAGGCGATCCAGGCGACCGGCATCGAATACATCGACTTCCTGGTGCCCGGCATCCTGGCCATGTCGCTGATGAACTCCGGCATGATAGGCCTGGCGTCGGCGTTCGTGACCTACCGCGAGAAGGGCATCCTGCGGCGCATCCGTGCGACCCCGTTTCCGCTGTCGTCGTTCATCACCGCCCGCATCCTGAGCCAGCTCGTCATCAGCGTCGCGCAGGCCGTCGTCCTGGTGTCGGTTGGCATCCTGGCAGTGGGGTTAACGGTGCGCGGGAATCTGCTGAACGTGCTCGTCATGGTCATTATCGGATCGCTCGGCTTCTTGTCGCTGGGATTTGTCATCTCCGCGTTCGCTCGCAATCAGGAGACGGCGGATTCGCTGGCGAACGGGATCTCCTTCCCAATGCTGTTTCTGAGTGGGGTCTTCTTCCCGATCGACGCGGCGCCGGGCTGGCTCCAGCCGATCATGCGGATCATGCCGCTGCGCTACCTCGTCGACGGTTTGCGGAACCTCATGGTGCGCGACGGGACGCTGCCCGAACAATGGCTTAACATCCTCGTGATGCTGGCCACCGGCGTGGTCGGCTTTCTGCTCGCTGTTCGCTTTTTTCGATGGGAGTCGAGCGCCTCGTAGCTGTCCAGGACTCGTAAGACAGCAGTAGCGTGCGGAAAGGGGTCGGAGCCATGCCTCCACGGAGACCAGATACTCCCGAAGTTCGCCTTGCCCGCCTGACCGGTCAGGCGGTGGCGGACGGCCGTTTCGACAAGGTGATCCTGCCCATCGGCGCCACGGAATACCACGGACCGGCGTTTCCGTATGGAACCGACACGGTCACGGCCGAGACGCTGGCCGAGTCGTTTGCGCGCGAGCTGGGTGGAACGCTCCTGCTGCCCGCGCTCGATTACGGCGTGAGCCACCATCACCTGCCCTGGAGGTGGACCATGTCCCTGAGGCCGGACACGCTGGCGCTCGTCGTGCGCGATATCGGTGAGTCGTTGCTGCACCACGACCTGCGCAAGCTGTTGATAGTCACCGCGCATGACGGCAACCCGCCAGCTGCGACGGTTGCCGCTCGCATCCTGTCTCAGGAGCATGGCATGAGCGTCGCGCTCTTCTCTGGCTGGCAAGGGAAGGCGCGCGCCGCGCTGACCGGGGTCTGGGACATCGATCAGGACCACGCCGGGCAATCCGAGATGTCGATGGTGCTCTACGCGGCGCCGGACACCGCGAGGCTCGATCTCGCGAGTCGCCAGCCGAACCAACGCATGGATCACCCGGTTGACCTGATTGGGCCGTTCGACGGAACTGTGCCGCTGGGCTACTCCGGCAACGCCGCGGCAGGCACTCCCGAAGAGGGCGAGGCGATCGTGCGCGCGCTGACGAGCCTTGTCGTCCCGTACCTCCGGGATCTCGACGCCAACGGCTGGAAGCGCGGAAGCTGGCTGAGCGGCATCGAATAGCCGGGCGCTACGGGGCGCGGGTCGTTTCGCTGTTGAGCGCCGACTACACCCGCTGGCACACGACGATCGGTGCAATCACGTATATCGTCCCCCACAGGTAGGCGCCGACAATATCCGTCGGCCAGTGCGCCCCGACGTGGATGCGGCTCAAGCCCATACTCAGGACGATCACCAACGCGATCGTGCCCGAGGCGATGCGCACGGCAGGCATCGCATTCGCGACAGTCGCGCTGCTGCTCACGCTGGATGGGTTGCTACACCCGACGACGCGGTTCGACGTGGACGCGATCAACTCGGTGCAGAGCCTGGACGCTCCGTATTTGGCGCAGCTCGTAACAGCCGTTTCGACGCTGACGACCTCCTCCTCGGCCATCACCTTCTGGGCCGTTACGCTGCTGACGTTTACCGCCATACGCTGGTGGATGCCCGCACTGGCCACGGCCACGCCGCCACTCGGTGGACTGCTGGACAACATCGTTGACGAGCTCATCGTCGGTCGCGCGCGCCCGGACGCCGATCTTGCGACGCGCACCGTCGCCGACATCGAGGCGGCGTCGTTCCCCAGCGGGCACGCCATGGGCGCCGTCATGCTGTATGGCCTGCTTTTCGTCGTCGCGAGCCACATTGAGCGTTGGTGGCTGCGCCTGGCGTTTCAGTCGTTTTCCGTCTGCGTCATCGTAGCCGTCGGCTTCGCTCGCATCTGGGAGCGCGCCCACTGGCCGACCGACGTGCTCGGCGCGAGCCGGTGATCCAGGTGTCGCCGTACACCTCCTTGGAACCTGCCGCCTGGGATTGACGCGCGAGGATCAACGCGCAACATGAGTATCGCTCGACCCCGCGGGACAGCGCGCGTCGCTCCCCGCGGCGTCGCGTTTGCGATAGGCTCATGACATGGACGCGCCGGTAATGCCTGGAAAATCCATCAATGTCGCAACCATGTAGCCTGCTCGAGCTGCTCCTCGTCGACGCCCGCGACCTCGCCCTGCCCGCAACGCGGCGGATGCTGGAGTTCGCTGCGGCGCAGGCGATTCCCCATGGAGCGTTGCGCGCCGGGGAGTCGGTCGACGCGCCGATCGACCATGCCGACGCGCTCGACTTCTGGCTCTCCGGCGACGAGAGGGAGTGGCCATTTGCCAGAGCCGCCGCCTTCGCCGGGGTCGAAGAGGGGAGGACGCTGTTCGCAAGCATGGACCCCGTTGCTCGCGCTGCCGCGGCCTCGGCAGGCTTGGTCGCGACCGTTCCGAACCTGGACGTCATGGAGCGCATGCTGCCGTGAAGTGTCACCTGTACATGTAGGAGCACTCGTGTCGATCTCGCGCGAACAACCGCGCCTGACCGCCGCCGCGCAGGATGTCGCGCGGACCGTCGCCGGCGTCGCTCACGAACGTGGGGCGGTTGCGTCGATCCTGACCGGCAGCTTCGCCCGTGGCGACGCTCACCCTGAGTCGGACCTCGACCTGCATTTCATCGGGGATGGACCGGACTACGAGCTGTCACGGGTGGACGGGTTGCTCGTCAGCCAGTCGTGGAGCCTCGCCGCCGCACACCGGGCGGGCTTTCGGGACCCAGGCCGCGCGGGCGCCGCTGTGCCCGCCTGGCGCGGGGCGCTTATCCTGCTTGACCCCGACAACTTCGCCCGGGAGCTTCAACAGGAAGCGACGCGCTGGACCTGGGACGTCATCGGTGATGACACGCTTAACGCGTGGGTCGCCGGGCAGATCACCGGCTATGCCGAGGAGATTCACAAGCTCGTCGTCGCGATCGAGCGTGGCCGGACTACCACCGCGGGCATCCAGCGATCGATTCTGGCGTTGCGGCTTGGCGTGGTGATGAGCGTCAACTGCCGCCTGCTGTATGACAGTGAAAATCGGCTGTGGGACATGGTCGGTGAGGCGCTGGGCGGCGCATGGGCGTCCGCGCAGGCTCGCGCGTTGGGCTCCCGCGGTGAATCGTTCGATGAAACCTGCGCCGCGGCGCTGGAGCTTTATGGTCATGCCGTCGACGCCTCACCTGCACGCTTCTCAGTCACCCAGCATGACGTGATCCAGCACGCGCGCGACATCGCGGACGCCGCCGCAGCGCGGCTGCTGGCCTCGGGCCGCCGATCCCACGGGCGCTGACCGTCGATGCGGCCGCCTGCCGCCGTCCTCGTTTACCCGGCATCTGGATGGTCAACATTGTGCTACGCTGGTTGTGGAACATGCCCGGAGCAGCACGACGAGATCGAGAGGAGCGGGCTGATGTGCCATCCTGATGCTGACACCGGCGTTGCCCCGATCGGTGACGTGCGAGAGCGAAGCTTCACTGTCGACACCGCGGGCGCGTCGATGCCGGTGTTCGAGGCCGCACCAACGCGTCACAGCCAGGGTAGCGTCATCGTCGTCCATGACATCCACGGCGCCTCGGATTTCTATCGAGACCTCGCGCGCCGCTATGCCACCGTCGGTTACACGTCCTATCTTCCCGACCTCTTCGTGCGCCAGGGGCCGCTGCCCGAGCGCACGCGCGAGGCCGCGTTTGCCCGAAGCAGCACGTTTTCGTATCAGCAGTCGATCGACGACCTGCGCCATCTCATCAGCGTCCTCCGCGAGCACAGCAGTGGCAAGGTGGGCGCCGTCGGCTTCTGCATGGGCGGCACGCTCGTCATGCTGCTGGCGTCGCGCGAGCCGCAGCTCGCGGCGGGTGTCATCTATTATGGCTTTCCCGCAAATCCGACCCCGTCCGAGCTCAGGCCGCACGAGCCAATTCAGGAAGCGGACGCCGTCGAGACCCCGTTGCTCGGATTCTGGGGAGATCAGGATCACGGCGTCGGCATGGATAATGTCGAACGTTACCGTGTGGGTCTCGCCGCCGCGGGGAAGCGGCACGACTTCTCGATCTATCCCGATCTGCCGCACGGCTTTCTCACGTTCGATGACAGCAGCCCGAACTTCGCGCGTAGCGCCGACAGCTGGAACAAGACGTTACAGTTCTTCAGGGAATACGTGGACTGATCGGTGTCGGTTAGTCCGGTCCCGCTTCGCGGCATGGAGACAGACAGATGAGGTGTTCCTGAGGGCGTCCTGACTGGACGCACCGCGCTCATGCCACTTCTCTCACGCTGGATGATCGGCGCGCTGCTGATCGTGGCCGGCATGTCGCTGCTTGCGCTGCCTCAGCAACAGGCGGCCGCGTCCAGTCACGCGGTGTATGTGATCGTCATCGACGGCGAGATCGAGCTCGGCATCGGCGCGTACCTCAAGCGCGTGCTCAGGGAAGCCGACGAGAACGGCGCGGTCGCCGTCATCCTTGAGATCAACACCCCGGGTGGACGACTCGACGCGGCGCTGGAAATGCGCAACGCCATCCTCGACTCCCCAGTGGAGCCCATCGCCTTCATCAATCGGGAAGCCTTTTCGGCTGGCGCTCTCATTGCGCTGGCGACCAGCCGCGTCTACATGACCAGCGGCGCGGTGTACGGCGCCGCGACGCCGGTCGACGGCGCTGGCGAGCCGGGTAGCGAGAAAGTCATCTCGGCCGTTCGCAGCGTGTTTCGCTCGACTGCCGAGCTGCGCGGCAGAGACCCGCTGGTAGCGGAGGCGATGGTCGATCCCGACATCGCGGTTCCGGGGTTAATCGAGACCGGCAAGCTGCTGACCCTGTCGACGGCGCAGGCCCTCGAATGGGGCTTCGCCGACGCGCAGGTCGCCAACCGGGCGGACATGCTGGAGCAGGCAGGGCTTGGCGACGCCGTCGTGGTCGAGACCAGCATCGAATGGGCGGAGCGTCTGGTTCGCCTCCTCACCAATCCGCTCATCGCGTCGCTGCTGATCTCGTTAGGCTCGCTGATGATCCTGCTGGACCTGTTCACGGCCGGGTTTGGCCCGCTTGGACTCACCGGCATCGGAATGATCGCCACCTTCTTCTGGGGTCACTTTCTCGCGGGCCTGGCCGGCTGGGAAGGAGTATTGCTCGTCATTCTGGGCATCGCCCTGCTTGGCGTGGAGGTGTTTATCATACCGGGCTTCGGGGTAGCCGGGGTGCTCGGAATCGCGTCCATACTGGGAGGCATGTTCATCTCGATGATCGGAGGTGAGATCGTGACCGATGAGGATATCCAGCGCGCCGGATTCACGGTCGCGGGCGCGTTCGTCGTCATGCTGGCTGGCGGCGCCGTGATGCTCACGCTGTTGCCGCAGGCGTCCCGCTTCAGAAGCCTCGTCCTGAAATCGCAGGTGGGCGTTCCGGACACGGCGCTCACGCAGCAGGCGCGCCGCAGGAGGCGCTGGTGGCGGGCTGAGCAGCCGGACATTGGTCCCCCGGTCCCGGAGCCGGCGGCGCCCGCGGGGGCGGAGCGTGATGGGATTCCGTCGCTGGTTGGCGCGCGTGGCACGGCGCTGGCTGATCTGCGGCCAGGCGGATTCGCCCGTATCGGCGGCGTGCGGGTTGATGTCGTCACGCAGGGCGATTACATTCCCGCCGGGGCGGAGGTCGAGGTCATCGCCGACGAGGGGTATCGGCGGGTCGTGCGGCTGGCAGAGCAGTAGGTCCGCGCTCGATGTACGAGGCGCACACGCGCGGCGCGAAACCGCAGCCGCATCAGCTTACAAGGGGGAAATCTTGGACGGCACACTCTTAACCCTGGCGATCGTCGGGTTCGCCCTGTTCATCTTCATCGCGTTCTTCCTGTACTTCGTGCCAATTGGGCTCTGGATCACGGCGATCTTCTCCGGAGTGCGCGTCGGGATCGGCACGCTGATCGGAATGCGCCTGCGCAAAGTGAATCCCAGTGACATCGTCCGGCCGCTCATCAGCGCGACCAAGGCCGGGCTCGACCTTGACGTGGGACAGATGGAAGCGCATTACCTGGCCGGCGGAAACGTTGGACGCGTCGTTACGGCGTTGATCTCGGCAGACCGCGCGAACATCGAGCTGCCCTGGAAGCGCGCGACGGCGATTGACCTCGCCGGTCGCGACGTGCTCGAAGCCGTCCAGGTGAGCGTCAATCCGAAGGTCATCCAGACGCCACGTGTCGCGGCAGTCGCCCGCAACGGCATCCAGGTGATCGCCGTGGCGCGGGTGACGGTGCGGGCCAATATCGACCGGCTCGTCGGCGGCGCCGGGGAAGAGACGATCATCGCCCGCGTTGGCGAGGGCACGGTCTCCTCCATTGGTTCCGCGGTCGATCATAAAGCGGTGCTGGAAAATCCGGACGCCATCTCGAAGCTCGTGCTGTCCCGCGGGCTCGACGCCGGAACGGCGTTCGAGATTCTCTCGATCGACATCGCCGACGTCGATGTCGGCCGGAACATCGGCGCGGAGCTGCAGACCGACCAGGCCGAGGCAGACAAGAAGATCGCGCAGGCGAAAGCAGAGGAGCGCCGCGCCATGGCCGTCGCCCTCGAGCAGGAGATGCGGGCGCGCGTGGTCGAGGCAGAAGCGCAGGTGCCGCTGGCGATCGCGGAAGCCTTCCGCAACGGCAATCTCGGCATTCTTGACTTCTATCGCATGCAGAACGTGCAGGCAGACACTCGCATGCGCAACTCGCTGGCTGATGATGAGTCAACGCCTCCGACGGATTAGCTCGCAACGCGCGACGGAAGGCTGACACAGTCATGGACAGACAGCTTGCCAGCAACCCACTTGCCGACGTGGCGCGCTCGCGCCGCAACCCGCCGCGGCAGGTGATCGAATCGATCGCGCCCGAGAACGTGGCCGAGCGTCGCGAGGAGAGTCCTCGTCGTCGCCGCCCTCGGCCACAGGCGAGGGCCGCCGCAGTGGTGGCCGAGATTCCACTCAAACAGCTGCTCTCCTCACGAGCCGCGCTGCGCCGGGCGATCATTCTCTCGGAGATCATCGGTCCGCCCAAGGCGCTCAGACGGGACGATTGAGTGACTGGCGGCCACTCGTTGCGGCGCCCAGCGCGGACATGAAGCGTCTCCGGCTCCGCGTATGCTTCATCGTCGCGCAAGCGATCTGCGCGTGCGTGTTGCTGATAGCATGCGGGTCCGCGTCAGGAAGCGACGAGGTGGATGTAGTCGCGCCGACGAGGGCGAACGCGCCAGGAATTGCCGAGGCCACCGCGACAACGCCTTCCGCCGTGACGGCCCCACGGACTCCGACGATCGCCGCGTCGACCGCCACATCGGCCTTTGTGGCGACCGCCGCGGCGACGCCGGATCCCAATCTCGTCTCACCGACCGAGCGCCTGCCAGCGGAGCCGTCGCCGACGCCATCGGTCGCGGCAGGGGCTGACACGTCGACCCCTGACGTGCCGCTGGCGTCGGGTCCGGTCATCGTGCTCGATCCGGGGCACGACCGCACGTCTCCCGGCGCGCTCGGGATCGAATACCAGGTTGTCCTGCATGCGGCATACATTGCCAAGGAGGCGCTGGAAGCCGCGGGCTATCAAGTCTTTCTGACGCGCACCGACAATGAGACATCCTTCGTCGACGATCTCAGTCTCCTGCCGCCGAACGCCGCCGACATGCATCCTGGGTACGGCCGCGCGTACGCCCATGCCAGCCGGGCTCTGCAATTCAACCCCGACATGGTGATCGTCCTGCACTTCAATGGGCACCCGAATCCGGATGTCGCCGGTATCGAGATCTACTACTGCGAGATGGGCGGCCCGCAGAACCTGGAGCTCGCCTACATCATGCGTGACGAGCTGGCAGCGGCTCTGCGTTCCATCTCATACGAGCCGCCGTCGATGCGGGTCGCGGAGGATCTGGGCGTCGCGCGCGGCGGCCGGCACTTCCCCAGCCTTGGCAACGTCTATTCGACTGAGAACGAGTGGATCGAGAACCGCTATTCGGGCATCCCGGTCGTGCTGACTGAGCCGCTCTACATGACCAACGAGGTCGAGCGGGAGCTGATCGACGACGACGCCACGCATCGCGCCATCGCCGAGGCCTACGTGCGCGTCGCGAATGAGTGGTTCGGACGCTGATCGAACGGGCCGGTCCGCGCGCCCTCAAACCCTGTTCAGTGCGCGGACTGTTTCCTCCGGGGGTTGCAGGCCGAACGCGTCGGCCATGCGGTTGAACATGGCGAAGACGGAGATCGTGAAGGTGACCTCCCAGACCTGCTCGTCATTGAAGCCCGCGTCGCGCAGGGCGACGGTGTCGGAGTCAGTCATCGCGGCGGGCGTTTGCGTGAGCTTGCGCGCGTATTCCAGCATCGCCTGGTCCTGAGCCGTGATGCCCGACGCATCGATCTCGCCGTTGGCGAGTGATCGTGCAACCTGCTTGTACGCGCTGACGTCCTGCGACCGCAGGAACACTCCGTGGAGCACCGCTCAGTAATAGCAGCCGTTCAGTGCCGAGACGTAGGTGGCGATCATCTCGCGGCGCGCGCGTCCGATAGCGCCTTCAGGACCAAAGTGCACGATGGAAAGCTGCATCATGCCTTCCAGCGCTTCGACCCTCTGGCTGAACGACTTGACGATCCCGGCCACATCCGGCCGGCCAGCCGCCTCCTGGATGTACAGCTCCCGAATCCGGCCCTGGGCCTCCGCGAACTCGATCCAACCGATGCGACCCATGATCGATCCCTCCCACCGTTCCCGATCCGTCCGAATCGGACGCGGCGACCCGCCGACGGGTCGGCTGGGTTGCCGTGTCAGATGGTGCTGGCGAAGCTACGGTAGATTACCAGCCTGGAACTCGTCGCGGAACATCATGATGCGATCGACATACTCGCGCGTGTCAGGGAAGAAGCCATCGTGTTGGACGCTGCTCCAGCCCTGGTAGTAGCTCGCGAGCGCCAGTTCGACGCTGCCAGTCTCCTCATAGAGCACGGTGAGGAAGGCCACGCCCATCTCGATGTTGTCGTAAGCGCTGTACCAGATGTTCATATCATGACCGAAGTACCAGTCGACCATGCCTTGCGCCGTCTCAGGCATGATCTGCATGACCCCGATGGCGCCCGTCCAGGACACTTCGTCCTGGCGCCAGTAGCTCTCCTGCCATGCCATCGCCATGATCAGGTTCGGGTTCCAGCCGTAGCGGTGCGCGGCGTCGATCAACAGCTCGTGAACCAGCCAACGATCTCAGTACGGCGGGTATGCGTCCGGGTCGACAGATGACGACGCCACGTACGCCCACGCCCCCGCATCGGTCGTCGCGGCCTGTTGGGCTGATGGCCCGCCGAACGATGGGCGTCCAACCGAAATCGTCAGGACCTGGCCGGTGACGATCAGGTCGGGATTGTTGATGCCGTTAGCCGCTACGAGCGCCTCGACCGTCGTTCCGTACGCGTCAGCGATGTGGCTGAGCGTGTCGCCATACTCAACGATATAGGTGTCGTCGGCGCTGGCGCGCATGGGCTGCAGCAGCGTCACAATCATTGCCAGCGCAAGCGCCAGGGCGATCGCCAGGCAGCGTGACGTTTGCCGTCGTTCAAAGGTCATGAGGTTTCCTCCATATAGACCGGGACCATAGTGTACGTACATAGCGTACATACACTCTGTCGCTCGGGTCAAGGTTTGCCAGACTGTCACAGCTCTGAATCGCATCGTCGTCTTCGCTCGGCGGTCTTCGGTTACTTGCACATCGACCTTTCCATGCGCGGTCACGGGATCGCCAGAAAATCCAACGTGGGCTTAACATGTGTGCCCGCGCGGCGTGTCACTATAGGTTCACTGGAGCAGCGCGGATCACCTGCGGGACTCCACATCATCCCGATTACCACCGCCACCGGCAGAAGCCAGGACACCACCCCCATCTCAGCGGCAGGCGGCGCTCGACAGAGTGCCGCCTGTCCGCGTGTGCGCCGTCGACGCTCTACAATGCGTGAGTGACACACCGCACGCTCGATTGAAGGCAGGTTGCGTGGCGCCGCGGCGACCCAACAAGCTCTCACCAGGTGACACGCTCGGCGTCGTGTCGCCATCCAGCCCGTCAACGCGTGACAGCGACCTGGAGCGGTTTCGGCGCTGGGCGCACGAGCACGAATTCGAGATCAAGGTGTTCGCGCATGCCAGCGACCGCTATGGCTACCTGGCTGGTTCCGACGAGGCGCGCGGGCATGACGTCAGCGCCGCGTTCGCCGACGGTGGCGTCGACGCCGTCGTCACGATGCGCGGCGGGTTCGGCGGCTGGCGCACCGTCCCGCACGTCGACTTTGAAGTGGTGCGCGCGAATCCGAAACTGTTCATCGGCTACTCCGACACGACCGCGCTACATCTCGCGATCGGACGTCAGGCTGACCTGGTGACGTTTTACGGACCCAGCGCTTCGTCGCTCATTGGCCGTGGCGCGTCACAGTACACGCTGCGGCACTTCCTGCGGGCCGCCCGCGACGCCGCTCCGCTGGGAGTCATCGAGAAGGACCCGGACGATCCGTTCACATGGAGCGTCACTCCCGGCGTGGCGGAAGGCCCGTTGCGCGGCGGGTGCCTGTCGCTGCTGGCGCAATCGCTGGGCACACCCTGGGAGGTCGATTGGGACGGCTGCATCGTGTTCGTCGAGGATGTCAACGAGGAGCCGTATCGCATCGACGGCATGCTCACGCACCTGAAGCTCGCCGGGACGCTGGACAACGTCGCCGGATTCGTCGTTGGGGAGCATGTTGACTGTGGCCCGCGTCAGTTCCGGCCGTCGTACCCGTACGGAACGTTCTCGACCGAGGACGTGTATCGCCAGCACCTTGAGCCACTGGGTGTGCCGGTGATGGTCGGGTTGCCATGCGGACACGGTAAGCACCTTGCGACGCTCCCGCTCGGCGCGCTCGCCCGTTTGGACGCGGACCGGCTCACGCTCGAAGTGCTGGAGCCAGCAACGGCGTAACGACAGGATCGGACGATGAAGCCACGGATTACGCTGATCACACTCGGGGTCGATGATCTGGAGCGGTCAGTGCGCTTCTACCGCGATGGACTGGGCTTGACGACACCAGGCATCGTAGGGGCCGAGTTCGAACATGGCGCGGTGGCGTTCTTTGACTTGCAAGCCGGACTCAAGCTCGCGCTCTGGCCCCGCGCCAGCATCGTCCACGACACCGGCCTGCCGCAAAGCAGACCGTCTGCCACCGACTTCATGCTCGCCCATAACGTCGCTTCCCGCGCGGAAGTTGACGCGGTGATGGAGGAGGCGCGCCGCGCGGGCGCGACGATTGTTCAGGAGGCGAGCAATGCGTTCTGGGGCGGCTACACGGGTTACTTCCAGGATCCAGATGGACACCTCTGGGAAGTGACCTGGAATCCGCAGTGGACCGTCGAAGGCTAGCCGCGAACCGTCGCCGGTCGTGCGCCCGTTACTCCGCGTACGACCGGTACAGCCCCGACAGCCTTTGTCTTATGTCCTCGTTCTCCAGCTTGTCGCTTGAGTCGATGAGCTGGCTGAGCGAGCCGGTGTCGCGTGGCAACCGTCGCACCGTTTCATCGCTGATGCCGTCGCGCAGCGCCGTTGCGAAGCGGTCGGCATGGACCACCTGGTACGGGCGGTCGAAGTACGGCGACACGTGCGGGTCGAGAGGCTCGGTCAGGCCAAGCGCATTGTGCATCTCAGCGAGCTGGCGATACGCGACGCTCATCGCGCGCTCGCGGACCTGCCAGTCGTCAGCGGAAAGCACGGCGGTGAACGATGGCAGCAGCGACGGCGCGCAACGCAGGCGCTGGAAGGCCGTTCCGAACCACTTGCTGTACGGCGGATAGACCCGCTCCATCAGGAAGCACAGCCGCATCAGGTCGCGCGAGATGCGAGTGGCGATCAGGCGCGAGCCAAGCTCGTCGCCCACGTCGCCGCAGCGCGCGATGAACGCTTCCTCCTCGGCCACGCGGTTCCACTGGGCGGCCATGAGGTAGAGCCACAGATCGTGTGGATACCACGCGAGCCGCTCCCGCACGTTGGAAAGCTCTCCAATCGGGTCGACGAACACCGCGCCGCCGATGAACGCGCGCAGGCGATGCTCCGGGAACGATAGCCAGTCTGCGTTGGTCAGTTCGTCGTCCGGGCTCCAGCCGAGATAGCGCGCCACGTATTCATCCACCGTGTGCAGCTCGACGCGGTGGCTGACTGGGCC
>DATKCN010000050.1:0-13942 GCA_035513175.1 Thermomicrobiales bacterium
CACCCTCTTCCCGGCTACAGACCCGTCAAGCCGATGGTCTTTGCCGGTTTCTTCCCAGTGAACAGCGAGGAGTTCACGCTGTTACGGGATTCGCTGGAGCGCCTGCAGCTCAATGACGCGTCGCTGGTGTTCGTCCCAGAGTCGTCCGATGCGCTCGGCTTTGGCTTCCGTTGTGGGTTTCTGGGCCTGCTTCACATGGAGATCATTCAGGAGCGTCTCGAACGCGAGTACGACCTCGACCTGCTGGCGACCGCTCCCAGCGTCGAGTACGAGGTTCTCAAGCAGGGCGGAGAGATCGTGCTCGTCGACAATCCGTCCGAGCTTCCTGACCCGGGCATGATCGATGAGATACGCGAGCCGTGGATGGATATCACTGTAATTTCGCCGGCCCGCTACATTGGCGTCGTGATGGAACTGGTGACGAACCGACACGGCGAATTCGCATCGATGGACTACCTCGATGAAGAGCGCGTCTCGATCAAGTTTGGCATGCCGCTTGGCGAATTGATTATCGACTTCTACGATCAGCTGAAGTCACGGACGCAGGGCTACGCGTCGCTCGACTACGCGTTCAATTCGATGCGTCCGGCCGACCTCGTCAAGCTCGACGTGCTGGTCAACGGCGTGCCGGTCGACGCGCTGTCGATGATCACGCATCGCGAGGACGCTTACTTTCGCGGCCGGGCGCTCGTGCAGCAGCTTCGCAAGCTCATCCCCCGGCAGATGTTCGAGGTGCCAATTCAAGCGGCAGTCGGCAGCCGCGTCATATCGCGAGAGACCATCGCCGCCATGCGCAAGAACGTGCTCTCGAAATGCTACGGCGGCGACATTACGCGCAAACGCAAGCTGCTGGAGAAGCAGAAGGAGGGCAAAGCGCGCATGAAGATGGTTGGCAACGTCGAAATTCCCCAGGAAGCGTTCATGGCGATCCTCAGCCTCGGCGACGATCGCGCGGCAGCGGAGCGTGGCTGAGTGGGCTCGATTGTCATCGTCGGGCTGGCCGGCCGAGCGCCGACCGATGACTGGGGCCCGGTGTTGCAGGGTCGGAGCGTGATTGTTCGGCATGAAGCCACAGCACGGGCCGTGACTCCACCCGGGTGTACATTCTCTCAGGCGTTTGATCGGTTGCTTGACGGTTCAGACGTAGCGACGATAGCCGATGCAATTGCGAGTCAGGTCGTGTTGCTCGCGGAGGCGGTCGACGTGACGTACCTCGTGCCCGCCGTGGCCTACGTTGGTGACCGCACAATCGAGAGCATTGCGCGTCAGGTGGACGTGCACGTCCAACCGGGACGCCTCGCGTCATTACCGGGCATCGGAGCGTCGACACGGGTAATCGATGCGCTGGAATTAGCAGAGGCGGAGCAGGCTCGTCCATTTGACGCCGGCATGGCTGCACTGGATCGCGGCGTACGTACGCTAGTAACGAACCTGCACGGTCATCACGTGACGAAACTTGCTATTGATCGGTTGCAACGTACGTACGCACCAATAGCCCCGAACGTACACATTCAATCGAGGGATGTCCTGGTTTTGGACGGCGTTGGCGATTATGGCGGCCATTGGTCGGTCGGCGGCTTGCTGGAGATCGTAGCGCGCCTGCGACGCCCGGATGGCTGTCCCTGGGACCGCGAGCAGACTCCGGCGTCTTTGCTTGACGACTTACAGGAAGAAGTTGCCGAGGTCGTCGCGGCGATCGGTAGCGCGGACTGGGACAACCTTGCCGAAGAGCTTGGCGACGTGCTGCTGCACGTCGCGATGCAGTCCCAGATTGCCGCGGAAGCAAATCGCTTTACGTTCGACGACATCGTGGCAGGCCTGGCGGCAAAGCTGGTGAGACGTCACCCGCACGTGTTTGGCGACGTGCCGGCGACTACGGCTAGCGACGTGCTGTCTGTATGGCAACGCGTGAAGCATGAAGAGAAGCTGGCTAAGCGACGCGATTTACGGTAACGGAATACGAGGCGGAGGACGAGGGGAACGATGACGCAGCACCAGTTGCGCCCGTATACGACCTGTGGCGAGCTTCACGTGGGCCACGTGCGTCAAACGAGAACGATTAAGGGTTGGGTAAATCGCCGGCGCGATCACGGCGGGCTGATATTCCTCGACATCCGCGACCGGTATGGGCTCACCCAGGTCGTGTGCAACCCAGAGTCGTCCCCGGAGGCGCACCGCATCGCTGAGGCGGTCCGCTCCGAGTTTGTAGTTGCGGTGACTGGCGTGGTACAGCGGCGCCCGGAGAACGCCGTCAACCCCGGCATGGCGACGGGTGAGATCGAGCTTGCGGTCGACACGCTGACCGTGCTGAACCCGGCAAGGACGCCTCCGTTCGAGATCGTCGACGACTCCGACGTTGACGAGTCGTTGCGGCTTGAACACCGCTATCTCGACCTGCGGCGCCCGCGCATGCAGCGCAATCTCGTGCTGCGGCATCGCATCGTCCGGGCAATTCGCGCGTATCTGGATGCTCGCGACTTCATCGAGATCGAGACGCCCATTCTGATCAAGAGCACGCCTGAAGGCGCGCGTGACTACCTCGTGCCCAGTCGCCTGTACCCGGGTCAGTTTTATGCGCTGCCGCAATCGCCGCAACAGCTCAAGCAACTCCTGATGGTGGCGGGCATGGATCGCTACTATCAAATCGCTCGCTGCTTCCGCGACGAGGATCAGCGCGCCGACCGCCAGCCCGAGTTCACGCAGCTGGACCTCGAGATGTCCTTTGCCGACATGGAGGACATTCTGCAGCTCACTGAAGGGCTCTTTATCGAGCTGGTCGCCCTCAGCGGCATGACGATCCAGCAGACGCCGTTCCCGCGTCTCACTTACGCGGAGGCGATGCGCCGGTTTGGCACTGACAAGCCCGACCTGCGATACGGCATGGAGATCGCGGACATGTCGGCGATCGTCGCCGAAAGCGAGTTCGATGTGTTCTCCCGCGCGATCGCGGGCGGCGGCATCGTGCGGGCGATTTGCGTGCCTGGCGCGGGCGATGTGAGCCGTCGGACGATCGACGATCTCACCCAGTTTGCGCGGCAGTTCGGCGCAAAAGGACTTGCCTGGATCGCGTTCGAGCAGGGCGACGACGTGCTGACGGCACGTTCTCCGATCGCGAAGTTCCTGAAGCGCGAAGAGCTGGACAGCATCGTCGTAGAAGTGGGCGCGTCGGCAGGCGACCTCGTCCTGTTCGTGGCCGACAGCCCGGACGTGGCCGCCAACGTTCTTGGCAGGCTGCGCGAGCGTTTCGCGGACGAGCTCAAAACGACCGACCCATCCATCGCCGCGTTCTGCTGGGTGATCGACTTCCCATTGTTCGGCTGGGACACGGACGCGGCCCGCTGGGACGCGCTCCACCATCCATTTACCGCGCCGATGGACGAGGACGCGCATCTCCTCGATTCAGACCCCGGCGTCGTGCGCGCCAAGGCGTATGACATCGTGCTGAACGGCTTCGAGGTCGGTGGCGGCTCCATCCGAATTCATCAGTCGGACTTGCAAGCACGAATCTTCGACCTGATGGGGTACCGGCCAGAGGAGATCCAGGAGCGGTTCGGTCATTTGCTGCGAGCGTTCGAATACGGGGCTCCGCCCCACGGGGGCATCGCGCCGGGCATTGACCGCATTGCCATGATCCTGGCTGGGGAGGCGTCACTGCGCGAGGTGATGGCGTTCCCCAAGAATCAGACGGCGCGCGACGTAATGTTCGATGCGCCAGGACCGGTTGACCCCGGACAGCTGAAAGAGCTGCACATCCGATCCGAGCTGCCACGGACCTGATCGGACGGATCGCGCCAGGGCTGAGGGTGCACAACAAGCTCGGTGAGCGTTGCCGATTCGCGCGGCATGAACGTCCGTGTCAGTCAGCTATCCAGGACATGCCGGACTGCGCGTCGATCCCATCGGCAGAGAACAACCGGCTTGGCTCGGTCGCCGTTATGTGTCCGTCCGCGTCGCGCGACAATTCGATGTACACGGCTTCGAACTCAGCGTCCCTCAGTTGAAAGAACGCGATCATGTTGCCGTCTGGCGACCAGACCGGAGATGCACACGTGCCGACGTCGGTCAGCCTGTACGGCGCGCCCCCGTCGACCGGACGAATCCAGATGTCGTTGCTGGTTCCGTCGCGCTGAACGTAGGCAATGTCGTGGCCGTCGGGTGACCAGGCGGGCGAGTACGCTCCGTCTGGGTGGACGATCAGTTGCTCGGCGTCGCCAGTATCGAGATCGATGGTCCAGATCTCCGTCGTGCGCACCGTGTCAGAGACCGTCTCTCGCGTGACGAACGCGGCCACGGCGCCGTCAGGGGACAGCGACGGACTCTCTTGCAGCAGCCCTAACGCTTCCGAGGCGGGCAGCGCATATGGCTGGATTTCCCAGTCCTCTGAATACCAGAGATACAGCGGCGAAGAGAACAGGTCCAGCCCGCCCTTGTCACTGGCGAAGATCAACTGCTCTCCAAGCGGCGACCAGACGGGGTCAAATGCCCACGCCGCGTAGAGCGCGTACTCCTCCGTATGGGGCTCGTAGCCGGGATTGTTGTTCGTGACCTGGAGCAGCGGCTCCCCGTTGCGGTTGGCGACGATCAGCTCGGAATAACCCTCGAACATCCTCACGTAGACGAATCGGTCTCCGGCGGGCGCCCAGGACGGTGAGCGAGCGTCCTCGCCAGACGTGAGGCGATTGATTCGGCCATTCCAGACGTGAATGCTGTTGTCGGCGACGAACAGGATCTGGCCAGACGGTGACGCGCCCGTGTTTGCGTCCGGCGTCAAAAACGTGGAGTCCGGCTCTCCGCACGCGGCAATCGCAATGGCTGCGATCATCAGCGCGACGAACGGGATGGCTGTGCGCCTCATCAGTCGGAACCTCTCCGTTCAGTATCGTGATGGTAGCCGAGCGCGCGCAGCACGTTGCGGGCGATGCCGGCCTCATGCCAGGGCCGAAACTCATCCAGATAGATCATGCTGCGCTCGTGGCCCTTGCCCGCGAGCACGACGACATCGCCGGCGCCGGCCCGATCGAGTATGTGCTCGATCGCGAGGCGCCGGTCCTCGATGCAGTCGAAGTCTACACCGCGCTCGCCCCCGGCTTCCGATGCGCCGCGGGCGATCTCATCGATGACGGCGTACGGGTCCTCGAAGCGGGGATCCTCACTGGTGAACACCGCGTAGTCAGCGAGTGTAGTCGCGATTGCCCCCTGGAGCGACCGCTTCGCGATGTCTCGCTCGCCCGCCGATCCGAAGAGCACGAGCACCGATCCGCGCGCGACGCGTCGCGCCTCAGTAAGGATGCCGCGAATCGCCTCGGGCGTATGAGCATAGTCAACGAGCACGGTGAACGGCTGACCCGCGTCGACCCGCTCCATGCGGCCCGGCACCGAACTGAGTGACGCGAGACCCGCCGCGATTGTGTCGATGGCAATGCCCAGCGCGTGGCATGTTGCCGCCGCGGCCAGCGCGTTCTCAATGTTGTGACCGCCCGGAAGATGAATGCCGACACGCCTCATGTCCCCGCCAACGCGTAGCTCGAAGCTCGATCCGTCCACGGCCAGTCTGTGGTTGGCGGCGCCAACGGCTGCGCCCGTCATTCCTCGAGACGAGAATCGCACGACCTCGCAGCCCGCGGCAGCCGGCGCAATCGCGCGCGCGCCTGCGTCGTTCTCGTTGATAACGACAATGCCTCGCTTTCCGCGCTCCCGGGCCTGTGCCACAAACGATAGTAATCTGGACTTTGCGGCGCGGTACTCCGCCTCCGTTCCGTGAAAGTCGAGGTGCTCGTGGGTTACGTTGGTGACGACGCCGACGTCGAATTCGCAATTGTCGAGCCGGTGCATGGCGAGCCCATGCGACGTGGACTCGATGATCGCGGTTCCTACTTCGCGGTCACGCATTCGAGCCAGAAGCCGTTGAATCTCGGCCGATTCAGGGGTGGTTTGTCGCGACGAGTGCTGATCGGACTCGTCGCCAACGCGCACTCCTACGGTGCCGATCATGCCGGTGGTCATGCCGGCCGCCCGGCACACGGCGTCCACGAAATAGCTGGTCGTAGTCTTGCCGTCCGTGCCGGTAATCCCGATGACGCACAGCGATGCCGAAGGATTGCGATAAAACGCCGCCGCGACCGGGGCGAGAGCAGCTCGCGTGTCCGGCGCCTCGATCAGAGCCTGGATGCCGTCCGTCAGCTCCACCGGCGTCCCCGGCTCCACCAGCGCGGCGGTCGCGCCGCGTTGCCGGGCATGTTGCAGGAATTGATGACCGTCGGCGTGCCCTCCGCGCAGTGCGACGAATAGCGAGTCGCCCGTCACCGCCCGGCTGTCGAACACGACGGAGCGCACGCGCCGAGTCGCGTCGCCCCGGAGCAATGTTCCGCCGGAGGCCGCCACGATCTCGTCTATTCGCATTGGTCGATGGTCGAGGCGATTGGCGCGCGCATGGAACTCCTCCCGCGCACTCGACAAGCCGACGCGTTTTGCGAGGTTATGCGCGGTCAGATCAGTCCGGTGGTTGGAGTGGGAGCACGACGAGCTGAGCCTCGCTCAGCGCATCGTCCGCGGCCTCGACAAGCACCATGTCATCCTCGTCGCGGATGATCCGCCGCAGGGTATTGATCGCGATAGGACCGCTGATAGCGCCGAGCGCCAGTATGGCGGCCACGCGCACGTCTGCGTCCTCATCCGCAAGCATGTCCACAACTCGTGTCGATGACCGCACGTCCATGATCTTCCCGATCGCCGTTACTGCCTCGTGACGGATCTCGACTTCGTCACTATTCAGCTCCCCATAGCAAGCCGGCAGCCAGCGCGTGTCGGACTGACAGCCCATGGCGCGAAGCGCGCTAACCTGCATCTCGAAGATGCCCGAATCAAACGCGTCCTGGATCGCCTCGGCAATCGCCTCATCATCGGGGAAGTATCCCAATGTCTCCAGCGCTCGGCGTCGAACCGCGCGTGCGCTGTCACTCTGACACATGTCGAGGAGCGTTACGCGCAGACGGGCGGCTTCGTGCGTCTCAAGCTCGTCGGCCCCCACGCGCTCGGCGTACGGCGCAAGCGCCTCGGCCAGAGCCTCTCTGACGCGCGAGTCCTTCTCAACGGATGCCAGGTTCAGCAGCTCGCCGAGCAGACCTGGCGCGTCATGTTCCCACAACCCGCGAAGCGCCGCGAGCCGTGTCTCGGGTTCCGGGTCGTCCAGGGCGATGTGCATAACACGTCCATAAACCTGTGCGACATCGCGTTCCGCGTCCTCGACCATGCTCCTGACCATCGATGTCCGAGTGGCCGCAGGGACGCTTTGCCATTCATCACGCAGGCGCCGCGCGCCATCGCGGTCGAGGTCCGACAGCAATTCGAGCAGAATGACCTCGCTATCCGACCGTTTCAGCTCCTTCAGGAACGCCTCCACGGCTCCGGACGTGCCGGGCGCGTGCTCATGGGGTGTATACAAAGACATCCTCGTTGCCATCGTCGGCGCTGAACTCCTGATAGGTTCCGCTCGTCAGGATGTCACGCAATAGCTCAATCGACAACGGCCGCTCGACATTCGCGGCGACGAGAAGGTCGCCGATCGACGCCGAGTACCGCGGGGCGTCCTTCGAGCTGATGTTCTCGCCGACCCGCTCGAACGTGATCGCGAGCACTTGCTCGGGACGTCGTCGCATTCGATCGTCCATGGGCTTCGCGTCGGCGAGTTTCGGGAACCGTCCTTCGTGGATGACGAAGTCGTCCTGTGTTGCGCAGTAATAGGTCGTTGAGCGGAACGTGTACTTACCCTTCCGGTCGTCGAGATGCAGCAACTTGCGATCCTCACCTGAGACCCGGAAATACTCAAGCAGGAAGTGAGTGGGATTGTCCGTGCGCTCGATCGTGACGACGGCGCCAGGCACGAGGTTCTCGGAGAAGAAGTCCTCGAGTCCGGCGATGAAGCCACCCCGATTGCTGGTAGGGAATCGCAGCTCAGCAGTCACGGTCTCGGTTGTCTGCGGAGACTCGAACGTCAGACGCGCCGCGCGCTGATCGGCAAAGCCGGGAGCCGGCATGATCGTCGCAAGGTTGGCGTCGAGTGGCAGCACGCCGTGGTTGTATTCGTAAAAGCTGAGGACGTGCTCAATCAGTCCTTCTTCAATGCCTTCCTCCGGTGTTCGATAGTCAAGCAGGAAGCGGTAATCCTGGCCGATCTCGCTGGACTTGCGCTTGGTCGTGCCGATCGCCGGCTGGTTCGCCAGGGTCCACACGCCCAACGCGTCCGTGCCAACGTACTCGAACTCACGGGTCTCGCGTGACAGTCGGTAGTTGATCGCAAAGCGGGCAGCATCGAACTCCGGGGTTTGCGGCCGCAGCCCCAGGATGTCGGTCACGATCTCTTCATCAACAGCGAAAAGGTTCTGATCGCGCAGCAGGTCCTCGATACGGCGCAAATCGCCCCGGGAGAAGCGTTGTACTTTGTCCTCGTTCATCCACAAGTCGCCCCACTGAGCGATGCTTATCTCCCGGGAAAGGCTCAATCGAATCGCCTGGGACAGCTCGTCGTTCGTCGCGGAGCCGACGTCGGCGGCTACCACGCTGCTCGGCGTCTCGTCAATCGCGACATCTATCTCATCGCCGAAGTCGTCGTCGACGTCAAATGTGGGCGTCGACGGCAAGACAGCGGACTGAGCGTCGCGCACTTCCTGTGGAGTGACATCCTGCCACTCGAATGGCGCGTCGTCCTCCCGGTCGTCCGGAGGAAGAATGAACGAAGTCAGCCGTGTCCCGCGGCGCGTCGGCGGGATAGCCCGCTTCGGCTCCGGCGTTTCGAACCGGCGCTCGAGCATCTGCGGCGGAGGTCCGTATCCGGCGGCTACCCCCGGCGGAACCCCTCTGCGGGTGGTCGTGAACTCCACTACACCGTCGACTTCGGATCGAACGAACACTTCCGGGCTCGCGTTGAGCGCGTCGCTGACCTGCTTCGTCCAGTCCTTGTCGCGTGGCTCGGTCGCGTTCTTGTACTCGACAATCTGGTTGAGCGACAGTGAGATTGGCGACGTGTCGCCGTAGAAACGGCCACGGGTGTTGAATACCGCAAACAGAGACTTCGCGAGGCTCTTCTGCGCTTTGGTTCCGCCAAACGTGGGTTCGACTTTGGTGTCCTGTGCCTGCATCGGCAGCTATCCCTGCTTTCGAGTTCGCCGTGCCTGCGTTCAGTCACGGCTCGCGGTCATCGTGTGTGTTCTGCGCACAGAGGTCATTACGGATGCAGCATGCGCTGGCCGGCTTTATCGATATGCCGCTGTCTGCATCGTGCTAGCTAGACCGGCGCTTCAATGCGTCGACCAGTTCGCTCGTCGTCATAGGCCGATCGCTCGACCGAATCACTGTCAGCAGAAACATCAGGTCGGATTCGGATAGCGTGATCGTTGTCATGATCGATCCTCTCTATGCAGTCTCGAATTGTACAACGCCGGTGTCAACGAAGGAACCTATCGGTCCGGCGACCGCGCAAGAACCACCGCCCCAATGAGCGGCGCGTCGGCTCCAAGCTGGGCTGACGCGACGGTGACTCGGCGAGCGGCAGCGTCAAAGGCGTATTGGCGAATCTTGGCGCGAATGCCTGAGGTGAGTGCTGTTCCGGCTTCAGCGACCGACCCGCCGACAACAACGGCGTCGGGATTCAGCGCGGTTACAAGATTCGCTGCCGCAAGTCCTATGACTTGAATCGTCTCGTTAACGACGGCTCGAGCGTCCTCATCCTCGCTTGCCGTCTCGAAAATGCGGGCAACCGACACCCCGGGGCTCGCAAGCCACCGCGCGGTTGCCTCCGGCGCGGCTATAGCCAGCCGGTCGCGCATGCGCGCGATAATCGCGGACTCCGACGCATACGCCTCGAGATGGCCGGGCTTTCCGCACGAGCACCGGGGCCCGTCATGCCCATCTGCCGAGACGACCATGTGCCCAATCTCGCCCGAGGTCATCGACGCGCCGTGTTGCAGCACGCCACCAAGGACGATGCCTCCTCCCACTCCGACTCCTAAATGGAAATAGACCATGTCCCGCGCACCCCGACCGGCCCCCGACGTGAACTCGCCGAGAGCTGCGGCCCGAGCGTCGTTTTCGAGCACGGTTCTCGCGCCGAAACGATCCTCAAACACGCCAACGAGCGGAAGCTGCTCGAAGCCCGGCATCCGATGCGATCGAATCGTTACTCCGCGGTGCGAGTCGACGGGTCCTCCGAAGGCGATGCCGATCCCGATGATTAGTTTCCATGGGATATGTCGCTTTGAGATGACCTGCTCGACCAGGTCGCACACCGTCTCCACGGTTCCTGACGCTGTGCTCTGGTGCCCGATGGCTGCCACCGACTCAATGATGTGTCCGTCGCGCGTCGCGATCACAACACGTTGACCACGGCCGCCGATTTCGACACCGATCGCGAATGCCTGATCGGACAGCCTCTCGTCCGAAGCCATCACCGCAGGTGACCCTCTCTGGCGCGAGTTACATGATTGATGTGTCGCAAGGGTTGAGGCGCCGGACATCCAACACCTGACCATCGATTGTAGCATGATTCACAATCGAAGTATCCTTGGCTAGCCGACATGCGTGATGCTACACTTGTGGACGCTCGGTCAGGGTGAACGATCCCCGATAGCTCAATGGTAGAGCAGACGGCTGTTAACCGTAAGGTTCATGGTTCGAGTCCATGTCGGGGAGCCTGATTCACATGCCGCGTGCGTCGTGCGCTATTCCTGCGCGCGCGATTCGCTCTGCGGCCCGCACGAACTTCAACTCCGAATAGTTGAATCCCGCCCCTAGTTCATCCATGATGGAGCGCAACGACTCGTCGCCACAGGCGGAAATCGCCGCGACGATCCGCGCGTAGCGGTCTGGCGGCACCAGCCGGTTTACGTCGATTGGTTCGCCGTAAGAAATCGCCTGTGCAAGATGCTCGTCCACGGTGGTCGGGCTCAGATTGCGTTCTGCGGCGATGTCCTCGATCGAGAGCCCATCCCGAAACAGCGCAATCGTGTGGCGGATAGTCGCGCCGAGACCCGCCGGGCGCTGTCTCGCCGCCGGGCGACTAGCCAACTGTCGCTCGACAGGCGTCGCGCCGGTTGACTCGACGTAGCGTCGCACCTCACGGAGAAACTCTCCGCCGAAGTCCTCAACCCTGCGCTCCCCCACGCCGCTGATCGCACGCAGCGACCTGACATCATAGGGCAACGTCGAGGCCATTATTCTCAGCGTTGAGTCGGGAAAAATCACATACGGTGGCACGCCGCGCTCATCCGCCAGCCGCTTGCGCGTTTGACGCAGAATCTCGAACAGTTCCGGATACTCAGCATCAACTTGATCGACGCGTCTGGAGCCCCGCCTGCCGGACGGTTCAGGAGCGCTGGCAAGCACAACTCGTGCTCCGTTGAACAGCACCGCGTTCCCGAGCTCGGTGATCCGGACGACGTTGAATCGTTCGGCGTCCTGGATCGCATAACCCCGCTTTATCAGCTCACGCGCAAGGTATTGCCAGACATGTTTGGGATGATCTCGCCCAATGCCGTACGTGGACAGACGGTTGTGGCCGATGCGCACGATGCGCTCGGACTGTGAGCCGAGCAACACGTCGATTACGTAGGCGCTGCCGAAGCGTTCACCGGTGCGCTTGACGCACGACAGGAATTTTTGAGCTTGGATCGTGAAGTCGAAGAGCTCGGCGGGGCTCCGGCAGTTGTCACAGCACGGCGGGTCCTGACCGCTGAATTCTTCGCCGAGATATGACAGCAGTGCAACGCGACGGCACGCGCGCTCCTCCGCCCAGCCGGACATGTCACGCATCTGTTGCTGGGATGCTGCCCGCAGCTCAGGCGTCGGTTTCTGATCGATGAAATATTGCTGTCTCGCCACGTCGGCGTATGAGTAGAAGAGGATACAGTCGGCAGGATCTCCATCACGTCCCGCGCGGCCACTTTCCTGATAATACCCCTCGAGGTTCTTCGGGAGGTCATGGTGGATGACGAAACGCACGTCCGGTTTGTCGATCCCCATGCCAAATGCGATCGTTGCGACAATGATGCGGACGTCGTCTCGAACAAAAGCCTCCTGAACCCGCCAGCGTTCATCACCCTCAAGCCCAGCGTGATAAGAAGCCGCGTGATAACCCTCCGCGCGCAGCCTTGCCGCGATGTCATCCGTGGACGCGCGAGAACCACAGTAGATTATTCCGGACGAATCTTTGTGCGCATCCACGTATTCCAGTATCTGGTCGAACGCGCGCTTCTTAGGTCGAACCTCGTAGAACAGATTCGGCCGGTTGAAGCTGGCTTGAAATGTCGTTGCGTCGAGCAGACCGAGCTGCTGGCGGATGTCAATCTGAACGCGTTCCGTCGCGGTCGCGGTGAACGCGGAGATCGTCGTTCCTGGAAACTCGGCGCGAAGGTGTCGAAGCTCCCGATACTCGGGCCGGAAGTCGTGACCCCATTCGGAGATGCAATGCGCCTCGTCGATCGCGAACATTGACACGCCGGTGTGCTTCAAGAGCTGGCCGAAGCGCGGCGCCGCGAAGCGCTCTGGAGCGACATACAGCAGCTTGATTTCCCCACGAGCGACTGCCTGTTGTCTTCGCTGGATATCCGCCGCGGCGAGTGAACTATTGATGTACGTGGCGGCCACGCCCAGAGTTGTGAGGGCGTCGACCTGATCCTTCATTAGCGCGATCAACGGTGAAACGACGACCGTCATTCCGTCAAGCACGAGTGCCGGCGCCTGAAAGCACAGCGACTTCCCGCCGCCCGTCGGCATGAGAACGAACGCGTCGCGCCCGCTCAGCACGCAACGGATCACCGCTTCCTGTAACGGACGAAATGATTCAAAGCCGAATATGTCGTGCAGCACGGCTCGGGCCGCGTCAAGACGCGATTCGACGGTCGTGTCTGTCACGAAGTCGCCTTCAGATCCGTGTTTTCCTCGCGCTGACACGTGAATTAAGCGCCTCCAGAGGAGCCTTCTCAAGCATTGCGCCTGCTACGCGACGATCGGACGACCGAACCCTAGGATACCCGATGGATGACGCGTGCTGACGTGCGCGCGCTCGCGCGCACGCCTATGCCCGCGAGGGAGCAAGGATCGGCCTTGGCGATGGGCTCGCCCACGCAGCCGCAGAAGCACGACAAGGCTGGCGTCGCTGATTTCGCCCGTCTGATTGACGTTTCCCTCGCGGCGGCGCTGTTGTCCGCGACTCCACCGGTTCCCTGCGCGCGGAACTTGTAGACGAGGGCAGCGTGATACTGGGCACGTCGCTGCAACTTCCACCGGTGAACACACCGCAGCTTGACACGATGCGCCCACACATCTGGCGCACGCCGTGGGCGGTTCCGCCAATCTGTTAATCTGAACTGATCGCGGACGCGATACCGTCGGCCGTCGAGCACACATCCGGGGAGATGGCTGTTGGATTGGTGAGCCTGCTCGCTTCGGCAGGCCAGCGCGTTGCGCCATCGCTCCTCGGTCGGTGACCAGCCCGCAACGGTGTCGATGCCCAGTCGCGCGACAAACCGGTTGAACCTCACCGCCGGAACAACCATCTCGATCCCTTGCCACGTGATCGCAACGCGCGGCTCGTTCAGCGAGCAGACGTCATCGAAGAGCCTTCAGCTCGTCGTCCGCTCACATGCCCGGGAGATCGTGTTGACTGCCGCCTCAGCGGCGCTAGCCGGTCTGGCAGTCTCCGGCAATCGCGACGATCCATCGTGACGCGTGCGGCGTGCTAGACTGCGCCGCAGTCAACCATCGAACGCACTCGAGAACGGACGGGTGATGAGAGCACTGACTGCGTCGCAGGTGCGCGATCTGGCGCCAATGAGCGACGCGATCGAAATGATGAAAGCGGTCTTCGCCGGCCACAGCGCCGGTCAGACGATCAGCCCGTTACGCACGCCCATTGAGATGCCGAACGGCAGCGGTGTTGTGTTATTCATGC
>DATKCN010000051.1:0-2335 GCA_035513175.1 Thermomicrobiales bacterium
GAATCTCGAGTACGTCTACAACAAGGTCAGTCCGGAGACGCGCGGCAAGCTGATTTCGCTCGCCACGGAACAGGAGCGCACGCTCTTCTTCGACTTCCTCCCGGTCGACCTCGGTGCGATACGCGGCTTCAAGACTCGATTCCATCTCTACACGGTCCCCGGCCAGGTCTACTACAACGCGTCGCGCCGTCTCATTCTCAAGGGCGTCGACGGCCTCGTGTTCGTCGCCGATTCACAGGCTGAGCGCATGGACGCCAACATCGCTGCGCTCGAGAACCTGTACGAGAACCTGTCCGACTACGGCTACGACCCGTATCAGCTGCCCATTGTGCTCCAGTGGAACAAGCGCGATATGCCGAATGCCGTACCGGTCGATGAGCTGCGCCGCCAGCTCAACCCGATGGGCCTGCCCGAGACCGAGGCGGTCGCGGTCGAAGGTGCGGGCGTTTTCGACACGCTCAAGACCGTCAGCAAGCTCGTCCTGAAATCCCTCAGCTGATCCACGTATGGCGTTTGAACGCAGCGCCATCCCGAATGTGATCACGGTCGCGCGCATAGCGCTCGCGCCCGTCGTGGGATTCCTTGCCTTCGTGCCGACGTTCACGGCACGACTCGCCGCATTCATCCTGTTCCTGATCGCCGCCTTCTCCGACCTCTGGGATGGGCACCTCGCCCGCAAATACGGCTGGATCTCCGACTTCGGCAAGCTCGTCGATCCCATCGCCGACAAGCTCCTGCTCGTCATGACGTTCCTGCCGTTCTACATCCTCTCCCACCGCGCCGACGACCCTCATGGCCAGCTCGTCGCCATCGGTGAGATGCCGCTCTGGATCATCATCGTCATCTTCGGCCGCGAGCTGCTCATCACGATCATCCGCTCCGTCGCCGCCAGCCGCGGGGTCGTCATTCCCGCCGGCAAGAGTGGCAAGCTGAAGGCAGTGTTCCAGAACCTGTTCGTCGGTACCGCCCTGGCCTGGCTCGCCATCAACAGCGCCGCCATCAATCAGGGCTGGTACGGCATGCAGTCGTGGACGTACTGGACCTGGTTCCACGGCTTCGTGTTCATCACGTCCCTGATCATCGCCGTGGTCCTGACCGTCGTCAGCCTGGCCGTCTATCTGTGGCAGTGGCGCAAACTGATGGCGACTCTGTAGCCGGAGCGCATGAATTCCCCCACCCCTGCCCCTGCCCCCGGACTCGCACCCGGTCACGCCAACGCTCCCGCTCCCACTCCCGGATTCGTTGAAATCCTGGCTATCGGTAACGAGCTGCTCCTGGGCGAAACCGTCGACACGAACACCCCGTGGATCGCGAAGCGTCTGGCCGACGAAGGAATCCGGATCGTACGCAAGACGACGGTTGGAGATGATGCGGCAGCGATACGTGACGGGCTCCATGCCGCACTTCGCCGTTCGCGGGTCGTGCTGTGCACCGGCGGACTGGGACCGACACGCGACGATCTGACCCGCGACGCAGTCGCGGTTCTGTACGGCCGCCCGCAGCACGTCGATGAAGGGTGGCTGAACGAACTCCGGGAGCGCTACGCGAAACGCGGGATCCCGATGCCGGAGATCAACCTGGTGCAGGCACTGCTGCCGGACGGCGCAATGCTGCTGCACAATGCGACCGGCACCGCGCCGGGCATCGCGATCGACGATGAATCGCTCGGTCTCACCATCCTCATGCCGGGCGTGCCATCGGAGATGCGCGGTCTGATGGAGGCGCATGTCGTGCCACTGCTGCGCGGGCGCATGCGCAGCGCGGGACGCGTCGAGTCGCGCCTGCTGCGCACCGCCGGCATCAGTGAGGCGTTGCTCGCAGAGCGCATCGATGACATTGCGTTGCAGCTGGCACCGCTGACGCTCGCGTTCCTGCCGCAGGCAGCGAGCGTGGATCTGCGTCTGACGTGTGCGGGCGATGTCGCCGATCCAGGCCCGCTGTTCGAGCGCGCACTGAATCGCCTGAGACAGCGCCTGGCCAGCGATGTATATGCCGACGATGACACGGACCTCGCCGTCATCGTCGGGAGGCTGCTGCGCGCGGACGGACTCACGCTCGCGCTCGCCGAAAGCTGTACCGGCGGCCTGGTCTGCACGCGCCTGAGCAATGAGCCCGGCGCGTCAGACTTCCTGATCGCGGGGTTCGTGACGTATCACAACAGTGCGAAGCGCGAGTTCCTCGGGGTCACGGCAGAAACGCTGGCAATGCACGGCGCCGTGAGTGAACGATGCGCCCGCGAGATGGCGGTAGGTGCGCGTACCGCGGCCGGCACCGATGTCGCCATCGCGATCACGGGCATCGCCGGCCCCGGCGGCGGCTCAGAGGACAAGCCGGT
>DATKCN010000052.1:0-2460 GCA_035513175.1 Thermomicrobiales bacterium
CCTGCCAGGTGGTCCGGTCGACCACCGCAGGCAGCGCCGGGGCGTCGGTGCCATCGGCCGTCGACAACCTCACGTTCTTCGACTCATCGTTCATAACTGCCTCCTTGCGTAGCGTCCCGCGGGGAGCGACGACCGGCCCGAGTGGGCCGGCGCACCCCGCGATAGGGCCGGTGGCACCGGCTAGCGCGCGAAGCGCCAGCGGGTGGCGCCTTCGGAACCGTGGCCGATCGCCGTATGAAAGACGAAGCGGTAGAGCTGCCACGGCGGCGGACCGCCGTCCTGCGGGCCGAACGGGGCCGTGAAGCCACCGGCGGTGCACTCGACCGGACAGCCGGATTGCCGGATCAGGGCGCCGACGGCGGCGGTGTGCGGGCGGCCGTCCGGCCGGACGGCGCTCAGGTAGGTGGGGAAGTAGCCGCCCGGGTGGTCCGGCGGTGACGGGGCTGTGAGCAAATCGCGCGGTCGGCTCCATGCGATTGCGGTGTCTTCGTCGGAGCCGAGGTTCGTCGTTTCGATCGGTGCTTGATCCGTCATCGATGTGCCTCCGGTTCTTGGTCACTCCCGGCGCTGGAGAGGAGAAGGGGGCGACGTTTCACCCATCGCCGCCGCCCGGGCGTAGTGGTCGTGCAGTTCTTGCCAGCGTTCCAACTTGGGCTGGCCGTCGAGCAGCGCCGCCAAATGGTCGAGTAGGGAATGCCAACCCGCCAGCGCCGGGAGACCAAACGTGCGGGCCGCTTCGGGGACGGTATGGGTGAGGACGAGACGTGTGCCGCCGTCTTCGGCAGTCAGCTCCCAGCGCACGAACCCGCGGTCGTTGCCCTTATCCGTCCAGGTGAACTCCAGCAATCGCGGCGGCGCGATCGCGGTCACCCGGCCGTCGATGACGCTGTCACCGTCGGTGAAGGCGAGATAGACCCGCCCACCCTGCGTCAGCTCGATCTCGCCCGGCGCCAGCCATTGCGCCAACTGCGCGGGGTCGGTCAACGCGGCCCAGACCTTCTCCACCGGGTGGAGCAAATGGCGCTCGAACCGCAGTTGGTAGCCATCCGCACGCTTGTGCACCGTGCCGTAGCGCGAGGGGTCCGACTGGTCAGCGTGCTGGTTCACATCTGCTCCTGGTCGAGATGGGCCTGCAAGGCATCCAGCCGCTCTGCCCAATAGCGGCGGTAGGGCGCCAGCCAGGCGTCGACCTCTGCCAGCGGCGCGGGCCGCAGCCGGTAGCGGCGATGCTGTTTGTCGACCCGCGCGGCCACCAGGTCCGCGTCCCGCAGCACGCGCAGATGCTTGGAAATGGCGGGCTGACTCAGCGAGAGACGCTCGACCAGTTCGCCAACACTGCGTTCACTCTGGCACAGCTCGTCCAGAATGCGGCGGCGGTTCGGTTCGGCTAAGACGGCGAAGGTCGACTGCATGGGCGAAGCATACTCGATCAGTTATATGCCTGTCAAGGCACGTTGAGAAGATAGGGCCCGTGTTTATTTTGAGTACTCCGCCACAGTGATTTTGCCGGTTCGATTGGCCATCGCCTGTCATGCTGAGCCGCAGCGAGGCCCCGTCCTGAGGTCTACCAGCCGAGGCGGCGCTGCTGGAGGGCCGGCAGTCGCCACAGCCGCCCGCCTACCGGGGCAACCACGGGTTGGCGTTCACGGCATAGGCGCATCACTCCCCGGACGACGTTGCTGCCTGCCGTTCGGCGACGATCTCGACCGGATTGCCGTCGGGATCGGCCAGCCAGGCTGCGCGCAGGCGGCCATCGAGGAAGTCGTGCGGCGCGCTCAGCGACGGGACGCCCCGGGCAACCAGCTCGGCGTAGGCGCGGTCCACATCATCGGTCCATAGACAGACTTCAGCCCGCGGGTTTCCGCCTCCCGTCGTCAGTCCGTGCGTGTTCTGCGCCGACTCGGTCGACGCCAGCCCGAGAATCAGCCCGCCAAGCCGCAGCTCGACATGCGATGGAGTGCCCGTTGCGGGCGTGCGGAACGTCTCCTCGAAGCCGAACAGCTCAGCGTAGAAACGCACCGCCGCGTCGACGTCGTGGACGTAGTAGTTGACCTGGGGATCACGGAACATCTGCGCCCTCCCTGCCTGCCGCAAACCGTGGAGCTATCCTTCACCGGCGACGCCACGGGTCGTCACGAACCGGTCCTGACCGCGCCTCCCGTTCACTGAGGCGGTTCGTGCTCTTCGGCCAGCTCACGGAGCCGCTCGAGCGCGGCCGACCAGTACGGCTCGTACTTCGCCAGCCACGGGACCAGCGTGTCCGCCAGCGCGTTGGCGTCGATACGGTAGAGCTGCTGCCGTCCCTGCCGCGTTGCGGTCACGAGCCCCGCCGCCCGCAGCACCATCAGGTGCTTGGAAATGCCGGACGCGACCAGGTCCGGGAACTCCGCCGCCAGCTGGCCGACCGTCAGCGTGCCGCGTTCGGCCAGCAGGTCGAGCATCCGCCGCCGCGTCGGATCG
>DATKCN010000053.1:0-15870 GCA_035513175.1 Thermomicrobiales bacterium
CAGCCCGGGGTGTGGTTGTCCGGGTGTGAAGGCAGGCGTCGCGCGAGCGCCGCGTCCTCCTCGACCTGGCCGAGGTGTTCCAGGAAGCGCCGCATCGAGCGGTCGAAGACGGCGGCAAGACGCTCGACGGGCGGATATTCGTCGGGCGCATGGACCGCGCAGCCCGCGGCGAAGAGGCGGTCCCATCCGGCGTCCAGCTCCCGGTCCACGGCGAAGCTGACGTCGGTCATCAGGTCCAGCTCCCACGAGAGGTGGCCCATATGCCAGCCGATCGTGTTCTCCGTCCACTCGACGCGGCGATAGATCCACTCTTCCGGCCTGCCCTCGACACAACTCCACGTCCAGCTTCGAACCTGCCGGAGCTGCTGCTCCAGCAGTTCCAGCAACGCGCGCTCTGCCACGGTCGGCCTCCATATCATTGTCGATGTGGTGAATTATAGTGGGGTCGGATCGCGGGGTGCGGGACGCGGAAAGGGAGACGCGTGATGAGCTTGCCGGAAACGCGGTTCGCGGTGCTGACCGATCTGCATATTGGCTCGACGACGGCGAACCGCTGGCACAACCGCTTCCTGACCGACCGGCCGGAAGAGACGGCCGCCAGCGCGGTGGCGGCCGTAAACGCGGCAACGCTGGACTTCGTGCTCGTGACCGGCGACCTGTCGGACCTCGCGACCGACGAGGAGCTTGCGACGGCCCACGCCGCGCTGGAGGGGCTCAACGCGCCATGGATCGTCTGCCGGGGCAACCACGACCAGCAGCAGCCCGGGGAGAGCGCCACGTTCGAGCGCGCTTTCGGCGACCGCGCCCCGGTCGGGCTGGTCGATTCCCTGTCGTTGCCCACTGGCGTCTCGCTGCTCGTCTTCGACGCTGACTGGGGACGCGACGGCGACGACTGGCGGGTCTGGATTCCGGACGATCAGCTTGACGCGGCGGTCGCGGCGCTGGAGATGAAGCGGCCCGAGTTGCTGATCGTCGCCTGCCACTTCCCGTTCGTGCGGCAGTCGGAGCACATCCGCTCGCGCGACCCGCACGGCAAGAATGCGGGCACGCTGTGGGAGGGGGAGCGGGCGCTGGCGCGGCTGGCAGCGTTGGCCGGGACGCTGCTCGCCTTCACCGGTCACCAGCACTTCCATCACATCGCCACCGGCGTCAACTGGCTGCACTGCACGACCGGCGCGCTGGCCGAGTACCCCGCCGAGCTTCGCATCGTGACGACGGGGTCACATGGCGTTTCCATCCGCACGCTGCCGGGCGCGCCGGAGATTGTGGCGGCGAACCCACCGGACGTGACGTGGGTGCATGGCAGGCGCGAGGATCGTGAGATCGTGTGGATGCCTGCGGCTGACGGACCAAAGCGTTGAAACACTGACGGTGTTGCAGGTTCGAATTCCAAGCCGCCATGGAGAATGCTGCATCTGAGGTAACAATCCGCGACGGCTCAAAGATGGGTGTATCCTGCATGGGCACGAGCCGCATGCCGCCGTTCTCGACAGCACCGTCTAGCCACGCTCTGTCGTGCTTGCGTGAATTGACAAATCAGCCTGACCTTCACCACGATGGCGCTATCGATTCGTGCCACTGACGGGCTGGGCATATGGCTTCCTCGATTCTGTTCGGCAACCAGCATCCTATCGTCGGTCGCGAGCAGGAGCAGCTCCTGCTCCGCCACCAGCTTGAGCGCTCCCTCGATGGTCACGGTTCGCTCGTTCTGGTTCGCGGCGAAGCGGGTATCGGCAAGACAGCGCTCGTAGAGGACCTGATGCGCACGGCGGCAGCGCACGGCGCTATCGTACTCGCGGGCCATTGCTACGACCTCTCGACGACGCCCCCATACGGACCCTGGGGTGAGATCTTTGGCAGGCACACGTCTGGCGATGGGCTCTCTCCTTCTGTGCCAGCCATCTTCCGCGCGGATGAACCAGGTCAAGCCGTCCAGAGCCAGATGGCGTTCTTCGAGGAGATCAAGGGCTTCTTCGCCTCGATGGCCACGCGCTCCCCGGTCGTGCTGGTGCTCGAGGACCTGCACTGGAGCGACCCAGCCAGCCTGGAGCTGTTGCGCTACCTCGCCCGCCAACTCCGCGACTCTCGCCTTGTGATCATCGCCACCTACCGGGACAAGGACGTATCGCATCAGCATCCACCATTGTTTGAGCTCATCCCACTCCTGGTCCGTGAAGCGGGAGCGAGCCGAATCGATCTCCAACCGTTGAGCGAGGCCGCGACCCAAACCTGGGTCGCGGCGCGCTATTGCCTGCCCGATACGGACACAGATCGACTTGTCAGCTATCTCCGACAGTATGCCGAGGGAAATCCTCTCTTCATCGGCGAGATCTTACGCTCACTTGAGTCCGAGGGGGTGTTGGGGCGCGTTGTGGATGGCTGGATGCTGGACGATCTCGGCGCGCTCCAGGTGCCATCGTTGGTGCTCCAGATGATCGAGCGGCGGCTGGCGTCACTCGACAGCGTCACGCGCCGCGCGCTGGAGCTTGCGGCAATCGCGGGTTATGAGACGCCGCTCGAACTCTGGAGCGCGGAGAGCACACTCAGTGACGAGGCGTTGGACGCCGTCGTCATGCAGGCGCTTGATGCCGACATCCTGAGGGAGACGCCTGACAGTGTGGGATTTCGCTTCAGCCACCCCCTGGTGCGTGAAGCACTGTATGCGCAAATTCCGCTGCCCCGCCGTCGCGTCTGGCATCGCCAGATGGGCGAGGCGCTGGCAGCGATGCCGAACACCGATCCGGACGCCGTCGCCCACCATTTCCAGCAAGCGCGTGATCCACGTGCAGCGGAGTGGTTGGTGCGGGCCGGGCTGCGCGCCGAGCGGCGTCATGCGCTGCTCATGGCCGCCAAACACTATCAGACGGCCCTGGAGCTGTTCGAACGGGACGATGCACACGCACAGGCGCGAGGTTGGCTGCTCAATCGCATCGGCCGCTTGCTGCGGTATGTTCAACCTGAGCGAAGCCTCGACTATCTGGAAGCTGCCGGCAAGGTTGCCGCGGAGATCGATGATCCGCTATTGGCCGCTTACAGCCTGACCGACCGCAGATTTATCCGTTGTTTTTCAGGCAACCTGGAACACGGATTAGCCGATCTGCAAGCCGGTGTCGCCGCAGTCGACGCGCTCTCCGCGGCTGATCGAGCACGGACCCAGAATCCTCTCGTGACGCTGATTCCAGATCTCGTCGACCTGAACGTCGATACGCTCGCGGGTGGGCTCGCAATGCCGGGCATCCTGCCGGGGGTCAACCGCTGCATGCACCCGCTGATCCCCTGGCTCGCCTTCAGCGGGCGATTCACTGAAGCCAGAGCCATGGGCGAAGCGTATGTTGCCAGCGTAACGGCTGCGGACAATCGGGGCCTGGAGAACCAGATTGCCTGCCGTGACGCATACCAGGGACTGGTCTATGCGTATACGTGGCTCGGCCAACCCGATCTCGCCCGGCACTGGATTGAGCTCGCCCGCTCCGCGTACCAACGGATCGGCCATTACGCGGTGCTGGTGTACCTCTCCCTTCACGAATTGCAGCTGCTTCTCTCGTACCAGACAGAGCAGGTCGCACATCGCAGAAATTCTGCTCAGGCGGTAGTCGAATTGGCGCCAAGGATCGACGAGTCGTTCGCGCTCGCTCACCCGGCTTTTGAGGGGGCACACATTCTGGAGTTCGTGGAGGGACGCTGGAGCAAGGCACGCGAACTGGCGCTGGCTGGACGAGCAGCATCAATGCACGTGATCTTGCGTCCGTGGGCCATGAGCGTGCTGGGAACTTTGGCGCGTAGCCAGGGTCAACCCATTGAAGCGTGGGAACAGGTGTACGCAGCGTTGCCCTCCGGACCTGACACGAAACCTGGAGACGTTGTGTTCTTCCACGCTGTGGAGTTGCAGCGGCTGGCCGTCGATCTCGCGCTCGACGATGGCGACCTCGAGGCAGCACGCATCTGGCTCCAAGCGCACGACCGTTGGCTCAAGTGGTCGAACGCGGTGCTCGGGCAGGCAGAAGGTCACCTCTGCTGGGCACGCTATCACCAGATCGCGGGCGATGTGGCGTCAGCACGCACACATGCTGAGCAGGCGCTCGCGCACGCCACCATGCCACGGCAGCCGCTGGCGCTTCTTGCTGCCCATCGCCTCCTGGGTTTGCTCGATATCCTGCAACGCCACTATGACGCCGCCCAGGTCCAACTGGACGCGTCGCTTATCATCGTCGATGCCTGTGCCGCGCCCTACGAGAAGGCATTGACCCTGCTCGCGATGGCCGAGCTGCGGGCGGCGACTGGCGACACCACCGAGGCGAAGCGGCTGGCCGGTCAGGTCCGGCTGATCTGTGAATCGCTGGGAGCGCAGCCGGCGCTTGATCGAACCCGGGCACTCTTCGAGCGACTGGGTATCGAGACGCCCGATGGATACCCGATCGATCTCACACGGCGAGAGGTCGAGGTTCTGCGCCTGATTGCCGCGGGACAAAGCAACCGGCAGATAGCGATGACACTTTCAATCAGCGCCCGCACCGTCGAGCGCCACATCGAGAATCTGTACCGGAAAGTCGACGCCCACAATCGGGCCGACGCAACCGCCTTCGCACTGCGCCACCACCTCGCCTGATCTGCCCCGGCGCGACCCATCCATACAAGGGACAGCAAGCCCCTGACCTCCCTATGTCGAAAACTGGGTACCCCACTCATCCGGCAAATGGGGGATTACCCGGATGCGGGTCCAGCGCGACCCACCTAGCATCATGCACGTCGGGGGTTGGCCGGACGCAGGAGCGAACCCTGATACGCCCGGCGAATCCTCGACATCGGCGCCGATTGCATGGGGCTGGAAAGGGAGCGCCATGATGTAACAAAAGCACGTGATTCGATGTCTTCACACGGTAGCCCATCGCTGAGTTCCACGCAGGCGATGCTCGTTCTGCTACGAGGTCTGTTTCGTGGAGCACGCGGTCAACATTTCAACAGGAGGAACGAAACCATGACTACACGTCGGATCTCACGACTGGCCAGCATTGCCATGGCCGCCATCTCCATCGTCGTGATGATGGCTCCGGCTGCTGCTGATCAAGCCCATCACACGTCGCGCTCAGAATTCCATGCCGTCGACGACGCGCCGCTCCGATCCGGCTACATCCTGAACATCCACGCGAACGGCCCAAATGTCTTCGCCCACGAGGTGTACTCGCTGAACGGGGCCATTCCGAACACGACCTTCCAGGTTGTGGCGCACGTCTACTTCGATGATCTCACCTGCGGCGGCGACCCGAATGTGTCGCTGCCGATCGGCGACATCACGACCAATAACGCTGGGAATGCCACCGACGATATCGTGCTCTCGCTGGATGCCGCCAATGCGCTCGGATTCCGGAACGTATCTGGAGCGGATCTCTGGCAAATCCTGCTGGACGGTGAGGTGGTGTATCAGTCTGAATGCACGCTCGCGACGGCGGACTAGCGCGCGTCTCGCGGTCGCCGGAGCCTGACGACAGGCGTCTGACGATTCACCCGTACGCCTCGCCACGTGATCTTCTCTCATGCTTGCCGTGACGGAGTGTACGGGTGAGACCACACCATGACGATACGAGTCATCTCGAATCGAGAACGTAGCAGCGCCAGCATTCGGCGCGGTCTTGTATCTGATGCCTGCTCGCTCACAGTCCTCACGGCAGCACATCGGGGTCGCCGGATCCTCTTCACAGCGTGAGCGCGTCGCGCGCGACGGCGGCGTCGCTCCATGGGTGGGGCGTCTCGCCATAGAGTTGCGTGCGCTCGTGGCCCTTGCCGGCCAGGACGACGACATCGCCGGGACGGGCGCGGGCGATCAGTTCGTGAATGGCTGTCCGCCGGTCCTCAATGCAGAGAAAGTCTGATCCTTCCACGCCGCCTTCCCGCGCCGCGCCGCTCGCGATCGCGGCGATGATGGCGTACGGGTCCTCGTAGCGGGGATCGTCGCTGGCAAAGACGGCCAATTCGGCCAGCTCCCCCGCGACCGCTCCGAGCAGTGGGCGCTTGGCAACGTCCGCCTCCCCTGCAGAGCCGATCAGGACCAGCACCCGCCCGCGCGTCAGGCGGCGGACCTCGCTGAGCACCATGCGCAGCGCCGCCGGGGTGTGAGCGTAGTCGACGATCACGGTGAACGGCTGTCCTGCGTCCACCCTCTCCATGCGCCCCGGAACCGATTCGACCGCGCCGAGCCCCGCCGCGATCCCTTCCGGCGTCATTTCCAGCGCGTGTCCGACCGCCGCCGCCGCCAATGCGTTGGCGACGTTCCACCGGCCGGGCAGCCGCAGGTTGACCCGCGCCATGCCGGCCGGAGTGCGCAGATCGAACCGGCAACCACCGGCATGGGCTTCAATGGCATCCGCTCGGATGTCCGCAGGCTGGTTGCCGGCGGCGGAATACCAGAGCACGTCGGCTCCAACCGCCGCGCCCGCGATCGAGCGCGTGCCCGCGTCGTCACGGTTGAGGACACAGAGACCGCGCTTGCCGTCCGCGTGAGCCGCGACGACCCGGCGCAGCAGGCCCGCCTTTGCGTCGCGGTAGCCCGCCAGCGTGCCGTGGAAGTCGAGATGCTCGTGGGTCACGTTGGTGAGGACCCCGATGTCGTAGAGGCAGCCGTCGACCCGGTGCGTCTCCAGACCGTGCGACGTGGTCTCCAACACGGCGATCTCCACGCCGTCGTCGCGCATGCGGGCCAGGCAGCGCTGGACATCCAGCGATTCGGGTGTGGTCCGGCCGCTGGCGCGCCGCAGCGGGCGTCCCGCGCTGTGGATGGCGACGGTGCTGACCAGCCCGCTGGAGCGCCCACTCTCCCGCGCGAGCGAGTCGATCAGGTGACAGGTCGTCGTCTTGCCGTCGGTGCCGGTCACGCCGATGAGCGTCAGCGCGCGGCTCGGATGGTCGAACCAGCGCGCCGCGACCCGCGCCAGCGCCGCGCGGGTGTCCGGCGCTGGCACGATCGCGGCGTAGCCGTCGAGCAGTTCGCCCGGCGTGTCCGGCTCGACCAGCGCGGCGACCGCCCCGGCGTCGCGGGCCGCTGGAAGAAATCGATGTCCGTCGACATAGCCGCCACACAGCGCCACGAACAGCGATCCGGGCCCCGCCCAGCGACTATCGAACGCGATGTCGGTGATGGGTGTCAGCGGGTCGCCATCCAATATGGCGTGCGGGAGGCAGGCGATCAGATTGCCGATGGTCATCTCCCGGCAGGGCGCGATTGCCGTCGCCGCCCCGCCCATGTCCCGCGCGCGATCCGCTTCATGTTGCATGCCGGTGTTCCTTTCGCGCGACGTGCTAACGCATCGATTCGGCGATCTCCACGGCTTGGTCGCGGTCGAGGCCGGACTCGAGCCGCAGCGTTAGCCCGCCGTGCTGCCACAGCAGTGTGTTTCCTGCCAGGCGCGATGTCTCCTGGACCGGTTGCCCGTCGGGGCGGAAATACGAGAAGGTGTGCGGCTCGCCGGATATCCAGAAGGCGACGTGGCCATTGATCTCGAGGTACTCAAGCTCAACGCCGTCCGGCAGTCCTTTGCCGTACATGCCGGGATTGACCTGTCCCTGGAACTGGCTGAGCAGCAGGCCCACGCCGGTCGTCTCGGCCGGTGGAATCTCGCCGCCTGCGTGGTAAATGAACGACACCGTCCCGCCGGCCGGCTCCGCGTCCAGATAGACCTCGTCGGGATCGCCCAGCCATGGCAGATCCGGCACGAGCAGCGGGTACAGAACGCGTTCGCGCGCCTCGGCGAGCGTGACCGGCTCGCCGAGGCGGAGCGCGCCGCCCAGTACCGGCCGGTCGCCAACGGTCTCGGCGAAGAATGTAACGCCCGGCAGGTTGAGCCATCCGGCGACGGTGGAACGCGCTCCCGGAAACGCCAGCGCGCCGACACAGAGCAGCGCGACCAGCGCGGCGGCAACCATGGCGAGTGGCCAAGCTCGCTGCCGCCGGGTTGCCCCGGAGCGAGCCCGGATGCGCGCGTGCACGGCGGGCGCGAGATCGGGCGTGGGGGGGTAGCTCCGCTGCCGCCCGAGCGCGCGCAGCAGCTCGCCCAGTTCAGCATCATCCATGTTGACGAGTTCGCGATCAGCCACGTTGCGCTCCTGGTCGGGGATCGGGGGCCGGCTCCGGTCTGGCCAGGCCTGCCACGAGATGTGTGCGCAGATGGCGCATGGCGCGGGACAGGCGCGACTTGACGGTTCCGGGCGGGCAATCCAGCGCGACGGCCATCTCGGCTTCGCTCATCTCGAAGAAGTAGCGGTAGGCGATGATGACGCGATCCCGTTCATCCAGCGCCGTCATTGCGTCCATCAGCTCCCGTTGCGTCTCATGCCCCAGAGCTGTCACCTCGGGCGACGGGGCCGCGTCACCCGAGGGACGCGCTCCGGCCAGGCGGAAGCCCAAGCGGGCTCGCCGTCTTGCCGACCTGTTGCGGTTGCGTGCCTCATTCGTCACGATGCGCAGCAGCCAGGATCGAAACGGCGCGCCCGGCCTGAAGCGGTCCAGCGCATAGAACGCCTTGACGAACGCGTCCTGCGCCGCCTCCTCCGCCTCATGCGCGTCGCGCGTCACCAGGCATGCCGCGCGAAAGGCGACCTCCTGATAACGACGCACCAGCTCCTCGTACGCGCCGGCATCCCCGCTCCGGGCTTGCTCGACGAGATCACGCTCCTCCAATGGCCGGCCCTCCATGGAGTGATCGATCATGTCTGTCTATACACCGGATAGCGGCGAATGGTTCCTTCTCGGGACAGCGGCACGCGGGACCGTGCGCCGCGAGGGCCTCACGCTACGTCAGAGTCGGGGCGGCGGGGAGAGTGGAAAGTCGAAAGTGACAAGTGGAAAGGAGTCAGACCGGCTCACCCGCCGCGCACTGAACAACGTCGAACGCCTCCAGACTTTGCGCGTTTCACTCTCCAGCCCGCGCCTCATCCGCGGCAGCGATGAACCGGCGGACGCGCTCCGGGTCAACCGGGTTCCAGGTGTAGCCGTCGTGCTTGAGGCCGGTGCCGACGATGACGCCGTCGGCGACGGAGAGGGTCTGCGCGACGGTCTCGATGCGGACGCCGGTGTTGGCGAGGACAGGTGTGCCGGGCACGGCTGCCTTCGCCTCCTCGATGTGTGACAGGTCGGCGGCGGCCCCGGCCATCGGCCCGGAGATGAGCAGGGCGTCGGCCAGCGACGAGACGACGACGCTACGGGCCAGCGCGCCGACCGGGCGGGGCGATACGGGCCGGGCGAACTCCGGCTCGATGTTGAAGAACAGCCGGATGTCGTCCGCACCCAGCATGCGGCGGTAGTCAAGCGCGGCCGCCGCGTCCGGCTGCCACAGCCCCATGTCGCTGTCGTAGACGCCGGTGAACACCTCGCGCACGAAGCTGGCCCGGGTAGCCTGCGCGACGGCGAGAGCGGCCAGCGGGTCCCACAGCAGGTCGACGCCGTAGGGAACGCGGATGTCGGGACGCAGCTCCCCGATAGCGGCGGCCATGGCGGCGATCGGTCCCCGGTCGGTGGTCAGCGGGTAGGGGCGGTCCCCCTCGTTACAGAACAGCAGGCCGTCCACCCCGCCGTCCTGCAGGATCGCGAGGTCCCGCCGCAGGGCGTCGACGATGGCAGCCATGCCGCCCGCGTTGACGTACAGCGGCCTGCCCGGCAACGGCAGCAGGTGCATCATGGCGATGACCGGCCTGGCGCGGCCGAAGAGCTGCGTGAGGACCGATGGGGCGTCAGGCATGTGGTGTTCCTATCGTGCTTGCAGCGGCGTTCTGGCCGCGAATAGTGAGCGGATCGGCACGCCCCCGTCCTGTCATCCTGAGCGGAACGGAGTGGAGTCGAAGGACCTGCTCCGCCGCCGACGATTCGGTATCGACCAGGTCCTCCGACTGCGTTCCGCTTCGCTGCACTCCGCTCAGGTTGACAGCTAAGGGAGTAGTTACGCGGCAAAACCCTGTGGTCAACTACTGAGCGGAGTGCAGCTCTTCGGCTTCGCTCAGGGCGGGCTCCCCGGGACGCAGTCGAACGACCTGTTCCGCTGCCGACCACTTGACATCGAGTAGGTCCTTCGACTCCACTTCGTTGCGCTCAGGATGACAACTCGGGGGCGCCCGCGATGACAAGTCGGGAAGCCGACTAGATCGTGTCAATGTACCAACTGCTGCTGAGATCGAGCCGGGCAGGATTCTCTCGCTCGATCAACTCGATCTTCTTCGATCGTCGCCAGCCCTTCAACTGCTTCTCACGCCCGAGAGCATCACCGATGTGCCCGAATGACTCATAGAACACGAGCCGATGCATGCGGTACTTGCTTGTGAAGCCGGGAATGATGTCATGCTTGTGCTGGTACACGCGCTGATACAAGTCGCTGGTCACGCCGATATAGATTCCTCCCGAGTGATTGCTCATCATGTGCACGAAGTACTCGCGCATTCGATGACCGCGCCTCCGCTGGTCTGAGCGCAATCCGGTTGCAGGACGGGGCAGCAACCCCGTGCACGGCAACCAGAGCGCCACGATGCGAAGGGACTCTGGCCAGGGTTCGTGGCGTCGAAGGACGTGCTCCGAGACAGCACTGTCGTTATCGAGTAGGTCCTCCGACTGCGTTCCGCTTCGCTGCACTCCGCTCAGGATGACAGCCCGAGGCGGCACGATCCACTCACTTCAGCAATAGTGTAGCGCTACAAGCCGGCAGCCCTACTCCCCCGCCAGATAGCCTTCCATGAACTCCGCCACGTCCTTCAGGGCACGCAGCTCGTTCTCGCGCTTGGTGAAGCCGTGGCCTTCGTCCTCGTAGACGTCGTAGCGCACGTCGACGCCGCGGACGCGCAGCTTCTCGACGATCTGGTCGCTTTCGTGCTTGACGACGCGCGGATCGTTAGCGCCCTGGATGATGAACAGCGGGGCCTTGATCTGGTCCGCGTAGGTGATCGGCGAGCGCTCCAGCAGGAAGTCGGCTTCCGTCTCCGGGTCGCCGATGAGGTTCACGACCATGCGCCGCCAGGTTGGTGGGGCAGACTTCGCGAGCGTGACGAGGTTCGAGGGGCCGACGAGGTCGACGGCCGCAGCCCAGTAGTCCGGCAGGCGGCCGACGCAGGAGAGGGTCGCGAAGCCACCGAAGGAGCCGCCGAAGACACCGATGCGCTCCGGGTCGACCCAGTCGAGTGTGTGCAGGTGCTTGACGGCACACTCGAAGTCCTTCAGCTCGGCGCCGCCCCAGTCGCGGTGGATCAGCTTCTGATACGCCTTGCCGTAGCCGGTTGAGCCGCGCACGTTCGGCGCGAGCACCCCGATGCCGCGTGAGAGCCAGTACTGGTACAGTCCGTTGTAGGCGTAGTGCGGCCGCTCCTGCGCCTCCGGCCCGCCGTGAATCGAGAGCACGACGCCGAACGGGCCATCCCCCTTCGGGCGGTAGAGCAGGGCGGGAATGTCGCGGCCATCATGCGTCTCATAGCGGATCGTCTCGGGCTGGAGCAGGTCCTCCTCGTCGATGCCGCCCAGGAAACCGTAGGTCAGCCGCGTGACGGAACCCGCGTCCAGGTTGACGACGTAGATTTCCGGGGGATGCTCGGCGCGGTATAGGAGCATGCCCAGCTTGCCGCCGTCCTCCGTCATCGTCAGCGACTGCATGACGCCGCGCGGCATGTCCGGCAGCGCGAGCAGGTCGCCGGCGCCGAGGCAGCGCACGTAGAGGCGTGAGTAGCCATCCTCGTTCACCGTCCAGGCCAGGTAGCGTCCGTCCTTCGAGGCAACCGCCTGCTCGACGTCCCAGTCGGGCGTCTCAACCCAGTGGTACTGCCCCGCGCCAAGGTCGTAGAAGGCCAGGCCGATGTACTCGCGTCCTTCGTCGGTGAGCACGTAGAAGCCGGAGCCATCCGCCGCCCAGGAGGCGGGGAAGAAGCGTAGCTCCTCGTCGCGCGGGGTGAGGTGCTCTGCTTCGCCGGACTCGACATCGAGAAGGTAGCCGTCGGCGCTGGTGTTGGACTTGAAGTCGATGACGGCGATCTTGCGGCCATCCGGCGACCAGCTCAGGCCGACCAGCATTCCGCCAGCCTGCATGACGCGGCGCGTCTCGCCGGTCTCGACGTTCTGCGCCAGCACGTCCTGGTCGGTCGGATCGCGGTCGTTGCCGTTGTAGAGGATCATCGAGCCGTCCGGCGACCAGGGCTGGTCGGCGAGGTGGTGCTGCGCGTCCAGCGCGTCGGTCAGCTGCTCCGGCCACCCGCCGCGGGCCGGGATGCGGTAGACCTGAGAGTACTCATCACCCTGCCGGTCGGCGGTGAACACGATCGTCGCGCCGTCCGGCGACCAGGCGATGTCGCGCACCGCCTGCTCGGTGAAGGTCGTGAGCTGGTGCGGGTAGCCGCCCGCGCTCGACTGCCTCCACAGGTTGAACTGGCCGGAGGTGTTGGTCGAGTAGGCGATCTCGGCGCCGTCCGGCGAGAACGACAGGGCAGGCTGGTAGCGGCGCGCGGCCGCGAACTGCTCGAAGGTGTACTCGCTGCGGCGCTGTGTGCGCGGCGATGAAGTCACGATCTCCTCCATGGGTCACTGTCTACTCAGGCTGTTATCGACTCGTCAATGCATCCCTTCCCCACGTCGAAGGGGCATGCAGCAGGGCGGCCACAAGGCCATCGAGCACTCCGGCTCTGGGCCAGCGTTGCGCCTACCGGCAGCCCCCATGATACGGTGACAGCTCGAAAGGCATGTATCACGAAGGAATCGGCGCGCACGTTCCAGTTCAGCTCACGATGGCGGAAGGGGTTCGATCCAGCTCGTGGAAACCGGGTCAGGTAAGGCCGTGCTCGACGGCGAAGCGGGTCGCGCCTGCGCGGTTGGAGACATCGAGCTTGGTGTAGATCGAGGTGAGGTGCGAGTTGACCGTGCGCCGCGCCAGGTAGAGCCGCTCGGCCACCTCAGCGTCCGTCAGCCCCTGCGCGACGAGGCGCAGCACATCGACCTCCCGGGGCGTAAGTCCCGCCGGGAAGACAGGTGACCTGGAACCAGCCGCGAGCTGGGCGACGAGCGCATCCACGCGGGCGAGCGTCGGGGCCGCCTGCAGCGGCACGCAGATCATGCGAACCTCGTCAGCCAGCCGCTCGGCGTCGTCAGTCCGGCCAGCCGCAGCCCGCAACTCGGCCAGCTCGAGCAGTGTGAGCGCGCGCTCGAACGGAGCGCCGCACGCGGCGGCGAGCTCCAGCGCGGTCTCGAAGTGCTGTTCTGCCTCCACCAGCCGCCGATCCCGCGTCGCGATGACTCCCAAGAGGCGGTGGACGGCCAGCAGCGCCACCGGCTGGCGGGGCGAGCTTGCGTGATCGAGGGCGCGCTGCGCCTCCTCGCGCGCCCGGCCCAGGTTGCCAACCGACAGATGCACGGTCGCCCAAAGGAGTCGTGCCTCGGCTCGGCCCAGCACCCGGCCCGACTCCGTCAGCCAGCGGTCGAAGGCTTCCAGCCACCTCTCCGCCGTCGCGACATCTCCGACATCGAGCGCAAGGGCGGCCGCCAGCTGGGCCAGGTCGAACGCGCTCATCGCCACCGTCTCGGTTGGATCGCTGTCCGGGCCGCGCGGGAGTCGGCCGCGAACGAGCGCCCAGGCCGTGTCGAGATCACCACGCGCCCGCGCAAGGTTCCCAAGCGCCACTTCGGCCGAGATCGCGACCACCGCGGGTTGATGCTCGACCATGTTGGTCGCGATGTCGTGCGCTTCGTCCCATGCGGCGTCCAGCAGAAGCCGGGGCAGGCGCGGCATGCCCGGTAGCCAACCTGCCCGGTGGGCGCCCTCGGCCTGTTGCTCGCTCGCGATGGCTGCCGCGAGCCACTGGGCCCACTGTTCGCGGTCATCTGCCCGGTACGGCAACTGGATGCGCCACGCGTGTTGTGTGACCACGAGCGCGTCGACCGCGTGATGACCCGCCGCGCGATAGAGTGATTTAGCGCGGGCAAACGCGCGTTCAGACGCTTCGACCTCTCCGAGCACGGCGTATGCTTCGCCAAGACCGTAGTAGGTGTCGATCCACGAACCCCCTTCCATCGTCGAGGTATGTCTCAACAGCGCGTCGTCATCGTCGAGCGCCTTGATCTGCTGCGCGTGCGCCTCCCCCAGCGCAACGGCGTCTCGGTAGCGCAGTGTCACGTGCGCGAGCTGCAGGACAAGCGCGCCCCGCTGCTGGCTGGCGATTGTGGCGATGGCGGCCGCGGCCGCGCCCTCGTTGCTGAGGTCGCTCTGCAAAGAATCAGTCAACGTGCGCTGGAGCCGGTAGGCCTCGAGCCACTCGTCCGGCGTCAGCTCGTCCTGCGCGGCGACACCGGCTTCCAGATTGCTGACTCCCCGCTGGGTATCCCCGTGGACGCAGCGGACCAGCCCGGAGTGGGCGAGCGACAACGCCGACAGCACCCGGTCGTCGGTATCATGCGCAATTCGGCGCGCCCCATCGAGATGGGCGAGTCCCCGTGCCGACGTGGCAAAGCGCAGCAGCAAGCCGAGATGGTACTGCACCGAGCCGCTCAGGCGTTGTGCGGCCGGATCGGCTGCCAGCAACGGCAGCGCAGCCTCGAAGCGCGCGGCGGCCGTGGTCCACGCATACGCCCGCTCGGCGCTCTCACCGGCCCGGATCAGCCAGGTCGCGGCGCGGGGATCGCTGGCGGCCTGGTAGTGGTAGGCCACCGCGTCGGGGCTGGCGCCAGCCGTCTGCTCGAGAATTTCGGCGATGCGGCGATGCCAAATGAGCCTGCGTGACGGGGGGACGGATTCGTAGAGCGCGTCGCGAATCAGGGCATGGACGAAGCGCACCGCCAGACCATTGCTCGTTATGGTGAGGAAGTTCGCCGCCTCGGCCTGCTCGGCGGCGGCGAGCAGCGCGTCATCCGAGACGCCACTGAGCGCGGACCAGACATCCAGTGGCGCGTCCTGACCGATGACGGAGGCCATCAGCAGCAGGTACCTGAGCGTCTCGTCGAGCCGGGCCGCGCGCCCGACGATCATGTGCCGGATCAGGCGCGGGACGACGACCGTCGTCAGGTCGCCAAGCGCCCAACCATCCAGCGACACGCGCAACAGCCGCTCCTCCTCGAGCGTGCGCAGCAGCTCATTCAGATACAGCGGGTTGCCTTCGGTATGCCCGAGCAGGTACGGAGACAGCCGGCGGGTGTCAGCGTCTGCAAGCCGGTAACGCCGGCCGATGAGCTCGACGACCTCGCCCGCGGCGAGCCGCCGGAGATTGATGTGCTCCGCGCCGGATTCGCGGACGAGCAGTGGCAGCGCGGGATAGAGCGGGTGGTCCGGCAGGACCTCCTCGCTGCGGTAGGTTGCCACCAGCAGCAGCGGCAGCCGCCGCGCATGACGCCCGACGAACCGTAGCAGGTCGATGCTCGCCGCGTCAGCCCAGTGCAGGTCTTCCAGCACGATCACCAGCGGGCGCGTTTCCGACAGCGTCGCAATGGCGGCGCGCGCTTCCTCGAACAGCGCCCCCATGCTGGCGACGGCGCCCGCGGTGTCGTCGCGACGGAGCACGGTCGGGAGATCGGGATCAGTCGGACCCATCGGATGCTGAGCCGTCAGATCGATCCACGGTCCATACGGCGGGGTCGTCATGAGATCGTAGCAACCGCCGACCAGCACGAGCGCGTCGTGTTGCGCGGCCTCGCTGGTCAGCAGTGACACGAGGGTCGTCTTGCCGATGCCGGCTTCCCCGCCGATGAGCACGAGACCGCCCCGCCCGGCCAGCGTGGCGGCCAGGCCCTCGCGAAGGATGTCCTGCTCGTGTGCTCGTCCAACGATCGGGGGCGAAGGTGGCTCGAACGGTGAACTCGGCGGTGGATGATCTGCCATGGAGATTCACCGGATCCTGGTTACGACGTGTCGTGCCGCCATAGCATGAAGCGTGAGA
>DATKCN010000054.1:0-3160 GCA_035513175.1 Thermomicrobiales bacterium
ACAGCTTGCCCGCGTAGCGCATGTCGAATCCAACCCCGTTGTCGCGGACGTAGTACGCGCCGCCTATGTCGTCGAGCTGCTGCCAGCCAATCTCGATCACCGCCGGATCGCGCCCGCGCGTGAACTTGAGCGCGTTCGAGATCAGGTTGTCAAACGCCAGCCGTAGTACGCGCGGATCAGCCTGGCACGGCGGCAGATCCCCCACGGTGATCTCAATCCGGCGGCCGGCGCATTCTGCCTCGTGGGCGCCGATCGCAGCCCGAACCAGATCGTCAGGGTCGACCGGCTGCTTCTGAATCGGTTGGCGGCTCAAGCGGGCGAACGAAAGCAGGTCGTCGACGAGCTGCCCCATATGGGTCGCGTTGCTGACGATCAGGTCGAGATAGCGTCGAGGTTCCGGGTCCAGCTCCGCCGCGTAGTCCTCCAGCAGGATCTGCGCGAAGCCGTTGATGGCGCGCAGCGGCGCCCGCAGGTCGTGCGACACGCTGTAGGAGAACGCCTCCAGCTCACGGTTGGCCGCTTCCAGCTCCGCCGTCCGCTCGGCGACGCGCCGCTCCAGCTGTTCGTTGAGCAGCAGCGTCTGCTCGGCCAGCTTGCGGTCAGTGATGTCACGGATCGCGCTCATGACGAGCAGGCCAGTGGGAGTCTCGAGCGGGCTGAGGCTGATCTCAGCCGGGAACTCGCTGCCATCCCGGCGCAGTCCGAACAGGGTGAGCCCGGCGCCTGTCGGCCGCGCGCGCGGGTCGTTGAGATATCCCAGACGGTGGGAGTCATGGACGGCACGGAAGCGTTCCGGCAACAGCATGTCAACCGTCTGGCCCAGCAGCTCCTCGCGCTTGTAGCCGAACAGCTGCTCCGTCTGGGCGTTGACCAGCACGATCCTGCCCCCGGATTCGGAGGTCACGATCGCGTCCGGGGCCGCCTCCAGCAGGGCGCCGAAGAGCGCATCGGCCTGTTTGCGGTCCGTGATGTCGCGGATGGCGCTCATCGCGAGCACGCCATCCTCGGTCTCCAGCGTGCTCAGGCTGATTTCGACTGGAAACTCCGTGCCGTCCCGCCGCCGCCCGTGCAATTCAAGCCCGACGTCTGTCGAGCGGAGGACCCGATCTACGAAGTAGCCGTCGGGATGTGCGCGGTGTTGGTCGCGTAGCCGTTCCGGAACCAGCAGCTCGATCGGTTGGCCTACCAGCTCGTCGCGACGGTAGCCGAAGAGACGCTCGACCTGCGCGTTCACCAGCACCATCCGGCCATCGCTGGCGACGATCACGATGGCGTCCGGCGCGGACTCAACCAGCCCGCCCATGGTCGCCTCTGCCGCGTCGCGAATGCGATCGAGGAGCCGCCCGATTCCGAAATCATGTGCCCGCGCAGCGAGATCGAGCAACTTACACACACTTCCTGAAGGCCTCAAACGTGAACGCGGCGCGTCCCGTCGTAGCTGAGGCGAACGTTGCGTCGCATCGATAGCTATCGAGCGGAGACGCCCTTCGTCTGCAATGCTCAACCAGCTTGACTCAGGCTACACTCGGGAGATGGTCGCTGCTGCGACCCATCGGTCACAATTTTCGTTGGGGCGCGCCGGATGCGCGCTCTTGCCCGTTCCCCTCTCACGCGCAATACTGCCGGGGTCGTAGCGCGCTTCCTCACCTGACAGCCCTCGCGCGCGGGAAGCGGTCCGGAGGCGAAGCATGCGCGTCGCGATCGGCGGCATATCTCACGAGACCAATACCTTCTCGTCCATCCGGACCGACATTGGGCACTTCCAGCGGCGCATGCTGCTGCGGGGACCGACGCTGATCGCCGCCAGCCGTGGCGCGGGCAATGCGCTGGGCGGCGTGGTCGACACGGCGCTCGCGCTCGGCTGGGAGCTGGTCCCGACCATCTTCGCCTCGGCCACGCCGTCCGGACGGATCCGGCGGGGTGTGTTCGAGTCGCTGACGAAGGAGCTGGCGGACGGCATCGGGGCGGCTCGCCCGCTTGACGGCGTGCTGCTGGCGCTGCACGGCGCGATGGCAGCCGAGGCGCTCGACGACGCGGACGGCGAACTGCTGCGGCGCGTGCGGCACACGGTGGGACCGGAGACGCCGATCGTGGTCACGCTCGATTTTCACGCCAATCTCACGCCGACGATGGCGCAACACGCCGATATCATCCTGGCCTACGAGACGTACCCGCACCTGGACACCTACGCGCGCGGCGCGGACGCCGCGCTGCTGCTGCAACGGCTGCGGCGGGGCGAGATAAGGCCCGTGCACGCGCTGCGCCAGATCCCGATGTTGACGCCACTCCCGGCTCAGTCGACCGAGGGGCAGACAGCGATGCGCGACCTTGCGCGGCAGGCACAGGATCTGCGCGGCACACCGGGCATCATCGCGCTCACCCTCACGCCCGGCTTCCCGTACAGCGACATCCACGACGCCGGGCTGGCCGTGCTGGCGACAGCGGACGGGGACGCAGCGCTGGCGGAGGAGACAGCGGGCCGTCTCGCGACGGCCTGCTGGGACAGGCGAGAGGATTTTCACGCCATCCTGATGGGTGTCGAGGAGGCGGTGGCCGTGGCGATGACCGCCCCGGCGGGGCCGGTCGTGCTGGCCGACGTCTCGGACAATCCCAGCGCGGGCGGCTCCGGCGACGGCACGGTGATACTGGCGGAGCTTATCCGGGCGCGCGCGTCCGGCGCGGCGCTGGCGACGATCGCCGACGCGCAGGCGGTGGCGCGGGGGACGGCGCTGGGCGCGGGAGGCAGCGGCATATTCCGGCTGGGCGGCAAGGTGGACCGGCTGCACGGCCCCACGCTGGACGTCAGCGCACGGGTGCGCTGGGTGGGCGACTGCCGCTTCACCAACAGCGGCCCGATGGGCGCCGGGTCGCTGACGCGCCTGGGGCAGACAGCCCTGCTGGAGTTCGGAGACGGGCAGGTTGAGGTCATCGTCTGCCAGCACCGCGTCCAGGTGCTCGACCCCGCGCTGTTCCGGGCAGTGGGGATTGAGCCGTTGCAGCGACGCATTCTGGTCGTGAAATCGAGCGTCCACTACCGCGCCGCGTTCGAGTCGCTGGCCGCGCGCGTGATCGACGTGGACGGCCCCGGACTGTCGTCACCCGACCTCAGCCGGTTCGCGTATCGGCGCGTGCGGCGGCCGATGTGGCCGCTGGAACCCCT
>DATKCN010000055.1:0-9340 GCA_035513175.1 Thermomicrobiales bacterium
GGCGAGGCAGCCACCGACCGCCTTGCGCGCAACCTGCCGACGGGCATGTCGCCGTGCCGGGAGTGGGTCGCGCGCCGGCTTCTTTCGCTGGCGCTGCGCGTCGCGCCGACTCTGCGCGATTCACTGATAGCCGCGCCACGTGGCGGCAAAGGGCGGCGCGGAGCCGGCAACCCGGTCGCCAGCATGCGGGCGATGTAGCGGCGGATTGCATTGAGTCCTACCCGCCTGTGTCCCGCTCCAGCCACCAGGTTGCGACGTGGTCGGCGCGGGCGATCCAGATGTCGCCCAGCTCGATGGCGTAGTCGAGCAGGTTGGCGAGGGCGCGCGAGGGGCCAGGGCGGCCTGAGACCCAGGGATGCAGGGTGAGGCACAGGAGCTTGCCTTCGTCGCGCAGGACGTCGAGGTCGTCGCGCCAGAACTCGGCGGCGTGGCGGGGGTTGACGGTCCAGTCGACGAAGTAGGTGTAGTCGTCGTAGAAGCGGGAGGGCGGAAGCTGCACCAGTGGCGGGCCGCTGGGGTCCGGCCGTTCGATCCACGGCAGATCACCACGCGCCACGTCCATGACCCAGCGCAGGCCGAGCGACTGCATCACCCGCGCTGTCTCGTCGTTGTAGCGCCAGGCGGGGGTCTTGTGTCCCACCGGGCGCTCGCCGGTGACGCGCTCGATGGCTTCGATCGTCCGCTGGGCGTCCTCGGCCTGCTCGGCGAAGGACATGGGCGTGTAGTAGCGGTGGTCCCAGGAGTGGATCGAGCTTTCGTGGCCGTCGTGCTGGGCGCGCTCGACGGCGTCCGGCCGGTCCTCGACGCAGCGGCCCACCCAGCAGAAGGTGGCCGCCACCTCTCGGACACGCAGGATGTCGAGCAGCCGCCAGACGCCGGCATGCAGGTCGTACTCGGTCTGCGAGCGCCAGTAGAAGTCGTCCGCGCCGTGGTGATTGATCTCCCCATACTGGCCGTCGACGTCGATGCTGACGATCAGCGCCGAGCGGTGGCCTGAAGGCCAGCGGGGCGAGTTCTGGGTGCTGAGTGCTGAGTCCTGAGTGGGCACTAGGCGTCCTCGTCCTCCGCCGGTGACCAAGCGAGCAGCTCTTCGGTAAAGGCGACGAAGTTCTTCAGGGCGGAGTCGATGATGTCGTTGCCATAGGCGAGGGTGGCTTTGCGGGCGTCGCCAAGGGCGCCGTTGGTGGTGTACTCGTCGAAGCGGTAGGGGACGGTGACGCCGTAGCGCTGCAACGTGCCCCGAAACTCGTAGGTAAGGTCGGTCATCTCCCCGGCGGCGAGTGTGTCGGTCTTCACCGCGCTCGGGACGAGTGCCATGGCCATGGATGTCTCGTACTCGCAGGCGTGGCCGGTGATGCCGGTCATGTCGTGCTTCTCGTCCAGCCCCTTGTCGGCGAAGGAGAAGTAGGAGCAGGCGCCAATGAAGAGGGGGTCGATCTCCTCCTTCACCCGCACCGTCGCCACCGTCATGGCTGGGATGTTGCCGCCGTGCCCGTTGACGATCAGGAAGCGCTCGAAGCCATGCTCGCGCAGCGAGGCGACGACCTCCAGCAGCACTTGAATGAACGTGTCGGTCGAGAGGGTGATCGTGCCCGGAAAATTCATGTGGTGGAACGACACGCCCCACGGCATCGGCGGCGCGACCATCAGCCGCGGGTAGGCCATCTCCGTCGCCCGGCGACAGAATTCGTACGAGGCGCTGATGTCCATGTTGATCGCCAGGTTCGGCCCGTGCTGCTCGTTCGACCCGACCGGCAGCAGCACCAGGTCCACCTGCCCGGCAATATCCCGCACCTCCGGCCACGAGAGGTTGGCGAGGACGAGGTCACGTGTGGCTGACATGGGCGTTCCTCCTTACGAGCGGTGAGCGGGTAGCGGTGAGCGGTGAGGAGGTCAGAATCGATTTCCTCTCCGCTCACCGCTACCCGCTCTTCTTCACATCCTCAATCGCGGCGCCGAGGGTCTCGATCTCTTCTTCCGTATTGTAGAAGCCGGTGGAGAGGCGCACGCAGGCCGGGTCGGGGATGGTGCGCAGGATGAAGCCGCGCTCGTCCAGCGCCGTCACCAGGTCGTTCGGCTCCATGCCGGCCAGGTTGAACGACACCAGCCCGGCCAGACGATCCTTCGGAGTGATGATGTCGACGCCGTCGATGTTGCCGAGCGTCTTGTGTGCCAGCTTGCCCAGCTTGCTGATGCGCTCGTAGGCCCAGTCGAGCCCGACGCTGTCGTTGAGCCACTCGGTCGCGGCCCGCTGCCCGGCGATGAGCGGGTAGTAGGTGGCGATGCGGTCGAAGCGGGCGGCGCCGGCGCTGGGGGTAAAGTAGCCGGTCGGGTCGGAGCTGCCGGGGGCGGCGCTGCCGTAGTTGACGTAGGTCTGCTGGAACCAGCCCACGCGCGACTCGTTGATGTACAGCGAGCCGGTTCCCTCGGGTCCGCACATCCACTTCTGCCCCGGCATGGCGTAGGCGTCCGGGTCGTTCTCGTACAGCCTGGGGTCGATCGAGCCAGCCGACTGCGCGGCGTCGATCAGCGAGAGCACCCCGTGCTTGCGGCAGACATCGCAGATCTCCTTCAGCGGCAGCACGGCGCCGGTGTTCCAGGCGATGTGCGAGATGACGACGGCTCGGGTGCGGGGCGTGATGAGCCGCTCGATCTTGCCGGCCACGTCGCCGTCCCCGACACCGAGGTCGACCAGCTTGATCTGTACGCCGTAGCGGCGCGCGACGACGTAGAGCGGGAGCTGCCCGCCGGGATGCTCCAGATTGGTGATAATCGCCTCGTCGCCCCTCTGCCAGTCGATGCCGTGGATCATGACGTTCATGCCCTCGGTCGTCAGCTGGGTGAGGGCGATCTCGGATGGCTTGACGTTGAAGGCGCGCGCCAGCGCCTCACGGGCTTTCGGCTTCTCGGCGCCCTTGAGCGCCCAGCCGCCCATCGAGATGCGGCCTTCTTCGAATTCCGCCCGCGCCATTTCGGCCATTGCCTCGGCCGCCACGCGCGGCAGAGGGCCGTTGGTGCCGGTGTTCATGTACGCCTTGGCGCGCACCGCCGGTAGTTGCGCGCGAATCGCGTCTACCTTGGAGTCGACTTGAACTGCCACTATTGCTCCTCTTGCAAACATTCACAGCGGCGCCCGCCGCCGCAGGCCGACCTGGCCCACTACACCATTGGATAACGGAGGCAATCGTAACGCCATTCCACGCGGACGGGAACCCCACCGCCCGGCCCCCTCAAGTGCTGCCGCACCCCGGTGCGGAGAGGAGGAGATTGTGGATTGAGTTTGGAATTGGGATCGGCAGCGCGGCCTTTGTCCCAGACACCCCCTCTCCCAGCATTGGGAGAGGGGGCCGCGGGGGTGAGGGCGTACTACACCCGCGCCGCCACCTCCAGCGCGCGGTCCAGGTCGGCCAGGATGTCTCGCGGGTCCTCGATGCCGACGGAGACGCGCAGCAGGCCCTCGCCGATGCCGACGGCGGCGCGCTCGGCGGGGGACATTGAGCGGTGGGAGGACATGGCGGGGTAGAGGGAGAGCGAGTAGACGTCGCCCAGCGACGTGGCCGGGACGATCATCTTGAGCGCCTCCAGGAAGGCGAAGGCCTGCTCCCGACCGCCGTCCTTGATGTCGAAGGCCAGCATGCCGCCGAAGCCCTTGCCGCCGAACAGCCGTTTGGCCGTCTCGTGGCTGGGGTGGGTCGACAGGCCGGGGAAGTAGACGCGCTCGACGCGGGGATGCTCCGCCAGCCCGGCGGCCACGATGGCGGCGTTCTCGCAGTGCGCCTTCATGCGCAGCGGCAGGGTCTTGACGCCCCGCAGCGCCAGCCATGACTCGAACGGGCCGAAGACCGCGCCGGCCATCTTGGCGTAGTTGCTCAGCCGCTCGCGCCGCATCGAGGAGGTGGCGACGATGCCGCCGGTGACGTCGCCATGCCCGGCGATGTATTTCGTCAGCGAATGCACGACCAGATGCGCGCCGTCGGCAGCCGGGCTGTAGAGCACCGGGCTGCAGAAGGTGGAATCGACCAGCACCGTGGCCCGCACCGGGCGGGCCAGCTTCACGACGGCGGGCAGGTCCATGACGCGCATGAGCGGGTTGGAGATGACCTCGCAGACGATCAGCTTCGGTTGCAGTCGCGAGATTGCATCCTCGACCGCCGCGAGATCGAGCATGTCGACCAGCTCGACCGTGCAGCCCCAGTCGCGCATGTAGCCGGTGAGCATCGAGTAGGTGGCGCCGTACAGGTCCTGCGAGGCGACGATGGCCGCGCCCGGCTCGACACTGGTGATGATGGCGGCGTGCACGGCGGCCATGCCGGAGGCGAAGGCGACCGCCGAGGTCGTGCCTTCCAGGTCGGCGATCACCTCTTCGAGCGCAGTAGTGGTCGGGTTGCCGTAGCGGGTGTAGACGTACTTGCCCTGCGCGCCGCCCAGCGCGGCGTCCATGTGCTCCAGGTCTTCATATATATAGGCCGAGCCCGGATAGATCGGCGTGACCACCGGCGTGAACTCCGGGCGCGCCGGGCGCTCCCCACCGTGCACCGCCCGGCTGGCAATGCGCAGCTCTTTGTCGCTTTTCTTCCCCGTCATCGTCGCGCTCCTCCCTGGCCTGTCGCCCGTCCGCGTCATCGTACCCGCAGGAACGGCGAACCGCTACGGGCGGAGCGCACAGTGGCCCGGCTCCTGCGTTGGAACCTCGCGGCCACGCGGCCACTGCTGACGCCATGCAACGTACAGGAGCCAACATGCTCAGGAAGCTGATCATTTCGTCGATCGTCGCGGCGCTCGCGCCGAGGGTTATTCGCGCCTTCCAGCATCGCCAGCGAACCGCGAAGGCGTAGCACGGGCACGGCGCTCGACGCCACTCGGCCACGGGCCGCCTCCGAACGAGGCGGCTCGTGGCCTATCTGGATACATCCGAATCATCTCGCCTGCGCCGGGTCGACCGCGACGCTTGTCTGACCGATCGTGCGCGCGATAACGACGCCGGCCACGACTAACAGCAGGCTCCCAAGCTGGCCAATCAGCGGCGTGCTGGTTGTTAGGAACAGAAGGCCGATGCACAAGAGGATCGCCGTCCACTTCGGAAACAGGCTGGAACGCCAGATGGCGACCGCATAAGCGATGCCGGCTGCCAGCGCGAGCGCGACGGCCGCGAGGAACGCCACGAGGACCGGCCAGTTGAAGTCCCCGCCGGTCATCCTGGCCAGCACGTCGCCAGCGGCCGCATTGCCATCGAGGAGGAGCACACCGACGGATGCCGTCGCGAGGATGAACACACCGTCCGCGGCCAGCAACAGCCCCAGGCTCGTAACGCCAAGCACGAGCGCGGCTAATGCCCAGCCACCGGCGGGTCCGTGCGACAGGCACGCATAGAGCGCAACCAGTCCCAGCAGCAGCGCGATCGTCGCCAGGATATAGACGATGCCCAGCGAGTAGCCAACGGCGCCCGTCCTGAACTCGGCAGCGCCCACGGGATCGGATCCGCTGTCCGGTGACGTCAGGAAGTAGGTGAAGACCAGACCCATCAGGAGCGCGCCGATGGGGATCAGCCACGTCCCGAGGCGGCTGGCACGCCAGCTGAGAGACTGGTTGCGTGGTTCCGTAATCATTGGCGATTATCCTCTCGACTATTCGCTTCCGCCCGCACGATGTCGCCCCGTGGCGATGATTAGAGCATAGCGACGGCTCATTACGCGAGCGTTACATCAGCGCGCTACGTACACGTAGCCGGTTGGAGAGCCACGGCTTGAGGCAGCGTGGAGCCTCGTGGCTGGCGATTCGCGGCCTGTCGTCCCTCGTCATTGCCATGCTGACGCATCTCGCAACCCCGATGCTCGTCGTCGTGCTGGCTGATAGAGATACTGGACACACGTGAAAACGGGGGTATTCTTCCAGCATCGTCGCTCGGCCGAAGGAGACGCCGCTGTCTGGAAAGGAAACCCCCGCATGCGCCAGTCGCCCGCGCAGATCGTTGTCGAGAGTCTGCGGCGCAACGGCGTCGACACCGTCTTCGGGCTCGACGGCGACCACGTCATCTATCTGTATGACGCGCTGTCCGACGCGCCGGACATCCGCGTCGTGACGGTGATGCACGAGAACAACGCCTCGATTGCCGCCGAGCTGTATGCGCGGGTAACGGGCCGTCCGGGGGTCGTGCTGGTGACGGCCGGGCCGGGCGCGACGAACAGTCTGTCCGGCATCGCCGGGGCCTACGCGGCGGGCGTGCCGATCGTGCACATCAGCGGAGGGGTGCCGGAGGGCGCGGCGCAGGAGGCGTTTCACGGCGTCGACGATGTGCACGTGCTGCGCAAGGTGTTCGAGCCGGTGACGAAGATGTCGGTGCGGATCGACGACGCCCGCGAGATTCCCGACGCCATCGACCGCGCGTTCGCCACCGCCACAAGCGGGAGGCCGGGACCGGCTCACGTCGAGATCGCCGTCTCCGCGCTTACTTCCGGCAATGTCGAGCCAACCGCCGCCACACCACAGCCCGCAGCAGCGCCGCGAACGCCAGACACCACCAGCCTTGCCGCGCGCATCGACGCAGCCGCCAGCATCGCCCTCGTTGCCGGTAAGAACGCCTTCTGGCCCGAGGTCAGCGACGACCTCGTCAGCCTCGCCGAGCACCTGCAAGCGCCCGTCGCGCACGTCTGGGACTCGCACGGGGCGATGCCAACCACGCATCCGCTGTCGCTGGGGCTGTGGCGCGACGGGAACAGCAACGAGTTCGTCGACGCCGCGTTCGACGGGGCCGATCTGGTGCTCGGCGTCGGGGTGCGGCGCGGGAACGAGTCCGGCATCACGCTGGCGCGGCGGCTCGGGGAGCGCTTCGCGATCATCGACGCGGTGGACGAACCGCTGGACGACGGACACGTTGGGGCAGCGTCGGTGGAGGCACTGGCGAGGACGTTGCGCTCCCTCACCAACGCCACCCGCGAGCGGCCACAGGACACGGAGACGCTGGAGCGTTGCGCCGAAGCGAAGCGGCTGTTCGACGCTGGCATGCAGGTCGAGATGGACCGCTACCGCGACGAGCCAGCCTGGCCCATCAGCCTCGCGCTGCACAGCCTGGCCCGCAGGATGACCCCTGACACGATCGTCGTCAGCGATGTCAGCAACGTCAAGATCTGGGCTCCGCTTCAGCTCCCGACGTTCGATTCCCTCTCACACCTGCAATCGGGTAGCTGGGGCTCGATGGGCTACACCGTGCCGGGGGTGCTCGGCGCGGCGATCGGACGCCCCGACCGCAAGGTGGTCGGGATCGTGGGGGACGCGTCGTTCCTGATGGGCTCCAACGACTTCGGGACGATCTGCGCGCTCGGTTTGCCGGTGGTGATCGCGGTGCACGCCGACCGGCAGATCGGGATGATCTACTATTCGCTCAAGCACACCTTCAACCGCACCTACATGACCGACGTGCCGGCGGTCGACTTCGTGGCCTACGCCGAGGCGTTCGGAGGACGGGGCATCCGGGTGGAGCGTCCGGAGCAGATCGACGCCGCGTGGGATGAGGCGCTGGCGGCGGATGGGCCGGTGCTGCTGGAGATTCGCGCCGGGCATGATTTCCCGCGACCGTACCCGACTCAGCGCATCATCGACCAGGGGCGGGAGCGTTTGAATGGGGGATAGAGGCGCCCAGCGGTGGCGGTCGCAGCGTTGGGCCAGACTGACGCCGCCAGAACCTGTCCCGAGGCATTCAGGAGTCTGCCCGAGCTAAAGGATGCCAACGGCGAGTGACGGTGATGGACTTCCTTCAACTTCGCCAGACTATCTGACCCCTGGACTTGTCACGTTGAGTGGTGCGCCTCGGTGACTCTGTCGCATGGCGCTGGTCTCGGACCCAGCGCGGCATCCGAAGGCTCTGGCTTGATGCGCGTGGGGGAGCATCGTACCGTTCAATCGTGTGTATGCAGGCGCTGAGCTGGAGTGTCTATGATGGCTGAAGTGGTGCTGTTTCATCATGCGCTGGGGCTGACCCCCGGCGTCATTGCGTTTGCCGATGCGTTGCGCGGCGCCGGGCATCGCGTGCATACGCCCGACCTGTACGAGGGCCGCATATTCGCGACGATCGACGAGGGAGTGGCCCACGCCGGGGAGATCGGCTTCGGGGAGGTGATGGAGCGCGGCGTGCGGGCAGTCGAGGGGCTGCCAGCCGAGCTGGTGTACGGAGGCTTCTCGCTCGGTGTGCTGCCGGCCCAGATGCTGGCGCAGACCCGGGACGGCGCGCGCGGGGCGTTGTTGTTCTACTCCTGCGTCCCGGTGTCGGAGTTCAGCCCTGCCTGGCCCGAGGGCGTGCCGGCGCAGGTGCACGGGATGGTCGCAGACCCGTTCTTTGTCGATGAAGGCGACATCGATGCCGCGCGCGCGCTCGTTGACGAGGCAGCCGACGCGGAACTGTTCCTGTATCCGGGCGAGGGGCACCTGTTCGCCGACAGCTCGCTGGCGGAGTACGACGCGGGGGCCGCCGCGCTGCTGCGACAGCGGGTGCTGGAGTTCCTGAGCACGCTTCCGGAGTGAGGCTCAACAGCGCGACGCCTGGGCGGCAGTTGCTGTTGCGACGCGGGCCGCTCGGCGTTGCGAAAGCGCAGCGGGACAGGCTCCTGGCAGGACCCGTTCCTCTGCGTCGCATACAGCGGCCAATGCCAGGCACGGATGCTTCCTGTCGTCAGAATGACCAGCACACAACTGTGTCGCACCCGCCTGGCGCTCCTGTGGTTGATGCCTATGAGTCAGAGTGACAAGGACCCAACTGTGTCGCAGTCCCCGACGCTCCTGTACCTGATGGTTAGAGGGCCGGATGCGACTCACCTCCCGGGTCATCAAGTGTGGTTGACACACCGGCGAGGATGCCCGTCCAGCCCTGCTCGGTGCGTTCGGCATAGTCGGCCCACTTCGGGTCCATCTCGTGCGTCAGCATCAGCGCGCAGCCGTCCGGCAGCGAGACGATGTCGATGATGACGAAGCTGCTGTCGCCGCCATCGACGACGAAGCTGAACGCCAGGCGGCGAGGGCGCTCAAGCTCCAGGAACTCACCGGCATGCTCGACATCGACGCCGTCGCGGCGGTCGGTAAAGACGAACGTCCCGCCGACGCGGGGGTCGATCTCGACGCGCGTCATCTCGCCGTCCGGCGTGGCAAACATGAAGCGGCCAGCCAGCGCGGGATCGAGGAACGCGTCGAAGACACGTTCGGCGGGCGCGGCAAAGCGGCGGGTCACGCGCACATGGATGGGGTCGTCAAGCTCCATTGAGGTCGTCCTTTCCTATGGAAGCGTTCGATGCGTCGTCATCCGCCAGCAGGCCGTCCAACTCGGCAAGCCGCGCCGTCCATGCATCGCGTTGCG
>DATKCN010000056.1:0-11958 GCA_035513175.1 Thermomicrobiales bacterium
CAGCACCCAGTCCGGCGAGACATCGTAGTCGGGCAGCGAGCGGGGGCGGCGCAGGTCGGTCAGGTCGAGCGCTCGCACCGTGTCCAGCAGCCTCTCACGAACCGCGTCCAGCGCCGTCACGTAGCGGCCCAGCGGCGTGGCAGGCGTCGCCGTGAGCTGGCCGTCGGGATCCCGAGCGCTCGGCGGCAGGAGTGCTACAAGGTCGTCGGGGTACGGCTGTTCGAGGATTTCAGCGCACATCCAGTCGACCTCGATGACCGCGATGTGCGCCAGGATCGTGCCAATCGAGTTGCCGCCGGGGCCGGGAACATCGAGCGTGGACTCATCGACCCCGTCGAGCGTCTCAAGCGTGCGATGGCGCGTGTCGCCGAGCACCCAGAGCCAGCGGGCGATCTCTGGCGGAAACGTCGGGTCGAGGTCGATGACGAGCGTGCGGCGCTCGCGAGAGCCCTCAGGCAATCGCTACTCCTTCTGTCGTCACTACGCCTATACCGCGGCGATCAGTGTGTCACCCTGTCCGAAGTGAGTCAATGACGCCAAACGCCGTTGGTATACTGCGCGACAACAAACCGTGGCCGCGCGCGCCACGCGCGAGCGGGCCAATCGCTTACGCACTGGACGCTGCCGCCCGCCGGGACGTTGCCTCACATCCCGCCCGGCGCAGCCACATTAGGGCCTGTATGAGCTTCGACGCGCAACCCACCCCGACCACCGTCGCTCCAACAACTGACTCGACCAGCGGCGGCGAAACCCACGGCATGCGCGACCGGGAACGCGCCGAGACTCTGGAGCAGTTCTCGAAGCTGTATCCGTTTCCGCTCGACCGCTTCCAAATCGACGCAATCGACACGTTCCTCGACGGCGACTCGGTCATGGTGGCCGCTCCCACTGGCACTGGCAAAACCGTCGTTGCAGAGCTAGGCGTCTATGAGTCGTTCCGGCGCAGCGGACGCGTTATCTACACGACGCCGATCAAGGCGCTTTCCAACCAGAAGTTCCGAGACCTGCGGCAGATCTATGGCGACAGCGTCGGCCTGCTGACCGGCGACGTGACCGAGAACGCGCGCGCGCCGATCGTCGTGATGACGACCGAGGTGATGCGCAATATGCTGTTGCAGAGCCCATGGGAGCTGGACGGCGTCGACTGCGTCATCTTCGACGAAGTGCACTACATCGCCGACACCGAACGGGGCACGACCTGGGAAGAGGCGATCATCCTCTGCCCGGAGCACATCCAGCTCATCTGCCTGTCGGCCACCGTCTCGAACGCCGAAGAGATCGCAGCCTGGATCGCCCGCACGCACCGTCCGATCCGGCTGATCACGCACTACGAGCGCGCCATTCCACTGGCGCTCTATTACTACTTCAACAAAAAGCTGCGGCTGGTGATCGACCACAACGGCGACCAGATCGCGAGCTTCCCGGACGCGGGCGGCGAGATCCGCAAGCGCATGAGCCGGGGCGGGTTGACCGCCGACATGCGGCGGCAGGCGGAGCTTGACGAGCCCCAGCCGTGGGAGATTTTGCTGGCCATGGCGGCCCAGGAGATGCTGCCGGCCATCTACTTTCTGTTCTCCCGCCGCGACTGCCAGGACTACGCCCAGCGCGTCGCGATGATGAAGCCGAACTTCGTCCGCGACGACCTCACGCGCCAACGCATCGACGGCGTGATCGAGGCCCATCTGGGCTCGATGCGCGAGGAGGACCGTGACCTGGAGCAGGTGCGCGCGATCGTCTCGCTGGCGGCGCAGGGCATCGGCTTCCACCACGCCGGGCTGTTGCCGATCCTCAAGCAACTGGTCGAGGTGCTGTTCACGCGCGGTCTGCTGCAGGTCGTGTTTGCCACCGACACGCTGGCGCTGGGCGTCAACATGCCGGCCCGCTCGGTGGTCATTGGGCGCATGACGAAGTGGGACGGCCGCAGCCGCCGGCAACTGATCCCCAACGAGTTCCAGCAGATGGCGGGACGCGCCGGGAGGCGTGGCATGGACCTCAAGGGCAACATCGTCGTCCCCCACTCGCCTTGGATCAAATTCAACGACATGCTCAACATCGCCACCGGCGAGCTGGAGCCGGTCATCAGCGCGTTCTCGATCCGCTACAACACTGTGCTCAACCTGTGGGACCCTCCGCACGGTGACCGTGTGCGCCACATGCTGCAACAATCGCTGGCGCAGTTCCAGTCGGCGCGACGAGTGCGCGAGCTGGAGGACGACATCGTCGCGCTCGGCGCCCGCATCTCGGAGATTCCGCAGGGCTGCCTGATCGGGCTCGACGCGGGTGATGAGCTGCTGGACGACTACCGGGGACTTGACCACACCAGCGACGCGCTGCGGGGCAAGGAACGCGGCCTGCTCCAGGAGCTGCGCGAGCTGTCGATCCGCACCGAGTCACGCCCGTGGCCGGAGCCGGGCCGCCAGGCCATCCGCAAGTTCTTTCGCACCGCCGAGCCGGGCATCGTGGTCCACACCCGAGCCGACAGCTGGGGCGTCTTCGTGGGCCGCGCCCGGGCCGGTGGCGTGGGGCTGTTCCTGTTCGGCGAGTCGATTCAGCTGGTCCCCGAGTACCGCATGGTCGACTACCTGCCGTCACGGCCGCTGATGGTCGAGCTGCCCGAGTCACTCACGGCGCTGGATGAGCCGGTTGCCGATCTGTCGACAGTGGCGACGGAGGAGGAATTGGCGCGCGTCGCTGGGCAGTTCGCCGCGCTGCCGCTGCCCGACCTGGAAGCGCAGATCGCCGGGCATCGCCTGGAGCTGGAGCAGCGTTACAGCGCAGCCCGTGAAAAGCTGCTGGGTTCCCTCCAGGAGGTTCGCGAGCAGATCGGTCAGCTCAACGAAAGCCGCGAGCAGCATCCGTGTCACACGTGCCCGCGGCGCAAGGAGCACCTGAACAATCTGCGGCACGTCAACGCGATGGAGCGCGAGCGCGGCTACGTCGAAAATCAGCTGCAAGAGGAGATGAACGCGGAGGCTGAGCGCATTCGTGGCATCATCAACGGTATCCGAAACGTCCTGCACCGCTTCAACTACCTGCACCGCGGCTATCCGACGGCCAAGGCCGATCTGCTGGCCGATGTGTTCGACACCAACGGTCTGGTGATCTGCGAGATGCTCGACCGGGGCATGCTCGACAGCCTGAGCGCGCCGGACATGGCCGAGGTCTTCTCCTGGTTCGCCTTCGACCGCGACTCCCGCTTCCAGAACACCTATTCGCTGCCGAACCGGCTGGTGCTGCTGCGGCGCCGGCTGGAGGACATGGAGCAGCAGATTCTGGCCAGCGAGCGGTCCAACGGACTGTTCATCTCCGCCGGTCACAACATCGGCTTCTACGGCGCGATGCGCGCCTGGTGCACCGGCGCGACCATCTCCGCCATCACCGAGCAGATCGCGCTCTCCGAGGGCGATCTGGTGCTGACCTTCAATAAGACGATCGACCTGATGCGTCAGGTGCGTGAGATGCTGGCGAACGTCTCCCGGGACCACCCCGTCCGCGTGACGCTCACCGTCGCCGAACGGCTCGTGAAGCGGGACATCGTCGAGCAGTCACTGGCCATCGGGTTCCTGCCGATCGACACCGGGGAGTCCGAGCCGCAGGAAGCAGACGAGTCGCTGGCGGCGCCGGTGGACGGCGAGGGGTGAGGGCCGGGGTCTCGATGGCGGCGCACTTCCCCTTCGGCTCCGTCATTCCGACATTACGTCGAACGTGGCCGTCCCGACGCCTTCTTGTCAGGCCAACGCCATTAGGGCAATCCGACGGCCTTTTTGTCATCCCTCCATCGTCGGGATGACAAAAAGGCCGTCGGGCTGATGACGCTGAGCTCGGAGGACGATGAGGGCGGAACGGCGGCGAGGCCTCAGGCTCGTTACAGCTACACTCATTCAGCCGCGATGTCAATCCATTCGGGATTCTCGGATTCAATCAGGGCGACTTTCATATCGCGGCGCCAGCCCTTCAGTTCTTTCTCACGAGCGATTGCCTGGTCGATGTACTGGAACTCCTCACAGTGCACGAGGCGGGTGACGTTGTATTTTGCGGTGAATCCAGGGGTCTGCTTCCGCTTGTGCTCGATGGCGCGGCGTTCGATGTCGTTGGTTACGCCGATGTAGAGGACGCCGGTACTGCTGCACATGATGTAGACCCAGAACTGGTAGCGAGGCATGGCGGGTCCTTCGCGCGAGGGTCACTTCAACTTGCAAGGAGGCTGAGGTGAGATTCCTCCTTGGGTCGGAATGACAAAGGGGCCGGAGCAGAATACCATCCTCCCTGAGCGGCGGACGGCGGGAGGATACGGGGGCAGCATGGCTGAGAAGCTTCGGATCGGGGTGCTCGGGGCGGGGAGCTGGGCACAGCTGGCGCACATTCCCGGTTGGCAGCGTGACCCGCGCTGCGAGGTGGTCGTCCTCTGCGATCCAGGCGCTGAGCGGGCGCGTGAGATGGCCGCCGAATTCGGCATACTCGAACACACGGACGATTGGCAGGCGGTCGTCGGCCGCGCCGATCTCGACGTGATCGATGTTGTGACGCCATCGCACACACACTTCGAGCTGTCATGGGCGGCGCTGGAGTCGCGCAAGCACGTGCTGTGCGAGAAGCCGGTCGCCTTCGACTTCCGGCAGACGCGTGCGGCGGCGCAGCTTGCGGCCGGCAAGGGGCTCAAGACGAAACTGGGCTTCACCTTTCGCTACAGTCCCGGCGTGCGCTACGCGTGGTCGCTGATTCAGGAAGGGTTCGTTGGCAGACCGTTCATCTTCAACGCCTACGAGCAGAACTCGCAGTGGCTCGATCCACAAACTCCCTTGCGGCAGGTCGATCTGAACGCCGATCAGGGGCGCATCCAGACATCCTCGCTGGAAGGCTACGGGGCGCCGGTGATCGACATCGGGCACTGGTGGGTCGGCGCCGACCTCGAACGGGTGGTCGGCACGATGCGCAACTTCATCCGGGAGCGCATGGTGCGCGACACCGGCACGGTGATGCGCATGAACATCGACGACGGGGACATCTTCATCGGCGAGTTTGCGAACGGCGTGATCAGCTCAATCCAGAGCAGCTTCGTCACCATCGGCAATTACCCCGGCATTGAGGTCCGGCTGTACGGCGAGCAGGGCGCGATCATCTGCCGGCTGGTCGAGGAGTACGGGGTGGCCGAGACGATCAAGGTGGCAACTCCCGACGACGTCGAGTTCCGCGAGCTGGAGATTCCGCAGCGCTTCTACCCCGTTGGGGGGCATGCTCGGGAATCGTGGCGCTCGCTGTTCTACGCCAACCTGATCAACGACTTCGTCGACGAGATCATCGAAGGCGGCGACCGCAACCAGGGCAATTTCGAGGACGGCGCGTGGGTGCAGGAGACGATCAACGCCGTCGAGCTGTCGTTCCACGAGCGACGCTGGGTCGATTTGCCGCTTGACGGGGCATAGGGTGACGCTCGCGACGAGCGAGTGGCTCGACCGCTTCTTCGAGATGTACTACCGGCAGCAGCCGGTCAGCGCGACATTCATCGGCGTCCACGAGCGCGACGGCGAACTGCCCGACTTCTCACAGGGCGGCGTCGCGGCCCAGCTAGCCGAGATCCGCGCGGCGCTGGCGCAGGCCGATGGCGGGCAGGTCAGCCCGCCGGTGTCGAAGTGGGAGGCGCTCGACCGTCTGCTGGCGCGCAACGCGCTGCTGACGCGCGAGTGGGAACTGAGCGACGCGCGTGTGCTACTTGCGAACCCGAGCCTGTACACCGGCGAGGCGGTATTCGGAGTCATCTCGCTGCTGCTGTGCGACTACTGCCCGCTGGACGAGCGGATCGACGCGGCAACGCGGAGGCTGGCCGCGACGCCTGACCTGCTGGCCCAAGGCCAGGCGAACGTGACGAGCGCACCCGGGGAGTGGGTGGAACGGGCCACTGACGAGTGCGACGGCGCGCTGGCGCTGCTGTCCGACGGGGTCGCCGTGCTTGAGCAGGGGTACGGCGTGACGAGCGCGGGTTTCCACGACGCGGCAGCGAGCGCGGCGGAGGCGTTTCGCTCGCACCGGGAGCATCTCTCGAATCACGTTGAGCGGGTCGAGTTCCGGGGCGTGGGCGCGGACGCGTTCGACACGCTGCTCCGTAGGGCGCACTGTCTCGCCATCGATGGGCGCGCGGTGGTGGAGTACGGGCTGAAACGGCTGGAGGACGCGCGGGCGGGGATGCGCGCGGCGGCGGACCGCATTGACCCGGCGGCGGACCCGTCGGCGCTGCTGGCGCAGCTGAGCGACGAGCATCCGGCACTCGGGGACTATTACGCGGCATACCAGCGCGAGTGGGACGCCGCGCGGGCCTTTGCAATCGAGCGGGACCTGCTGTCGTGGCCGGACTACCCAATAGGGTTCGAGCCGATCCCCGAGTGGGCGCGCGCCGCGGCGCCGCATCTCTACTTCCTGTACTACCGCTCGCCAGCGCCATTCGATCCGAACGTAACCCAGCGCTATCTCGTGACGCCGGTCGAGCGCGACATGCCGCTGGATGAGCAGGAACGGCGGTTGCGGGCTTCGAACATGAGCCAGATCCGGCTGAACCACGTCATCCACCATGGCGGCATGGGACACCACGTCCAGAACTGGTGGGCGTATCGAGGCGAATCGCGCGTGGGACGAATCGCGGCGGTCGACTGTTCCCTGAGGATCGCGATGCTGAGCGGCGGCACGATGGCCGAGGGCTGGTCGTGCTACGCGACCCGGCTGATGGCCGAGCAGGGCTACCTCACGCCGCTGGAGGAACTGGCCGAGCAGCATGGGCTGGCGCGCATGGCGGGCCGGGCGATCGTCGACGCGCGGGTGCATCGCGGAGAGCTTACGCTTGACGGCGCGACGGCGTACTACCGCGACGAGATCGGGATGCCGGAGGCGGCAGCCCGCTCCGAGGCAGTGAAGAACTCGATGTTCCCCGGCGCGGCGATAATGTACCTTACTGGAACAGATATGATCCACGACCTGCGCGACGAGATGCAAAGACGACTTGGCAGCGGCTTCAGCCTGCGCTCGTTCCATGACGAGTTCCTGTCGCACGGCTCGATACCAGTCGCGTTGATCGCGGCGCTCATGACTGGCAGGCCGATCGACGCAGAGGGGTATGTGGCGCCGATCGGCAACGAGTGACGGACGATATCGGAGGGACATGACGATGACATCCGGACAGGGCACGATCACGGTCGGTGGCGGTGCGTTCACCTACGCGCCACACGAGGGCTGGGGCGGCGGGCCGAACGGTCACGAGCTGGGACTTGTCTCAGACGTGGCAACCGACTCGCAGGATCGCGTGTACATCTTCAACCGCGTGCCGGAGATTGCCGTGCTGGTGTTCGACCGGGAGGGCAATTTCGTTCACTCCTGGGGCCAGGACATCTTCACCCAGCCGCATTCGATCTGGATCGACGCCGAAGACCGCGTCTACCTGACCGACACCGGCGACCACACGGTGCGCTGCTGCACGACTGATGGCGAACTGCTCCGGTTGTGGGGCGTTCCCGGGCAGCCGGGCGCGCCTGGGATGCCGTTCAACCGGCCCAGCGGGGCGATGGTCGGACCGTCGGGCGCGCTCTACGTCTCCGACGGCTACGGGCAATCGCGTGTGCACAAGTTCGCGCCATCGGGCGAGCTGCTGCATTCGTGGGGCGAGCCGGGCAGCGGCGCCGGGCAATTCAGTTTGCCGCACAGCGTCTGGGTCGATCGCGATGAGCGCGTGTTCATCATCGATCGCGAAAACCACCGCATCCAGATCTTCGACAGCGACGGGCAGTACCTGACCGAGTGGGGCGGCTTCTCTCGTCCGCAGGGCATCTTCATCGACGCGAGCGACATCGTCTACGTCGTCGAGGCGCGGCCTGGGATCCAAATCATGACCCTCGCGCGCGACGCACTGGGCGGGTGGACCGACGCGGGCGACGGGCCGGGGCGGTTTCGACAGTTCCCCCATTCGGTCTGCGTCGACTCGCGCGGCGACATCTACGTCGGCGAGGTGACCGGGCACAAGCTGTTCCAGAAGTTCGTCAAGGTGTAGCGCGGACGTGGCAGGCCGCTGTCCCTGCGAGTCGTGGGAACGGCGCCGGAAGACAGTTCGGAGAGCCGCGTGGGCGAGCAACATCGCCATGCTTGCCCGCAGAAACCCGCGTCTGGATAGGGAAAAGTGAAGGACGCCAAATGGCGGTGTATGGGTTTGTCGTCCTTTAGATTCTGAGTCAGACTTGTATCTATGGTGTTATGGGCACGCAGGGACGAATTGCATGCGCCCCAATCGTATCGAACTAAAACGTGTTGGAAGGTTACGACGGGGTTGGGCCTTTGTCATTCTGACGAAAGGAAGAATCCGTGCCCTGCTTCGGCCGATGTGACCGCGGAAAAGGGCCGGATTCTTCACTCCGTTCAGACTGACAAGACCGACGGGTACGCTGCCGTTCCAAGGTGAAATCGCCTCAGCGTGATGGACAACGTGGGCGCCTGCGATTCGTTCCGAAAAAGCGGGGTCGCTTCAACCTTCGCCGCGCTCCCGCGCCAGGTACGCCTTGACGCCGTCGTTGCTGTCGTGGGCCATGGCGAGGCCGTTGATGACGACGGAGATGCCCGCGAAGTACTGCAGCACCCCGAGCGCTTCGATCACCTGCGCGTCGCTGAAGCCCATGCGCTTGAGACGGGCGGTGTGCACCTCGACGCCGAAGGTGTTGTTGAGCAGGGTTACGGTGGCCCAGGCCAGGAACTCCTTGACGGCCGGGTCAAGCGTGCCCTCGTCCATGACGCGGCGTCGGTGCTCGACGGCGGCTTCCAGGATGGTCGGGTTGTTGCCGAGCACCTTGTACGCGTTGGGCACCTGCCCGGCGCCGAAGCCGGCCCTGATGTCCTCGTAGGCCGCCGCGACCCGTTCGCTTGCGTCCGCTTCCTCAACGTACTTCAGTGTCGGCATTGCATCCCCTTCCTCCCTGTCCGCTCGTGCCCGGCCGCATCGCGGCGCTACGGTACCATTGACCGGCGGACTCGCGGCACTGGCGCGACGGGGCGCAAGCGGATGGCGAGGCATGATCGAATACATCGTCGCTGCCGCAACTGTCTGGTTTCTAGGGTTCTTTCCGCTGTTCGAGATTTACGTCGCGATTCCGGCCGGTGTCGCGCTGGGGCTGGACCCAGTCTCCAACGTGGCGTGGGCCGTGTTCGGCAATTACACGCCGATTCTGCTGATCCACTTCGGCTACGAGCAGCTACGACGCGTCACCAGCGTGCGCGACTGGCTCGACCGGCGCTCATCGGAGCGCTTTCGGGGCTGGCTGAACCGCTGGGGCGTGTGGTGCGTGCTGTTCGTGACGCCGTGGACCGGGGTGTGGATCATGGCCGCGACGATGAAGTCACTGGGCATGGACTCGAGCCGCTTCCTGATCTATTCCTTTGCAAGCATTCTCCTGTACGCGGTCGCGCTCGTGGCGCTGATCGAGCTCGGGATCAGCGTGTTGACGTAGGTCTGGCTTGCGGAGCAACGCCCCCTGCGATGTGCAGGGGGCGTTTGAGGCGTGCCTTGCGTCGCGGCAGCCGGGCGCCTACATGATTTGCTCGGCGACCTCGACCCGCAGCAGCGACCGGACGTTCTCGATCTGGTTGAGGATTGTCGCGATCGAGGATCCGGCAAACAGCAGTCCTACCGCAACGTCGTCGAGGGACGTGACAAGCGAGCCGGAGTCGCCACCGGCCGAGATGTTGGTCGTCACGATCTGGTCGATGAAGCGGGCGACTCGCCCGCCGCCGAAGCCGACATCGACGGTCGCGCTGACCGCCGTGATACGGCCGACGGTGAAATTCGTCGTCCGGCCGGTCTTGTGGACGAGCGATCCGACCGCGACGTTCGCTCTACGCCGCCAGCCGCGAACGTAGCCGAGCCAGTAGATCTCCCGGTCGATGTCGTGGAAGTTGCCCTCCGCGATGGCGGCATCCACCCGGTTGCGGTGGAAGACCCGAGGGAAGGGAGGCTCGAAGGTAATCGGGACAAACCGGCTCAGGCGACCGATGCGGTCCGCCGGGTCGACGCCTCCGTCGAACGGTCCCGGTTGCAGCACCGGGTCGCCGAGGTTCGCGGCGTTGCTGTTCGCCAGCACGTGGTTGTTGCTGAGGATGTAGTAGCGCGGCGGCACGCCGATCCCGTGCGCGGGCGGGTTGGTTGACCCGCCGGGCAGGATGTCGTAGACGCTGGTGGCAATCGTGCCTGCCGTTATGCCGATGTGTCCGACGCTGTAGCCGCCTTCGGCGGGCCTGACGCGCTTCGCGAGAGTCTGAGCGCCGGCAGACGAGTTAATCTGCCCGCCCCCGGCGATCGGGACCCCGATCGCCAGCACGTCGGTCTGGATTCCCGCGACTTCAGCCGGGATCAGGTCACTTTCGAGCAGCATGTCTTCCGGCAGCTTATGGGTGACCAGCGCCAGGATCGCCGGCTCACCCGTGGGGACGCCGTTCGACCACTTGACGCCGACTCCAACCCCGACAACGTTGCTGCGTTGCAGCTCTGGTTCGGCGGGCAGCAGCTCCTGCACCGCGGCAGGCTGTGCTTCAAGAGCTGTCGACATCTCGTCGGCTGACAATATCATCTGATCCTGGTCTTCTCGGTTCATCGTGTTTCTCCTCGTCTTCGCTGGTTGTTAGCTGCGCGGTGATGGAGCCAGACTCTTCGACGTCAACGTCGTATCCGCCGAGCCGCTTCGGAACGATCTCATCCGGTTGAAGCTCCGCGAGCGGCACCTTGTGCGTCACGTACACAATGATGACGGGCCGTCCGCCTTTTTCGCCTTGCGCCACGATCTGGACGTTCGGCTTGGCCATCAGCTCGCTCTGATGCCGTCGCAAAACCTCGTCGATGCTCATCGCGTTCGCGCCTTTCTGGAGATGGTCCACGGGCCAGCACATCGACGGATTGTCGCGCAGGATCTTCGATGACAGAAGCCGTCGCGAAGCCACCGCCCGCCCCGGCGGAAGCCAGCGACTGTCCATGGCGAGCTGGGATGGACGGTCATGCGATGAGGCGCAAGCGGTCGCGGCTGACTGGCGCAATCCAGCGCGTGTCAACTCGATTCGATCTCACGCAATGCCGTGAAACTTTTCCCGAGCGGAGACTGAATTCGCGCTGAGACACACGATCCGCGCCGTCCATTCGCGACACGAACCGTTGAGGCGCCCGCAACTCCTCCTGTCTGGAATGCTGTTGTCGTTTCCTGGAAGTCAACCGCGGCAGGCACAGAGTAACACCGGCGCGATTCGGCACAATAGCCCATTTTGGCTATGAAAACCTGACCCTCCCAGCCCCCTTCCCGCCAGGGAGTGCGGCAACACGTGAGCGGGAGATTGGCGATTGGAATTGGGACTGGATTGATTCGTCGCTTCAATCTGATGCCGATGAGGAACGTGGCCGCAGATCACGGTCCGCTCCTCAGCGATCGAAGTGCTGGACCATGACCTGATGGCCGATGCCACTCATGAAGAATTCGGAGCCGATGGCGCGGAAGCCGAGGTCTTCGTAGAAGCGGATGGCGTGCGTCTGAGCGTTAAGCATGACGTGGTCGGCGCCCTCGCGGCGGCCGCGGGCGATGATGGCCCGCATGATCGCCTTGCCGACCCCCTGCCCCCGCCATGGCACGCGGGTCGCGACCCAGGCGACCTGGGCCTCGCGGCCGTGCATCGTGAGCCGCCCGGTGCCGACAATCTCATCATCGATCAGCGCGAGGAAGTGAATCGATGAACGGTCGTCGGGATCGTTGCGGGCGTCGTCTGTGAGCTGTTGCTCGTCAACGAAGACCTCGTCGCGAATCTGGAAGATAACTTCCACCTCGGAGGCGCTCCACGCCTCGCGGACGACGACCTCAGACAGGCTCGCGCACAGCGGCTCGGTCGACGACGCCCCCCGGTCACGCATCGATCGCCACCAGTTCTTCGAGCGCCGACACCGCCGATAGCCACGCCTCC
>DATKCN010000057.1:0-16590 GCA_035513175.1 Thermomicrobiales bacterium
TGACTCCAGCAACCATACGCTGTGACATTCCGGGCATCGTCGCTCCAACTGCTTGCGGCGATTTCTCGTAGGACCCTGCAGCAAGTTATAGAAGACGGGCACGCCCATCGCTGCCGTCCAATGCGCGCAGATAGCACGACCTTGACGCGTTAACGAGCTTGTGACTGTTGATAACTCACGATAGGCAGCACGAACAGCCGTTAGGTCGTTCATGTAGAGCGTATCGCACGCCTGGTAGTCGGACTGCCACAAGATGACGTCATGGTACCCACCGTCGCGTGTCGGTGGCACACGATAGAGCGGGACTGGCATGAAGTCGTTACCGCTTCGGAGTGGTGACTCGAGCGAGACGTGAGACGCATACAGCACATATGACGATGGAATCGCCTCGGTTTTCTCACTCTCGCCGCGATCGACGCTCAAGAACGTGACCGTCGGACCATGTATACCCGACTCGTGGAGACGCCCGAGAAATCGTCTTACCCAGACATTGTAGTGCAGATCCGAGAACGCGCCGTTCTCGGGGACCATAACGTAGCAGCACACCATGCCGTCACGTTCGACCAGTGGATGCTCTCGCCCAAGTATCTGACCGTTCATGCGCATGGCGTGAAGCACGCCGTTGATCGCCTCGGCCGTTGACGCAGCGTCTAGCGAATGTGGTGTGTCGAAGCACAATTGCGCAATGCTCATAGTTTCAAATGCTCCGAACTATGCGTACCCATGGTCATCATCGTCGCTGAGCAGCGTGCCGATGTCGGTCTGATCCCAGGCAAAGCCGGTCGTGGCGTTGCGCGGGTTTGCGGCTCAACCGTCCGCGATTGCGCGGCCGCTGATGACCCACGGCGGTGCTGTGCCGTCCGCGTCATCGTCGGCCAGCAATTCGGTTGAGTCGCAGGGGAACAGCCACAGCGTGAGGTCATCGTCGAATGAGAGCTGTGCGGTGAAGCCAGGCGGATCGACCTGTGTCGCGCGCACGCGTTTTCCCACGAGGATGCGCGAGAAGTCGAGGATCAGCTCGACACTGTCGAACCCCCCAACGATCACGTCGGTGCTGGAGTCCAGCCGCCACGGACATTGGACGACGAGCCAGTAGTCACCCTCGAAGGCTGCGACAAGGCCCCGTGCCTCGTCGATTCCGGTTGGATGTCGCGCCCCGAAATCAAGCACGAGTGACTTGCCATCCACGCTTCCAGTGAAGGTGCACTCCTGGCCATGGAGCCGTTGCAGGAGCGCTATCTGCCGTTGCATCCGTTCGGGCGGCATGAGAGTCCTCACCATTCTCTATCGCCTGCGCGAGCCAGTTTCAATTGTGAAAACAGCCTAACCGGGAGAATCTCGAGTCGCCATTCCTCGCGTCGAACCAATCCATGCTCTTACTTCGACCCCACGTCCGCCACTTTCACGCCTATAACAAACCACGGCGTGCGTGGATACTCGACGTCCTCATCAGGCAGGAAGTCGACCGCCTCGCACGGAAAGAGCCAGATTGAATGGTCGTTGTCGAAGGTGATCTTCGTCGTGTAGCCTGGTGGCTCGACTCGTGTCGCGCGAACCCGGCTGCCCACGAGAACACGTGTGCGCTGGTTAATGTGTTCGTCCGAGTCGTACATTCCAACCAGCATCTGTGCCGGCGACTCAAGCCGCCAGGCGCACTGAATGAAGAGCGTGTAATCGGCCTTGAGAGTGTCGCGCGGACCGTCCCGGCCCTGAGTGACAAACGGATGTAGCGTGCCAAAATTGAGTGCAAGTATGCCCGCGAAGTTCGAGTAGGCACGAGCACACTCCTGGCCATGCAACTGCGGCAGGAGCTCAGTCTCCCGTCGAATGCGATCGGACACCATTAAGAATCGAGACCCCCTCCACCGCGACCGCCTCCGTCATCGCGCTACGGCTGCGCCGCCACCCCGAACCCAGGCACTGCACTGCCACCGGATGCGGACCGACGCAGACCGACGCACCGTGCGCAGCAGCTGCGCGCCACTCACCATCGAATCACTCATCCTACCCCTGCGACAAGAGCGGCGCGACCTTCCCGGCCAGAACATTCGTCCCCTCTAGAGCATCCCATTCTGGCCAGTGAGCGGCTGGCAAATCTTTCATCCCGAAAAGTGGCACAGAATCCGCCCCGAATCCCGTTCGGCATATCAGATGGCAGGATGTCACACACGCCCCAGCCCCCGGGCGCCTCACGGGAGAGGCTCCATCCCAGGCCAACCATCCCCCGTCACGAGACTCACTCGAACGCAGAAAGGCACACCCACCCAAGCCCAGGCGCCTGGCACAGCGACACCAACTCAGCCACCGTCACCCCCTTCCCTCGTAGGGAAGGGGGCCGGGGGGAGGGGTCTCACGGCGGCACCGGCGGCAAGCGCGTCTCTTTCACCATCAGCGCCAGAATCAGCGCGGCGGCGAAGCCCACCCCGGAGAGCACGAACGCGCTCTCCTCGTGCCCCAGCACATCGGTCAACGTGCCGATCACCAGCGGGCCGCTGGCCTGCCCGGTGTCGCCGATCAGCCGCCAGATGCCGAGAAATTCGCCGGTCGCGCCGCGCGGGGCGAGGTCCGCCCCCAGCGTCATCATGATGCCGCTGCCCAGGCCGTTGCCCAGCCCGATCAGCATGGCCGCCCCGACCATCGTCCCGAACCCGGTCGTGAACGGGATCAGCGCCATGCCGATGGCCATGATGGCGAACGACGGCACGGCGGCCACCTTGCGCCCGTAGCGGTCCATGATCAAACCCGCCGGGACGAACAGCAGCATGTCGACCGTCGCCGAGGCCGACTGGATCAGCCCGACCTCGGCCACGCTCAACCCGAGCACCGCCTCGCCGTAGAACGGGATAATCGTCTGTCGCCCGGCGCGGATCATCTGCCCGAAGGTCTGCGCCACCCCGGCCGCGCTGAGATCGCGCCAGTTGGTGCGGATCATGGCCCGCACCAGCCCCCAGCGCACGTGCCGCTCGGAGTGCGTCTGCACCCGCGTGTCCGTGATGTAGATCAGCGAGACGACGAAGGCGACCGCGCCCAGGGCCCCGGCCAGGTAAAACGACGAGGTCAGGCCGAGCTGGCTGCCGATCAGCCCGCCCAGCGCCGGGCCGCCGAACATGCCGATGCGGTTGATGCCGCCAAACATGGAGATGGCACGCCCCCGCTCGCGCGGGTCGATCGTCTCGGTGATGAAGGCGTGGCGCGACAGGCCCCACATGGCCGTGCCGACCCCGGCCAGCAGGCGGTAGACGATCAGCTCGGGAAAGACCGAGGCCAGCGCCAGCGCGAAGGTGCTGGCCACCACCAGCCCGGCGCCGAGCAGCATGGTCGGCTTGAGCCCCAGCCGCCCGAGCAGGATGCCGGCCGGCACGTCCGCGACCATCGTCCCGATGCCGGCCGCGGCCAGCACCAGCCCCGCGGCCGCGAACGAGACGCCGAAGTCCCGCGCGTAGAACGGGAGCGTCGGCACGAGCAGCCCCTGGCCCAGCGCCAGCAGCATCGTCGGCACGTAGACGGGCAGCAGCAGCGCGCGCCTTCCCGCCGCCACCCGCCGCGGACGTTCTTCGACCATACGCCTCTGATCGTTCTCTCGACGGGCCCGGCAGCCGGTGGCCGCGAGGCACGGCGCATCCTAACATTTCGGCCTGCCGGCAGCGGCGCCGCGCGACGATCGCGGGTATCATCGTCGCGGATGAGGATTCGATGGAATGGGAGGCGCGCGTGGCCAAGGCGATTCGATTGGAGCACGTCGGGATTCCGGCGCGGGGCGAGCGGTTCGACCAGACGGTGGCGTTCTACCAGCGGGTGTTCGGCTGGAACGTCGTGCGGGAGGTGACGGGAGGGCAGCGCCTTACCTTCCTGTCCGACGGGCAGGGGGGCATGCTGGAGATCCTCGACGTCGACGGGCCCGGCATCCCGAACCCGGCCCACCTGGCGTTCATGGTCCCAATTGCCGAGTTCGACAGCACCCGCGAGCAGCTGTCCGATAAAGGCGTGGCCTTCGACACGACGACCGTCACCGTCTCCGGCGACCACCTGGCCTACTTCAACGATCCGGCCGGCAACCGCGCCCAGCTCGTCGGCCGCGTGCAGATGATGGGCTAGGCCTCCGGTCTCTGCCCGCCGCCTTCCTGCCCGCGATGCGGCAGGGCGCGCGTTCGTGACGACCGGCGGCCGGATGGCTTGCAACCAGTAGCAGGCTGCAGGCCCGGCGGCCCTCCGATGGCGGCGTCCGGTCGAGGCGATCACGGCGAGAGCAGAGGGCGGTGACGGAGCGCGAGGAGATCGAGCACAGCGCGGCAGGCGCGCGTTCCGGGTTCCCGGGCGACCGGGTCGCGTTCGCGGCGCTCTCCATGCTGCTGCCCGGGGCAGGTCAGCTGCTGGCCGGGCGCCGGCGGCGCGGGCTGGCGATCGCCGGCGTCGTGGCGGTCATCGGCGCGGCCGGGCTGGCGATCGCGTCGTGGGACGTCGACAGGCTACTCTCGCACCTCGTGCGCCCCAACGTCCTGATCGGCCTGCTGGTCGTGAACGGCGCGCTGTTGCTGTTCCGGCTGGCCGTCGTCGTCGACGCCTACCGCCAGGGGCGCTTCCAGACGCGGGGCACGGCCTGGATGTCGCGGCTGCGCCGCGTGGGAGCGATCGCCGCGCTGGCCATCGTGCTGTCGATCACCGCGCTGCCCCACATGGCGGCGGGCTACTACATCTACGTGACCTACGACGTGCTGACCGAGGTGTTCGTCGACCGGCCTGTCGCAAGCATGCCGGCGCCGGCGCCCCCGCCCACGCCAACCCCGACGCCGTCCCCGACCCCGCGTCCCGAGCCGACCCCGACCCCGACGTTCGATCCCTACGCCGCGCTGGTTCCGACGCTGCAGGCGGGCGCGGAGGACATGCACAGCACCTTCCCGCCGCGCCCCACCGCGACGGCCACGCCAACGCCCGAACCGACCGCGACGCCGACCGCGACGCCGGAGCCGACACTGACCCCCACGCCGGAGCCGGGCTATGCCAATCTGCCCTGGCACGCGCAGGGCCGTCTGAACGTGCTGCTGATCGGGACGGACGGCGCGCACGACCGCAGGGGCGCGCGGGCCGACACCATCATGGTCGGCAGCTTCGACCTGACGACCGGCCGCGCGGCCCTGTTCGGCATCCCCCGCAACATGGGCGACATACCGCTGACCGAGGCCGCCGCCGACGCCATGGGCATGCGCGAGTTCCCGGAGCTGATCAGCTCGCTCTACTGGTTCGCCCAGAACTACCCGCAGCTCGCGCCGGACGGCGGCGACCCGGGGGCGGAGGTGCTGCGCGGCTCGGCCAGCATCATGCTGGGCATCCCGATCCACCACTACGTCGTGGTCGACATGGCCGGGTTCGCCGACCTGGTCGACGCGCTCGGCGGCGTCGACATCTACGTCCCGCAGTACATCTACGTGCGCATGTCGTCCCCGCACGCCGATGGCGAGTGGAGGATCTACGACATCCCGCCCGGCGAGCAGCACCTCGACGGCGTCCACGCGCTGGCCTACGCCCGCTCGCGAACCGGCTCGACCGATTACCACCGCATGCATCGCCAGCGGTGCCTGCTGACCGCCATGGCGCAGCAGACCGACACGCTGGGCCTGCTGCGCCGCCTGCCGGACGTGCTGGAGGCGATCCGCAACAACGTGGCGACCGACATCCCGCTGGACCTGCTGCCGGAACTGGTCCAGCTGCGCGGAGTCTACGACGGCAGCCAGACGCGAGCGCTGGGCTTCAACCCGCCCGAATTCATCATCGACGTCAACGAGCTGGGCTACTACATCCCCAACATCGACCGTATGCGGGCCGCCGTCGCCGCCGCCTTCGACGACTCGATCGTGCTGGCCTGGGCGCCGGAGCCGGTCGCCAGCCACTGCCGCTGAGCGCGTCATCCGCGCACCACGCAACGGGGGCTGTCTCGCGTCGCATGTTGACGGCCGCTCGCCGGCAGGCTACACTTTCCACAGTTGAGTAGTTATTCATATATGAGACCCGGTATCAGACGGTGGGGACATGGCGCGTCCAAGGCGGTCCGCACAGCTTCAGGAAGTTCCGGTGTGCGACGACGAGGTCGTGCATCTCGACCGCGTGCGCGCCGCGCAGGGGTCGATGCCGCACGCGAGCGGCGTCGATGGCATGTCGGCGCTGTTCGCCGCGCTGGGCGACCCAACGCGCTTGCGCATTGTCGCGGCGCTGGCCGGCGACGAGATGTGCGTCTGTGACATCGCCGCCGCGCTCGGCGTCAGCACCTCCGCCGTCTCCCATCAGCTGCGAGTGCTGCGCGGCCGGGGTCTGGTTCGTCCCCGACGCGCCGGGCGCCTCGTCTACTACGCGCTGGACGACGACCACGTGCGCGTCCTCTACCAGCAGGCGCTCGACCACATCGGGCATGGAGCGGCGTCATGACGGTTGACGCGGAGCTCGTGCTGCCCGTTGGGATGAACGGCGATCCGGCGGGCTGCGACGACTGCGCCGAGCGGGTGGCCGCCAGCCTGCGGCAGCTGCCCGGCGTGGCCGCCGTGCAGGTGGAGTCCGAGCCGTCACGGCTGCGCTTCACCTACGAGACGACCCGCGTCACCTCGCGCGACATCGACGAGCTGGTCGAGCGAGAGCTGGCCGGGCTGGAGCGCCGCTACGTCCACCAGGTGCTGGCCATCGAGGGCATGGACTGCGCCGACTGCGCGCTGACGCTGGAGCGGGGCGTCGGGCGGCTGGCGGGGGTCGAGCGGGCGTCGGTGAACTTCGGCGCGGCGCGCATGACGCTCGAGTTTGACAGCGGCGTCGTCGGCCTGCCCGCCATCCAGCGCCGCGTGCGGGACCTCGGCTACGCGGTCTCGGAGCCCGACGCCGCGCCGCGCAGCGAGCGTTCCGCGCTGTGGCGCTTCCTCACCCGCCGCGCGACGCTCATCACGCTGGCGTCCGGTCTGCTCACGCTGCTGGGCGGGATCGGGGCGCTGGCGGGGGCGCCGCCAGCGCTGCCGGTCGTCGCCTGGGCGGCGGCCGTCGCAACCGGTGGCCTGCCGCTGCTGCGCAAGGGGTTGGCGGCGCTGCGAACGACCCGCGCGCTGGACATCAACCTGCTGATGTCGCTGGCGGTTATCGGCGCCGCGTTCATCGGCGACTGGCTCGAGGCCGCCACTGTCGTCTTCCTCTTCTCGCTCGGCGAGTCGCTGGAGGGCTACGCGATGGACCGCGTGCGCCGCTCGGTGCGCTCGCTGCTGTCGCTCGCTCCGTCCGTCGCGCTGGTGAAGCGGGGCGCTGACGAGCTGCCGGTTCCGGTCGCGGATGTCGTGCCGGGTGAGCTCGTCGTCGTGCGCGCCGGGGAGCGCGTGCCGCTGGACGGCGTCGTCACGGCCGGCATGTCCAGCGTCGATCAGTCGTCGCTGACCGGCGAGAGCATGCCGGTCCCGCGCGAGCCGGGCGACCCGCTGTTTGCCGGGACGCTGAACGGCGCCGGCCCGCTGACCATGCGGGTGACGCGGCTGGCGGGCGATTCCTCGGTGGCGAGAGTCATCCGCATGGTCGAGACGGCGCAGGCGCAACGGGCGCCGGTGCAGCAGCTGGTCGACCGCTTTGCCCGCGTCTACACCCCCGTCGTCATCGCGGGGGCCGTGGTGGTGGCGACCGTGCCGCCCCTGTTCGGCGCGAGCTGGACGGAGTGGCTGTACCGGGCGCTGGTGCTGCTCGTGATTTCGTGCCCCTGCGCGCTGGTGCTGTCCACGCCGATTTCGATCGTCTCAGCGCTCTCCGCCGCCGCGCGTCACGGCATCCTGATCAAGGGCGGCGCGGCGCTGGAGCGGGCCGCGCGCATCGACACGCTGGCCTTCGACAAGACCGGCACGCTGACGGCCGGGCAGCCGCGCGTTGTCAGCGTCGCCCCGCTGGGCGGCGCCGACGAAGCGGGCGCGCTGCGACTGGCCGCGACCCTGGAACGGCATTCCGAGCATCCGCTGGGACGCGCCATCGTCGACGCCGCAGTCGAGCGCGGGCTGACCGTGGGCGGCGCGCTTCGCGAGCGCGTCGTGCCGGGGGCGGGACTGGTCGCTGAGGTCGACGGCGTCGAGCGCCAGGTCGGCGCGGCGCGGCTGTTCGAGCCGGAAGTCCTCACGTCCGACGTGCTGGCCGCGATCGAGGATGTCGAGCGCCGGGGCGGGACCGCCGTGCTGGTCGGCGAGTCCAATCGTGTCGACGGCGTCATCGGCCTGGCCGACACGCCGCGCGTCGAGGCGCGAGCGGCGCTGGACGACCTGCGGCGCGCCGGCATTGATGACTTCGTCATCCTGAGCGGCGACAGCGTCCGGGCTGTGGCGCACGTGGCGGCGCACGTGGGTGTGACCGACGCGCGCTCCGGGCTGCTGCCCGAGGAGAAGCTGGCCGCCATCCACGACCTGCGCCGCGCGGGCCGGGTGGTGGCGATGGTCGGCGACGGTGTCAACGACGCGCCGTCGCTGGCGGCCGCCGACCTCGGCATCGCGATGGGGGTGGCTGGGACCGACGCGGCGGTCGAGACGGCCGACATCGCGCTGATGGGCGACGATCTAGGTGGACTGGCCTCCACCATCCGGCTCGGCAAGCGAGCGCGCCGCATCATCGCCGCCAACATTGCGCTGTCATTGGCAACCAAGGGCGTGTTCCTCACGCTGGCCGTCACCGGCCACGCCACGCTGTGGATGGCGATCGCGGCCGACATGGGCACGTCGCTGCTGGTGATCGCGAACGGCATGCGGCTGTTGCGCCGCCCGGACGCCGCGTAACCTGGCCGCGTTGCTGCTACGATTCCCCGCTGACATCTGCCGACTCTGAGAGGATGAGCCCGTGGCGACCATCGAGATCCGTGGCGGCCGGACCGTGCACTACGACGCGACCGGCGACGGCCCGCCGCTGCTGCTGATCGGCGGGCTCGGCTCGACGCGCAAGGCGTGGCAGCCGGTCGTCGAGGCGCTGGCGCCGCACTACCGCGTGCTGCGCATGGACAACCGCGACGCCGGGGAGAATGACCCCGAGGACGCGGCCTATAGTATTGAAGACATGGCTGGGGACGTGGCGGGCTTTCTGGACGCACTCGGCATCACTCGCGCGCCGGTGCTGGGCCATTCGATGGGCGGCTTCATCGCGCTGCACCTGGCGCTGACCCGGCCCGATCTGGTCGAGAAGCTGGTGCTGGTCGGCACGTCATCGGCGGCAGGCGCGGCGCTGGGGGCGCCGCTGGCGCTCTCGACCGAGGAGGACTGGATCGCCGACCCGGTCGAACGCGCGCTGGCGCGCGCGCCGATGACTCACTCCCCCGGCTTCTTCGACGACAAGCCGGACCTGTTGCGCGCCGCCGCCGAGCGCACGCGTGGCAACCGCATTACCCGCGAAGGCTACAACCGCCAACTGTCCGCGATCAGCGACACCCATGATGTCCGCTCGCGCCTGGGCGAGATCACCGTGCCTGCCCTGGTGCTGCACGGCGACGTTGATCCGCTCATCCCCATCCGGGGCGGCGAAGTCCTCGAACGGGACCTGCCCAACGCGCGCCTCAGCGTCTACTCCGGCGTCGGCCACCACCCGCAGGCCGAGATGCCCGAAAAGTTCATCAGCGAGGTGCTGGAGTTCCTGCGGGGAGGAACCTGACCCCCAGCCCCCTTCCCTGCGAGGGAAGGGGGAGTCGGTAAGCTGGCGATCAGCTAGCCCGCGTTCCTCCGACTCCCCCTCTCCGAGAATTGGGAGAGGAGGCCGGGGGGTGAGGGCCAACCCGTCCTTCCCGCCACGACGGACCACAACCTCCAGCCCGCCGCCACCAGCGCCGCGATCAGCAGGACTGCCAGCGTTCCGTATACCCACGGGAATATCCAGGTCTGCCACGGGCTCCGTGAGACGACGTAGCCGACGAGGGCCGCTTCGGCCGGCGCGACGCGGACTTCGACGGCATGGATCCCGTCTCCGAGATCATCGATGGCCATGACGATCTCCTGCGGGGATCGGCTGGCGCCGGTTGAGTGAATCGTGACCGGCTCCCGTCCCTCGACCGTGACGGTGGCGCTGCCCGCGCCGACCATGACGAGGTCCAGCCGGTCTCCCGCGACGGCGATCTGAACGGGCTCGCCGCGTTCCAGCGCGACGCGCTGCTCCTCGGTGAACGAACGGGCGCCGTTGTGGACGGCGTGAATGCGCGGCGCCGCTTCGGCGAGCGCGGCATAGGCGGGGCTGGGCGTGAAGTCGTGCTCCACCAGCGCGAAGCCGCGCGTCGGGTCGCCGACGGCGTTCGGGTGGTCAGGCGCGAGCGGGAAGCGGAAGGCCCAGACGACCATGGCGCCCATCCACGGCCACTCGCGCCGCGCCCGCAGGTAGCCATCCAGCAGGTAGTCCGCCTGCTGCTCCGCGCTGACCGGCGCGCCCCATGGGGACGGGTTGCCGGTCCAGTCGTCCGGCAGCGCGACCCAGCCGTACTCGACGGCCCAGATCGGCGTGTCCGCGTCGCCGTTGCGCTCCATGATCTCGCGCGTCTGGATCGGGCGCGAGAAGTTGTTGCGCTCGAAGCTGACGCGGCGGTCGGCGGGACTAAAGCCGTAGCCGTAGACCATGACGGTGGCGATGTCGAAGTACGCCGCGCCACCCGCGTCGTAGACTCCCTGCAGGAAGAGCAGGTCGCTGAGGTTGTGCGGGCCGGTCTGTTCGGTCGGCGCCAGGCCCGCCAGCAGGACGGTGACGTCAGGGTCGGCGCGTTTGGCCGCCTCGTAGCCGGCCTGCAGCAGTTCAACGTACCCGGCCGGGTCGATCGGCTTGCCGCCCCACTCCCCTGCGAGGTTCGGCTCGTTCCAGAGCTGAACGTAGGTGATGCGTCCCCGGTAGCGGCTAACGACCTGCTCGACGAAGTGCGCGTAGTCTGCAAGCTCGTCCGGCGGGCCGTCCAGCTCCGGATTCGGCTGACCGGCACGCGCCCAGGCCGGCGGCTTTTCGAGCCGCGCGACGATCTCGATGCCGCGCTCCTCGGCCAGCTCGACGATGCGGTCGAACTTGGCCCAGCTTGACTGCCCGTCCGGATAGACGAACACGCCCGGTTGCGGCTCGATCTCGAACCAGCCGAACATCTGGCGGATGTGCCCGAAGCCGCCCGCCTGGATCATGTCCAGCGTCCGCACGACGACGGCGTCGTCCGGCTCCTCGTGCAGGAAGGTGTTGACGCCCATCGGGTTCACGTCGGTGTCGGGCAGGAGGGCGTAGTCCCGGCCGGTCACGATGCCACGGGTGTAGTAGGTCTCCGCAAGCGTCGCCACGACCATCGCTCCAATCAGGACGAGGATTGCCAGCCCGTGCAGGATGGCCCAGATGGGGATTGGTCGTCCCGTCACACGACCAGGAGTCGAGCTCCGGCGTCTGCTGGCTGCCATCTACGGCGCCGGAATGCCCGGGCCGGCAAGCGCGCCCGGCCCTCCGATCAGGAAGCGCCCGACCCGGCGCGTCTCGCCAGGGGGCGGCGTGACGTCGACGCCGGCGTCGAGCACCCAGACGGGGGGATGGGTGTCGGCGACCCAGCGGCTGAAGATGGCCGGATCGACGATGACGAGCCAGGCGTCGGGATGGCCGGAGAGGATGCGCAACGCGTAGCTGGCGTTGTACCCCTCGGTCGATGGGTCGGGGAACAGCGCCGGCACGCTCCGGTCGCCCGCCGCCGCCGCGTCGAGGATCGGCTCGACGACGCGGGCCAGTTCCCGCACGTCTCCGTCCGGATACACCGTCGGCGGATCGAGCAGCGTCGGCAGCATGCGGGTTGTCGCGACGAGGATGACGACGACGGCGGCAATCCTGACGACCTTCAATGGCACGAGCATGGCGCAGGCTGCCAGCACGGGAAACAGCAGGATGACGTTCGAGAGCAGGTAGCGTTCCGCGCCCGGACCGAGGTTCGAGTACCCGGCGCTCACGGCGACCAGCAGGATCGCCTGCCCGCCGGCAAGCGCGATGAGCGGCCACCAGCGGACGCGCCGGTAGAGCGCATAGACGACCGCCAGCGCGCACAGCAGCGCCAGCCACGGCGCCAGGCGGGCCGCCTCCTCGGGATAGACCGTCAGTCGCCGCAGCAGTCCCGCCGTCGCGTTCTCCGGCTCCAGAGACGCCTTGATCGCCGCCGTCTCCCCGGCGAAGGCGAACGGGTCGTCGTAGTGCTGCCAGTGCTGCTGCATCCAGATCAACGGGAACAGGGCCGCGACGGACACGATCGCCAGCGTCCGCGCCGTCAGCTCGCTCCGCCGCCAGGCGACGGCCAGCGCCAGTGGGACGAAGACAGCCGCGTAGAACCAGCCCTCGTAGCGCGTCATCGTGGCCAGGGCGATGCCGAGCGCGGCCAGCATTAGCAGCCGGTCGCTGGGCTGGTAGAGCCAGCGGGTGAACGCGGCGCCGCCCCCGGCCAGCGTGGCATGAAACAGCGGTTCCGACATGCCGCTGACGCCCATCCAGACGACCCATGGGAACATCGCCCCGATGCTCGCGCCGACCAGTCCCGCAACCCGTCCGCCGATCGTGCTGCCGATGACGTACAGGAAGACGAGGGTGGCGGCTGTCAGCAGAGCGTTGATGACGCGTGGCGTGACGCTGAGGTCGTGGTAGAGCGCGAAGCCCGCGCCGTAGAGCCACGTGTGCAGCGGCAGCCAGACGCCGACCTCCCAGCGGGGCGCGTCCAGCCACTCATGCCCCCGGATGATGCGGCTGTAACCGTCGGCGTTGTATTCCAGGAAGTCGCGACGCAGCACGAGCAGCGTCAGCGCGCCATAGATGGCAGCCACGGCGCCGAGGCACAGCGCATGGGGAGCGGACGCGAGGGTCGCGCCAAGCCCGGCGGCGTCAACGCGCGGGAACCGTCGCTCCGTCTTCGCTCGCCGAGGGCCGGTCGCCAGCGTTCGCGTCATGGCGGGAGTATATCGAAGCGCCCGTTCCCGCCGGGCGAAACCATCGCGACGGAGCGTCATATCCATTACGCAACGTTGGGGTTGAGAAAGTCGGCGGTCTGGGGCAGGATTAGAGCAACAAGCCCCGGAGGCGGGTCTATACAATCGTCCGGAGGGACGGGGTCGGCACGGGCGCGGAGGAGAGACAGCAGCATGGCGACATTGACCGAAGAGCAGATTATTGAAGCAGTCCGGCCCGTGCAGGACCCGGACCTGCGCCGCAGCCTGGTCGACCTGAAGATGGTCAAGGACATCCGCATCGACGGCAGCGTCGTCTCGATCGGGGTCGAGCTGACCACCCCGGCCTGCCCGCTGCGCGGCAAGATCGAAGGGGACGTGCGCGAGGCGATCATGGGCCTGCCGGGCGTGGCGGACGTTGCGGTCAACTTCACGTCGCGGGTGCGCTCCAGTGGGGCCGGCATGCCGGACAAGTCCCCGTTGCAGGGCGTGAAGAACACGATCGCCGTGGCGTCCGGCAAAGGCGGCGTCGGCAAGTCGACGGTGGCGGTCAACATCGCGGCCGCGCTGGCGCGCGACGGCGCGAAGGTCGGCCTGCTTGACGCGGATGTCTACGGACCCAGCATCCCGCTGATGATGGGGACCAGCGCCCGCCCCCACATGGAGAACAACAAGATCCAGCCACTGGAGGCGTTCGGCGTCAAGATCATGTCAATCGGCTTTCTGCTGGATTCGGACCGCGCGTTGATCTGGCGCGGCCCGTTGGTGGCGCAGCTCATCAACCAGTTCCTGAACGAGGTCAACTGGGGCGATCTCGACTATCTCGTCATCGACCTTCCGCCCGGCACCGGCGACGTGCAGTTGACGCTGGTGCAGAAGATCCCGCTGTCCGGCGCGGTGATCGTGACGACGCCGCAGGACGTGGCGCTGGCCGACGCGATAAAGGGCATCCAGATGTTCCAGGAGGTCAAGACGCCGATCCTGGGCATCGTCGAGAACATGTCCTTCTATATATGTCCGAACTGCGGCGAGCAGAGCGAGATTTTCGGCTTTGGCGGCGGAGAACGCACGGCCGAGCGCTACGAGGTGCCGCTGCTGGGCCGCATCCCGCTTGACACGGCCATCCGGCAGGGGGGCGACATCGGACACCCGATTGTCGTCAGCGCGCCGGAGTCGCCGCCCTCCGAGGCATTCAGGGACGCCGCGCGCCAATGCGCCCGCCGCCTGGCCATCGACGCCGCCGAAAAGCCCCGCCGCCCTACGATCATGCTGAAGCAGGCGCCGTAGTCGGGCGGTTACTTAGCCGCGCGCCGGGAGCGACTGTGAGCGTGGTTGAGTCGCCGGAATCCGCTAGCGACGCGGGGGCACGGAGGTAGTGTGATGAACGATCTACGGTGTGATGTCGTCGTTGTGGGGGCCGGAAACGCGGCGTTGTGCGCGGCGCTGGCCGCGCGGGAGTCGGGCGCGGACGTGCTTGTGCTCGAAAGCGCGCCGTTCGAGGATCGTGGGGGCAACAGCCGCTTCACGGGCGGGATGATCCGGCTGGTGTACAACGGGGTGGACGACCTGCTGAAGATCATCCCCGATCTCGCTCCCGATGAGATCCAGAACACCGACTTCGGCGCGTACACCGCCGAGAATTTCTACGAGGACATGGAGCGCACGACTCAGTACCGGGCGGACGCCGATCTTGTGAAGGTCATGGTGGAGGGCAGCCTCGACGCGATGATCTGGCTGTATTCCCACGGCGTGCGCTTCGTCCCCGCCTACGGGCATCAGGCGTACAAGGTGAACGGCAGGTTCAAGTTCTGGGGCGGGCTGACCGTTCAGTCATCCGGCGGGGGTCCGGGGCTGATTACCGCGCTGAACAACGCCGCCGAGCGCGCCGGCATCACGATCATGTACGAGACGCGCGCCACGTCGCTGATCGAGGAAAGCGGCCGCATCCTCGGCGTCGAGGCCCGCAAGCGGGGCGAGAAGCTCGCGATTCGGGCGGGGGCGGTCGTGCTGGCCTCCGGCGGCTTCGAGGCCAACAGCGAGTGGCGCACCCGCTACCTCGGTCCCGGCTGGGACCTCGCCAAAGTGCGCGGCACGCGCTTCAACCAGGGAGACGGCATCCGCATGGCGCTGGACGCCGGGGCGATGCCGCATGGCAACTGGTCCGGCGCGCACGCCGTCGCCTGGGACCGCAACGCGCCCGATTTCGGGGATCTCGAAGTTGGCGACGCGTTTCAGAAGCACAGCTATCCGTTGGGCATCATGATCAACGCCGACGGCAACCGCTTCGTCGACGAGGGCGCCGATTTCCGCAACTACACCTACGCCAAGTACGGGCAGGAAGTCCTGCGTCAGCCCCGGCAGTTTGCCTGGCAGGTGTTCGACAGCAAGGTCATCAACATCCTGCGCGACGAGTACCGCATTCGCCAGGCGACCCGCGTGCGGACGAACACGCTCGAAGAGATGGCCGCCAGGCTCGACGACGTTGACGGCGCCCAGTTCCTGCGCACGGTGGCCGAGTTCAACGCCGCGGTCGACACCGAGACGTCGTTCAACCCGGCGATTCTGGATGGCCGGGGCACGCGCGGGCTGGACGTGCCGAAGTCGAACTGGGCGAACCCGCTCGACACGCCGCCGTATGAGGCGTACCAGATCACCTGCGGAGTCACGTTCACCTTCGGCGGGTTGCGCATCAACACCGCCGGACAGGTGCTCGATCTGTACGACGCGCCGATGCCGGGACTGTACGCCGCCGGGGAGCTGGTCGGCGGGCTGTTCTACTTCAACTACCCGGGCGGAACAGGGTTGACATCGGGCGCGGTCTTTGGCCGTGTCGCCGGAACGTCAGCTGTCGGCGCGCTGCGGCAGTGTTCGACATCGGCTCGTTAGGTGTAATCCGCATTGCGGCGAGCAGAGCGACATCTTCGGCTTCGGCGGCGGGTAGCGCACTGCCGAGCGCTATGGCGTGCCGCTGCTAGGCCACATCCCACTCGACACCACCATCCGGCAGGGGGGCGACATCGGCCACACTATTGTCATCAGCGCCCCGGATTCACAGCCCGCCGATGCGTTCCGCGCCGCCGCCCGCCAGTGCGCCCGCCGCCTCACCATCGACGCCGCCGAGAAGCCGCGCCGCCCGACGATCATGCTCAAGCAGGCGCGATAGAGTACGAGCCGCGAAAGTCACGATACAGGGGGGCAATTCCTTTCTGTGCTTCGAGCCAGCGCGCTAACATGACGGACACTGCGGAATGGAGAATCGTGATCGCGGGAAGCCGTACCCCGAGAGCATGTCACCGCGGGCCTAGGTCTTTCGATCAGAGCGTGGAGCAGTTCATCCGTAGAGCGTCGGATACATGTTGTCGAAGAAGAGACATTTGACGAGGGCTTGTCGGTCCCGTACCCCGACCTTGTCAAATGCGCTACAGAGATGTTCCTGGACGGTGTATTTAGAGATGTACAACGTCGCGGCAATCTGCGCGGTGGAGAGGCCCCGCATGACAAGGTCCACAACTGCCCGTTCACGAGCCGTCAGCCCATATCTGGCCGTATTCAGCCAGAGCATCTCTTTGGGCCCGGGCGGTTCGATGACGATAACAGTTTCGCTACTACCATTGGTGTGCGGCTCACTTAAAGAGGCCTGAAGAGTAAGCCAGCGACCGGAGCGTGCCCTGACGCAGACGCGTGGAATACTGGC
>DATKCN010000058.1:0-9658 GCA_035513175.1 Thermomicrobiales bacterium
CCGACGATGAGCGCGCTGTCGGGATTCACGCTGTCTGCTTCGTGCGGCCGCTCGTTCATCGAAGACGTCCATCCGGATGCAGTGGGGCGATGCGGGCAGTATAGCGCGGCGCCTCCGTTACCCGGGCGATGCGGGGCGCGAGGTGAGCGCCGTGGAACCGCTCGATCGCTGCCGGAGTCATCCCGGCCAGTTGTCACGCTGGCTCCAGGCACGACATGTCGCGTATGCGCTCCTGGAAGGCGCTAAGGAAGGGAGATCGTCAGATCGGATGCGGCGCCAAAAAGCTCATGCGCCGACGTGAGGAAGCCCGCGCGCAGGTTGTCGGGGATGCTCGGCGCGATGCGTTCGACGATCTCCCGCGCCGTAGCCAGGCATTGGGAGGCCTCTGCGTCACGCTCCAACAGGTAGTAGAAGCGCGCCAGATCGAGCTCGATCCTCCACAGCTTCGAGATTTCTTTTATCCTGGTCGCTCCTGCGCGGGCCGCCAGCAGGGCCTCTTCGGCTTCAGCGTGCCGGTGGAGACTGATGAGCGCGCGTCCCCGGCGCCAGGCAACCAGTGGAATGTCCTGCTGGGTCCGCACGTAGTGGCCGGTCTCCAGCAAACGGTCCAGAATCGTCAGTGCGGCTGGCGCATCACCAGTGGTCATATGCCAGGTTGCGCGGGCGATCCATAGGCGCCGCTGGCCCACCGTCTGCATCAGCATGCCGGGATCGAACGCCTGCAACAGGCGTCCGGCGTTATCCTGCAGCCCCTTCGCCGTCAGAGCATCGATGAAGTGGCCCGCGATCATATGTGTCCAATGCCGCGAGCCACTCGATCTGGCCAGCTCGCTTGCCTCCTCCAGCGCCTCAATCGCCAGATCGGCAGCCAAGATTGCGTTATACAGGCATCCGAGGATTGCTGTGTCTGCCGCGAGCCACTCGGGATGTCCGATTTCATGCGAGATTTCAATGCCGCTGGAGACAGCATCGAAGGCGCGGCCATACTCGGCTGACACAAGGTGGCTGGAGGCCAGCGTCGTCAACGCGTAGGCTTCACCCGCTCGCCAGCCGGATTCGCGTGCCAGCCGCAATGCGTGGCTTGCCCGATCGACGGCTTCCTCGTAGGAGGCTACCTGGGGTATTGCCACGGATTCGAACACGAACCCACCCCGAAGCAGGCCCATCGAGGCGAGCGTCGAGGAGAGGTAGTGACGATCGCCAAGCCGTTCGAACATGCCAGCTGCCTGCTCCCAGCGAGCACGCATCTCGTTCAAATCACCGCCGATGTTGGCGGCCATGCCGAGATAATCGACGGTTGCCGCGATGCCAGGCTCGTCGTTGAGCTGCTCGAAGATCGTCAACGCCTCAAGGTGAGCCGTCCGGGCAGGATCGACGAGCTCAGTGTTGGTGTACCAGGTGCCGACGCGGTTCAGGCTGTGCGCGAGCGCCAGAGGGTCGTCAAGCTGCCTCGCCAGCTCGATGGCGCGCTCGAACCACGTTCCGGCGCGGTCGAAATCGACGCCTTCCCACGAGCGGCCAATGTCAACCAGTGTCTCCCACTCCTCACGGAGGTTTCCGTCCGCCTCGGCAAGCGCCAGCGCGGCCTCGAAGTCGCGGCGCGCCTCCTCGAAGCTCCCGCGCGTCTCATAGGCTCTACCACGCTGGCGAAGCAATTGAGCCGGTGGCATGCGTCCCAGTTCACTGGTGGTTTCGAGCGCGCGGTTGAAGTGAACGATCGCCTCCTCTGGAGCAAACAGCGATTGCGCGCGCTCCCCCGCCGCCGTGGCGTACGCGATCGCTCGTTCGTCGCCAGCCTTCGAGTAATGCTGGGCGAGCAGCCCCGCCTGTTCGTCGAGGGCATCACCATGCAGGCGCTCCAGGGCTTCGCCCACCTGCCGGTGCAGGCTCCGGAGATTACGGCGCAGCATCGAGCGGTAGACTGCCTCCCAGATCAGCGCGTGATGGAAGACAAACTTGTCAGATCCACGGTATCTGTCCGGGCGAATGAGCATCGCTCGCTGCAGGGACTGAAGGTGGGCGTCAAGCACGTCCGGTTCTTCTGATGCCGCGAGAAGCTCGTCATGCCGGAACGTGCTGCCTATGACCGCAGCAAGCTGTAGCGTTCGCTTCGCTCCCGCGTCCAGCCGGTCCATGCGCTCCTGAATGAGTGGCTGGAGGGTTGTGGGAATCGCGAGCGTCGCAAGATCTGCCTCCGACGCTATCCGCCAGCGTGAACCGTTGCCGTTGGGTTCGGGCACGATGACTTCTCGCTCAATCAATGTGCGCACGATTTCTTCGGCGAACAAGGGGTTGCCGTCGATGCGCTCGAGGATCATGTCTCGCAACGAAGACGGGAAGCTGGCGCTTGGCAGTAGCGTGTCGATCAGCAGATTGGCGTCACTGTCTCTGAGCGGCGCAAGTGAAACGGTCAGGTAGCTGATGCCCATCTCGGATGAGAGGCGCTCGTGCAGGAACCAGCATGGCGACTCGTGCTCTGGCCGGAACGCCAACACGATCAATATCGGGAGATCGAGCAGATCCGGCAGGAGACGTTCGAGCAATCCCGCGGATGCCGGATCGATGCTATGGAAGTCGTCGATGACATAGACACAGCTGCCCAGGCGCTCGGTTCTCGTGTGCCAGATGCGTTCGAGAATAGACGCCAGCTCCTGCCGAAAGTCCTCGGCCCCGTCCGGTCCCAGGCTACCTGACGATTGCGCCGCACGCGGGTCGCCACCAAGCAGGCGGATGACTGCCTGCGCATCCCGATCGCGCTCGTCCGTTCTGAGCGTGCCATAGAGCTCGTCAAGGCACGCTTGAACTGCGGACAAGGAGAACCCTTCTCTGATATTGAGTTCGCGCAGAAGCCTGCGCTGGACCAGGCCATACGGCGTGCTGTCCTCAAACGAGACCAGTGGATCTTCGATCCAGGAGTCAGCAAGGCGGTCCGGCCCCGAGAGCCATGCGCGCCGCAGCTCGTCCAGCAAGCGGGTTTTGCCAAGACCCGCGTCGGCAATGATGGCTATCACCCCGCCTCCGCCTGTAGCCAGCTCATTGAGGCGATAGCGAAGCAGGTCCAGCTCGCGATGCCGCCCAACAAGCGGCGCCTCAAGATCTTCAATGCCTCGCTTCCGCCTGGGCTCGGAGGACCTGCCAATCACCCGGTACGTTTCGACGCCGTCGTCTTTTCCTTTAAGAGTCACCAGCCCGAGCGGCTCGAACTCGAAAAAAGGGGCAGTCAGTCTGAACGTCTCGGCTGTGACCTGAATGGTGCCCGGCTCGGCCGATTGCTCCATGCGGGCCGCGACGTTGACGGCATCGCCCATCGCCGTGTATTCGCTGGCCGCGCGAGAGCCAAACTCGCCAGTGACAACCATGCCGGTGTTGATGCCAACGCGAACGTTCAGATCAAGGCCATAGTCGACGCGTAGCGTCTCCTGGAGGCCCTCGATCCCGGACAGAATCTCGAGCGCGGCCAGGATGGCGCGCTGAGGATCATCCTCGCGAGCGACAGGGGCTCCAAAGAATGCCAGGATGCCGTCACCCATGAGGCGCGCCACCGTGCCGGCATAGCGCTCGACCGGGTCGATCAGAATTGGAAAGACCGTGCTGATGATGTCGGCCCATTCCTCAGCGTCGACTTTGCTGGCAAGGGCTGTCGAGCCCGTCACATCACAAAACAGGACTGTGACGAAACGCCGCTCGTTCACCGGACACCACCATCCAACAAAGTGTGACGACAGAGGATGAGCGCTTTCTCAGTGACAATAGCATGGAAAACGATGCTCGGACGGTGGTTCGGACACACACTCCCAGGCTGAGGCGTCTCGCCATGCTGTCACTCCGGGAAGAGACGTCCGGCGGCGCAGAAGCCGGACAAACTCGTCGACTAGCCCAGAACATATCGACCTTTGACGGACATGGGCGTTGCGGGTGCGATCCCGCCACGTCGCGTGACAACGAGGGCCGGAGCCGCTAGCGGCACATGGTTGTTCCGAAATACACGGCAATGCCAGGCCCGCGGCGTCCAGAGCAGCGCTATTAAAGGAACGAGGGAGACGAGTGGAGTACCAGAACATCCTGTGGGAGCAGCAGGGCGGGGTCGGCGTCATCACCTTGAACCGGCCCGATGCGCTGAACGCGCTCAACCGCCCACATCTGGCCGAGCTGAACCACGCCATCGAGCGGGCGCGACTCGACACGAGCGGGCGCAGCGCGGTGATTACCGGCGCGGGACGCGGCTTCTCGGCGGGAGCCGACATCAATGAGTGGAGCAACGGCGGCGGGGAGGACGACGAGCCGTCCGCCGGGTGGATCGACCTGGCGCATGCGCTCGCTTCCGCGCATCTACCGCCTGCCGAAGCCTGTCATCGCCGGCGTCAATGGCGTGGCCGTCGGCGCGGGCTGCGGGTGGCATCGACGGCAGCGCGCCTCGGCCAGGACTACATCAAGCTGGGCTACTGCCCGGACGCTGGCGGCTCGTTCCTGCTGCCACGGCTGATCGGCGAGGCGCGCGCGATGGAGCGGTAAGCCGTGGCCGATGCGATCGCCCGCGTGTCGCAGCTGCCGATCGAGCCGCCGGGATTTTGAAGCTCGACCTCAACCCGGTGCTGGCCGGGCCATTGACGATGACTGTGTCACGCTGGACGGGCTGGCAGTCGTTTGAGGGAGCATCCGGGGTCCCAGTCAAGCGATTTCAGGCTGAGTCGATTGGCGAGATCGCAACCGGCTCGGCTGCATGGAGAAGATGGTGGCAAGGGAGTGCCCGATCCCTGTTCATGCGCCTGTTTTTCGCGTATCCTGTTGTCACCGACGCACTGAGACGAGCGCAGCGGTCGCTTCCTGCCCGTCGCGAGCGACCAGCCGGGGACAGGTTGGACGGCATGCCCTCGACGCCCACTCGTCCAGTCGAGTCGAGCCGGAATCACTGCGGATTGGACTCGGCGAATGTCGGAACCCTGCCCGGAGACTCATCCGAACTCGCTCATACTGGCTGGACACGCCGCGCTTGCCCGGGCCGACTGGGCTGGTGGCCGGGAGGCATTCGAAGCAGCGGTGATCCACGCCGAAACGCCGGAAGCGTTGGAGGGGCTGGGGCTCGCTGCCTGGTTCGTGAACGATGTCCCGCTCGTACTGCGCTGTCGAGAGCGCGCGTATCGTGGATTTCAGGACGCTGGAGACGTGCGCGGAGCGGCCCGCATGGCGACATGGCTGGCGCTCGACTATGTTGTCTTCCGGGGCGAGCATGCCATCTCGAGCGGGTGGCTGCGTCGTGCGCGGCGCCTGCTAGCCGATATCGACCTGGGATTCGAGCACGGGTTTCTGGCGCTCAGTGAAGGCTTCCTCGCCATCGACTTCCACTACGACATTGCGACAGCGAAACGTGCCGGAGCAGAGGCGCTGGCTATCGCTCGCCAACTTGGCTCGGTGGACCTTGAGGTGACCGCGCTGGGTCTCGATGGGCTGGTGAAGGTGCATGAAGGCCGGGTTGTCGATGGAATGCGGCAGTTGGACGAAGCGACGGCCGCCGCACTTTCCGGCGACGTTACCCAGCCCGATGCTATCGTGACGACGTGTTGTTACCTCATTTATGCCTGCGAACGCGTGCGTGATTTCGACCGGGCGGCTCAGTGGTGCGACATGTTGCGGGCATTCGCCGAGCGCCACGACCTTCCGGCATTGGTCGCCATCTGCAGGACGCACTATGCCTCGGTGCTGATCTGTCGCGGCCTCTGGAGTGAAGCGGAGTTGGAGCTGGCCACTGCGCGACGTGAGCTTCAGACGACACGGGCCGGCATGCTGGCCGAAAGCGTGCTGCGGCTCGGCGAGCTACGTCGACGCCAGGGCCGGTTCGACGAAGCGGCGCTGCTGTTCTCCGAGATCGAATCTCACCCGCTGGCGATGCAGGGACAGGCGGCGCTCGCATTCGATCGGGGTGATGCCCCGGTGGCGGCTGACCTCGTGGAGCGACTGCTGCGGCAGCTGCCGCCCGAGAACCAGTTGCAGCGCATCGACGCGCTGTCCCTGGGGGTGGAATGCCATGTCGTGCTTGGTCACGTCGACCGGGCTGGCGACATGCTGGAACAGCTCACGGCGCTCACGGACATGGTTGGCACGCCGTCGATGCGGGCAATCACCGCCTCAGCGAGGGGACTCATCGCTGGAGCGAGCGGCGACTCAGTCGCCGCTCGGCGCGCATTCGAGGACGCGGTAGACGATTTCCAGCGTGGCGGGGCGCCATATGACGCCGCGCGGGCACGGATCGCGCTGGCTCAATCTCTGGCAGCGAATGACAGGGGGTCGTCCGCGATGGCGGAAGCGCGCATCGCGCGAGACACGCTACGCCGGCTCGGCGCGGACGCGATGGCCAAGCGCGCCGACGACATCCTTGCCGCGCTCGGCGCAGGGGCCGAGGCGCGGAACGTTGCCCCTGCGCCGCCAGCCAAGCTGTCTCCGAGAGAGGTGGAAGTGCTTGGCCTGCTGGCTCGCGGGTTGAACAACCATGAGATCGCCGACCGGCTCTTCCTCAGCGTGCGCACGGTCGAACGGCACATCTCGACGATCTACGCCAAAATCGGCGCGGAGGGGACCGCCGCACGGGCGATGGCGAGCGCGTATGCCTACGTCCATGGTCTGGCGCCGTTGTCGATCGCCTGATCGTCCAAGGCGCGACGCGAACCCACGGCCCCGCTTTACGTGTGGTACTTCCCGCGGACTACGTGCACGCACGGAAGACGCCTCACCCTGCGCACCCTACGATGTCAGAAGTCGGATCACCCATTTCCAACGGCGTCGTTGAGGAAGCAGGCGGTGGTTGCCAGCCAGCGCGGAAGACGCGAGCGGACCGTAGTGAATGGACTGGATCGACGAGGTGTTGACCGCGTGTCGAGCGGAAAGAAAGGATGACCCCATGCCGAGGTACCTGATCGAGCGGCGCCTTCCCGATGCGGGGAAGCTGGATCACGAGACGTTGCGAGCCATTTCCCAGAAGTCGAACGGCGTGCTGGCCGATATGCGCGGCGCCGGCAAGAACATCCAGTGGGTGCAGAGTTACGTCACCGACGACGCGATCCACTGCGTCTACATCGCCGAGTCGTCCGATGACCTGCTGGAGCACGCGCGGTGTGGCGGCTTCCCGGCGGACAGTGTCATGGAGGTGCGCGCCGTCATCGACCCGATCACCGGCGCGTAGACGTTCCAATGCCTCGACCCGCTCCGAAGCATTCGGTGGAGCGGGTCGAGGCGTTGAATTCCGTCAGCCTTCCCCGTTACCGCGCGATTCAGCCGGCGCGGACCTCTTTCGGCAAGCCGAGGACGCGCTCTCCGATGATGTTCTTCTGGATCTGGGACGAGCCAGCGTAGATCGTCTCGGCGGAGGGATGCATGAACATGTATGGCCATTTGTCGTACTCGCCCTCGGTGCGGTCCGTGGCGTAGGCGTACTGCTCGGGACCACCGGCAGTGATCTGCCCCCATGGACCGAGGATATCCATCATCAGTGTGTAGACGCGCTTGTCCAGCTCGGCGTAGTGCAGCTTGGAAATCGACGAGGCCGGCCCCAGCGGGTTGCCCTTCTCGGCTGCCGAGAGGAGCCGCAACGAGGCGTAGCGCAGCACCATTCATCCCGGAGGAGATGCACTTCAAACCCTTCGCCGTCATCGTGGCCTGCTATTCAGGCCGCGATCTGCAGCAGGGCGAGCGGGTCGTCACGCCGTTGAAGGATCTCGGGACGGTGGTCGCCCCGCATGCCGGACCGATGCCGTTTCCGGCGCTCAACAGTGCATTCGATGCGGTCCTGCCGCCGGGATTGCATCACTACTGGAAGTCCGACTACGTTCCAACGTTGACCGATGAGGCAATCGGCGTGCACGCGACACACGGCCCGCAACTGCCATCGATCCAGTCGACGATGCATCTGTGTCCTCAGACTGGCGCGATCCAGCGGGTCGGCCAGCGCGACACCGCCTACGGGCGCCGCGATGTTGAGTTCGTGCACGTCATCCCGGCGTCTGACGCTGATCTGGCCAGGATGGCGGGGAACATCGCGTGGATGCATGCCTACTACGACGCGCTGCGATCATTGTCGGATTCGGGATCGGGCGGCTACATCAACTTCATGACCGACGATGACGGGCAGGAGCGGATCAAGGCCACCTACGGCGGCGACTACGACCGGCTGGCGCAGGTCAAGACGCAATATGACCCCGGAAATGTGTTCCGCGTCAACCAGAACATCCGGCCGGGCCGATAGCGCGGTAGCCCTGCGCCCCGAAACACGGGCGCTCGAATCTGCCCCATGCTCGCGTTGCCTATCCCTTGAACGCCAGGCAGTGATTGCCGCGGTAGGAGGGCGGCTGTGGCGACTGCCAACCCTCCAGCAGGTCGGGCGCGGGCTGGTAGACCTCGACGCCGAGCGGGCGGCAGGTGGCGAGGGGGTCGGCGGCGCGCGGCAGCCACGGAGAGAAGAGACGCCGCGCACTTCCCTATACGTTCATGCCGGCGCGCCTGAGCGCCTTGTAGCGTCTTTCGGCCTTGTCGTAAATGTTTTCATGGGGGCCAATGATGAAGATGACACAGACACGATCATCCTCGAGGATGGTGTAGACCGCGCGATAGACGCCACTGCCCTTGAGGCTGAACTCAAGTGACCGCGCGCCCTTCAAATTGCCGCTAAGAGTGTGTCCCGCGACGGGATTCTCCTCCAGCTGCAACAGGGCGCGCATTGCCTGATCTCTCCGAGATTTCAGGCGCTCGAGGTCCTTCTCCGCACTCCGCGTGAGCTCAATCTCGTAGCGGTCAGCCGGCATCCAGGTCGATGTCGTGTTCGCGGGCAAAGTCACGCAGACCGCGGGTGCGGCCAGCCCGGTACTCCTGCTCAGCATGCCGAGCCAGCGCGTCGAAGGGATTCTCAGCCTTCGAGTAACGAACAACCTTCCCGTTCGGCTCGCATTCGACGAACATCGTATCGCCCGGCTCGATGCCCAACGCCTTGCGTATCTGCACGGGCAACGTCAATCGACCCTTGTTGTCAACCTTAATCGTCTCAACAGCCATCGGCTACGTACCGCCCCTCCAGGGTCCGTGTCTCTTAGTTAGCACCATGCTCGATCAGAACAGCAGGTAGGAGTTTCCTACTATCTGGATTCTAGTTAGTTCCCATGCTCTTGTCAAACCCCATGATGCGCATGCGGCGACCCCTACTCCGTGAACGCCAGCCCGTGGTTGCCACGATAGGCGGGTGGTTCCGGCGACTGCCAGCCTGCCAGCAGCGCGACGTCCGGCTGGTAGACCTCGACGCCGAGCGGGCGGCAGGTGGCGAGGGGGTCGGCGGCGCCGGGACCCCAGAGGGGGATCGAGAGGTCGCCGCCGGGGCAGGTGGAGATGGCGCACAGCAGGTCGATCTCGGCCATGAACTCGAAGAAGTCGCCTTGCTGCGCCGGGCTGGGCTTCATGAAGTAACGGTCGCTATCTTTCGTCAGCCCGGTGACCTGGAAGATGTTGAGCACGTCGTGCACGTCGAACTCGGTCAGGCCCCAGGGCAGCACGGCGCGCGTCAGGTTCGAGTGGCAGCAGACATCGACCTGCTCGCCGGTCAGCAGGGTCGTGACATAGGGATCGCAGCGCGTGCCGAGCAGGTCGTGGCAGCGGCCGCCGTCCTCGTCGACCCTGTAGTCGA
>DATKCN010000059.1:0-20599 GCA_035513175.1 Thermomicrobiales bacterium
CGTCAGCTGGCCAAGCGCGACGAGCGAGGCCAGCGCGGCGGGAATCAGGCTCGTCCGGCCCGGCCAGCCGTAGAGATAGCGCAGCAGCCAGCCGAAGTTGATCTTCAGGAAGCGCCAGCCGTCGCCGAGTGAGTGGCTGCCTTCGACGCCGACGCCTTCGCCGAAGCCGATGCGGTCGTACGGCCACCACAGCACGTAGGCGCTCTTGAACGGGTCGCCGGTCGTGATCTGGTTCCACAGCAGCAGCGCCCCCACGAACGGCGCGAACGCCAGCGCGATCGGCACGTAGCCCAGGAACCGGCGACGGTCCCGCGCCACGTAGATCCCGCACCAGATCAGGAAGGGCAAGGCAACCCCGACCGCCGTCAGCGGGCGCGTCAGGAACAGCATCCCCAGCGCCGCCCCGGCGCCCAGCGCGGGCAGCGGCAGCCGCGTGCGATGCGCCGCCTCGAACAGCAGCAGGAACAGCAGCGTCCACAGCAGGCTGGCCAGATGCGACATCAGTGACCCGGCCTGCAAGAGGAAAAATGGCGAGACCACGAGGAACGCGGCGCCCACCAGCCCGGTCGATGTCCCGTACAGCCGTCGTCCGATGACGTACACCAGCCATACGCACAGCGCCGCCAGCAGCGGGTTCACCAGCCAGGGCCGATCGATCAGCGCGCCGGGCGCCATCACCAGTGGGAATCCCGGCGTGTACTTTCCGAACCAGTGGCCCTCATGCACGATCACGAACGGCGCGCGGAAGAACTCCGGCTGCTCCGGCGCCTCGGCCAGCACCTGCCCCGAGGCGAAGACGTTGGCCTGAAAGACGAAGGCCACCTCGTCCTCGACGTGCGGCACGCGATCGAAGACGCGCACGGAGACCTGCAACGCGCCCGCCAGCGCGATGACCGACAGGACGGCAACCAGCGTCCCGGGGGAACGCCGGCGGAGATGAGGGAGCAATCCGAGGCTATCGCGCAAGCGGCGCTACTTCGCTGGTTCGGGCAGGTCGACGCGGCAGCGCCGGATGTTGCCCTGCGCAACCCAGACCGGCGGGCCGTCTCCAGTGGAATCCACGATCAGGTAGAGCGTTCCGGTCGCCTCCCCGGGCCTGCCGTCATCGTTGACGTTTGGCTCGACCCACCAGCCCAGCGAGATTGCCCAGCCCTCGACCGTCCCGTCCGAGCCCTCGCGGGGAACGGTCGTCTCCATCCACAGCCGGTGTGTCACCGGCACGGCGAAGTCAGCGTGGTGCTCCATGGTCCGGCGCTCCTCCTCACCTGTCGGCGCCCCAGTATACGCCGCCACGGCGCTGAGGCTGTGGTGATAACCGGCCCGCAACGACAAGACGGACATGGAGCAACCGCCCGGCCCGATCATCGTGTGTGGACGACTACGGTGGCGCCAGTATGCCGCGGCCAACTCGGCCCGCCGCGCAGCACTAAAACAGACGTATGGCGACGTTCAAAAGCACCGTCAACACGATCGACACCATCAACGACAGAAGCAGGCAGCCGGGGCTGCAACCAAAGACCTGCACGCGCCCACCGCCGAAACTCCGTGGTCCGAAGAACCGATCCATGTCCCTCACCGTCTCGTGCGGCGCCTCAGCGCGCCACCGACGACAGGGCAAGCGATATGCCGCGGCTACGGCACGGTCTTGCCGATCGTGCGGGACAGGAAGGCGAGCAGGCGCGCCAGATACTCGTCCGGGTAAGACGCGTAGCCGCTGACGTGCTCCGCGCCGGTGATCTGCCAGAACTCGGCGTTCGGGGAGTCGCGTATTGCCGCCGCGAAGCGCGCCGCCTGCTCCACACTCGTGTACTGGTCGCCGCTGCCGTGGATGACGAAGACGGGCCGGCCGGAGCCGACGATCTCCGTCACGTCGTCGATCGCGACCTGCTCGCTCACGTCCCAGCCGAAGACGAGGCGGGCGACGAGGTAGATGCCGGGGTTGTAGAACGACGGCAACGGGCTCTCGGTGGCCATCTCGCGGTCCAGTAGTTCGCGCAGGTCCGGCCAGGCGCCATCCGCGATGACCGCGCCGACGCCCGGCTCCTGCACCGCGGCTTCGAGCGCCGCCACCGCGCCGGTCGAAAAGCCCAGCAGCGCGATCTTATCGACCGGCACTCCACGGGCGCGGGCGAAGTCGACGGCGCCGAGCACGTCGCGGGGCTCGTTCACCCCGATCGTAAAGCGGCCGAAGTCCGACTCGCCATGTCCCCGCAGGTCGAACAGCAGCACGTCATGCCCGGCGCGCGCCAGCCCGGCGGCCAGTTCGAGGTACATCAGCCCGGCGTCGTCGCGCACCGAGCCCTTGCCGTGCGCCATGATGACCGTTTGCGGCCCGCCACCGTCGATCCACCAGCCGCGCAGCGTGATTCCGTCGCGCGAGGGGAATGCGACGCTCTCGAACGCCAGGCCATGGTCGGCGGGTGAACTGGACAGCGGCACACGATCCATGGCCGTCATCGCACGCACGGCGAAGTAGGCCGGCACGACGTAGGCGAGCGCAAGCAGGAAGATGATGGCTGCCATGGGCAGGATCACTCGACGCCTCCTGAACGTCCGGGTTGACGGCGCGCGCGCGTCAAGCGTATCGGATTCGACGCTCTGCTTCATGACAATCGCGGTCGCTTCCGGTCATGCTCGCGGCGACCGCAGCTCGGGGGCGAGCGCGACTCGCGGCGGGTGAAATCCATACTTCCGATGGCCACATCTTACGCCGCGCCCGCGCTCGGCGCTACGCCGCCGCTGGCCACACCGCCCGGTTTGCTGCCCCGGTGGATCGCGATCATGCCCAATCCCAGCCGCCGGTAGCGCACGTCCATGAACCCCGCGCGCTCCATAGTTGCCGCCAGCTCCGCCGGTCGGGCGAACGCCGCGGCGGAGTCGGGCAGGTAGGCGTACGCGGCCGCGTCCCCGGCGACCAGCCGCCCCAGCCCGCGCGCGAGGACGCCGAACCCGACGCGCAGCGCCCGGCCCAACCGGTCATCCCGCCGCGACGCTTCCAGACAGACGACCAGGCCCCCCGGCTTCAGCACCCGTCGCATCTCGCGGAACGCGGCCTCCGGATCGGCAACGTTGCGCACCAGGAACCCGCTCGTGACGCGGTCGAACGTCGCATCGACGAACGGCAGGCACAGCGCGTCGGCCACGATGAAGGCGACGCCGGCCACTCCCTGGGCGGCAGCCTGCTGCCGGGCGGAGACCAGCATCTCCGGCACGAAGTCGGCGCCGGCGACCAGCCGCGCCCCCTGCCGCGACAGCGCTCGCGTCAGGTCGCCGGTTCCGCAACCCAGATCGAGCGCCAGCGCGCCCTGCGGCACAGCGGCCCGCGCCGCCAGCCGCTTCCAGTGCCGGTGCTGCCCGGCCGTCATCAGGTCGTTGAGCAGGTCATAGCGGCCCACGATGCGCCCGAACATCGAGCGCACGTAGCCCGCCTTCTCCGCGTCCGTGGGCAATGTCACAGCAGGGAGGCCAGCGTCACGCCGGCCGCGTAGAGGCTGCCCTGGACCAGGTGCAGGCGGGCGATGCCTTTCACCGCCGGATGGAGCGCCAACGGAACCGTCGTCGATCGAAAGAGTCGGATCACGGCCGGCGCCAGCGGCAGCGACGCGAACGCCAGCAGCGCCAGCCATGGCGCGGCGCCGGCCAGCACGGCCAAGAGCAGCAGCAGGTAGGCGCCGCAGACGAGCGCGATCAGGGTCATCACGCCGCCCCAACGCCCGACCACGATCGGCAGCGTCCGGCGGCCGCGCGCCTCGTCGCCGTCCATGTCCCGGATGTTGTTGCCCAACAGGATGGCCGCGACCAGGCACGAAACGGGCAGCGACGCAACCAGCACGCCGCCGGTGACCGTCCCGGCATGCACGTAGTAGCCGAGGCCGACGAGCAGCAGCCCCATCAGCACGAACACCTGCGCCTCGCCGAACGGCGTGCTCGACACGGCGCGCGGCCCGCCCGAATACGCCCAGGCGCCCAGCACGCTGAGCGCGCCCACCAGCAGCAGCCACGGGCTGACGACGACGACCAGATACAGCCCGCACAGCAGCGCCAGGCTGAGCGCAACGAGCGCGCCGCGCAGCACCGCCCGCGCCGCCAGGTCGCCCCGCACGATGCTGCCAGCAATCCCGACCGAGTCGCGCGTGTCGACGCCGCGCTGGTAGTCGAAGTACTCGTTGAGCATGTTCGTCGCCGCCTGGATCAGCATCGCGGCCAGCAGCAGCGCGACGAAGCTGCTCGCGGCGAAGGCGCCATCCCAGCGGGCGAGCGCCGAGCCGAGCAGCACCGGCACTGCCGCCGCCGTCAACGTAAACGGCCGGATCAATGGCAACCAGACGGCTATCCGGTCGCGGGGCGTCGTCATCGGCTCGGGACGATCCATTCATCTCCTACGCGGTCGGCGGCGCGACACAATGATCCTACAACGCCCCGCTGGCGACCAGCGCGCCGGTCTGCCTCTCGACCGGGACCGTGAAGGGGTCTACAGTAGGGTTGGTGTCACGGGCGGCAAGCAGGAGGGTGGGCGCGTGTCGGGTGAACTCACGGCAGGCAGGGTGCTGAGCGAGCAGCAGCGGTACTACAACGAGCGGGCCGCCGAATACGACCAGTGGTGGCTGCGCATCGGGCGCTATGACCGTGGCGAGGCGGAGAACGCCGTCTGGTTCGCCGAGCAGGAGCAGGTCCGCGTCGCGTTCGACACGCTGGACTGGCACGGCGACATCGTCGAGCTGGCCGGCGGCACCGGCATCTGGACCGAATGGCTGGCGCTGCGCGCGCGCTCCCTCACCGTCCTCGACGGCTCGCGGGAGATGATCTCCATCAATGCTGCCCGGCTGTCCGCGCACGGTCTGTCGCAGAAGGCGACGCATCACAAGCTGGACCTGTTCGAGTGGGAACCGGAGCGGACATGGGACGGTCTGTTCATCGGCTACTTCATGTCGCACGTGCCCGCCGCCAGTTACGAGCCCATGCTGGCTGCCATCGCCGCCGCCATCCGCCCCGGCGGCGTCTTCGGCATGCTCGACGGCAGGCGGGAAGAACGCTCGTCCTCAGCCGACCAGCCGCCGCCGGGACCGGAGTCCGAGATCATGACCCGCCGCCTGAACGACGGCCGCGAGTTCACCATCGTCAAACGCTACGATGAGCCGGACGACCTGCGCGCCGCCCTCGCCCGCCACGGGATCACCGCCGACGTGCGCGTCACCGCCACCCACTTCATTTACGCCACCGGCAGGAAGGAGTAACCCACCCCGCGTCACGCGCCCCGCATCACGCGCCCCGCATTACGCATTACGCCCCCTCCCGGCGCGGCCAGCATGTATCATCCGGGGTCGTTGTGCCGTCCAACAGGGAGACAGGCCCTTGTCGCAGCGCGGTCCACTCGTCATCATCGCCCTCCTGGCATTCGTTGTCGCGGATTGTTCCGGCCCTGAGACGATCCCAACCTCGACCCCTTCCCAGCCAGAACCAGCCGCCACCGTCGCCGCGACCGCAACCGCCGTGGCGTCCCCGTCGCCCACACCCGAGCCCACCGCGACTCCGACGCCCGCCCCGTCGCCCACTCCTGTGCCCATCTGCCAGGAGGCGGAGGTCGCCGGGCTGCTGGCTGATTTCGTGGCCGCCTTCAATGCCGCCGATTGGGCGCGCATGTCGCGGCTCCTGCCCGCCGAGGCCGCCGCACAACCCTCTGTCCCGCCTGCGCCGGGCATGGACCTGTCCCTCTTTCACGGCGCCTCGATCGCGACTGCTGCCTACTCCGGCGAGACGACGGTCGAGCTGGCGAACGGGGCCGAGCTGATCGCGCGGTTGCGGGAGCGTCACGAGCTCGGCGAACGGTGGCGTCGGTCCGAGCCTTCAGTTCAGGCACTCGAGCACGACCCGGACCGGAACGAGCCGGACGCCGCCGCGTTCCAGCTCGACGTCACCCGCGCAGCTCGCGACCTGTCTGAGCGCGTGTCCACGAGCAAGGGCATCGTCAACTGCCGCGCGGGCACGATCGTCACGTGGCAGATGGCCGACCATCCCCTGCCGCCGGTCGCAGTCGTCAGCCTGTCCCTCAACGACATCGACGGCGAGCCGTTGCGTTTCCTCAGCGCCGACGAGCACCCGTACTTCGACGGCTACACCCTCGTCCACGGCTCCATCCAGGTAGGCGGGGCGGGCGCACTGGCATCCGTCACCCTGGAGGTGCTGGAACGCGACGCCGTCGTCGCGATCGGCGAGCTTGAGGCTGCCGCGCGCGACGCTTTGATCGGTCCCTTCGATGATCGCGGAGTCCGCGAGATCACGTTAACACAGCCGCTCTTCTCCATCGACTCGATCCAGTTCCAGGCCGTCGATCGCGACACCGACGGCGTGCTGACGCTTCGCGTGCGGGCCACGACGACAGACGGGCTCGAAGCCGTCTTCGAATACGCCACGCCGGTCGGAAAGCTCGTGCTGTATCGCGGCGACAATCGCTACCTGCTCGACGAGGAAGGCCGCGGCGGCAACGACTGGGTCCAGCCATCCGTGCGGGACATCATCGCCGGCTGGCAGGACGTCACGCTCGGCGACTTCAGCGACATGAACGGCGGGCCGTTTCCGCCTCACGTCTCCCACCAGGAGGGTCTCGACGTCGATGTCTGGTTCGCGGGCTACAACGAGCTGGACGCCTTCGCCGCCGAAACGCTGCTGTCGTACATCGACGGCAAAGAGTACACGTCGCGCATCGTGGCGGTTTTCGTCGCCTACCAGCCCGTTGCGGGCGATCCATTCCACGACACGCTGGCCGGATATACGCTTTCCGATGGACGGCCGGCGCTCGACGTCATCCTGCCCGAGGAGGGCCACACCGGACACTTCCACGTCCGCTTCGCCAGCCTGCTCGACGAATAGCCGCCGTGCCGCCTGGCGGACTGGTTGAGAGGAGCGCCTGCATGAGCAACCGCGACACCGACATCGCGCGCCGATTTCACGAGCTGACGAACCACTCCGTACAGAGCGTGCGGCAGAGCACGCACGTCATGGATCCGGACAACCTGCCGCTGCCATACAAGATCTACACGACGCTCGATCCCATCCCGCTGCCGCCGCCCGGCGCGCTCGATGTGCCGACGCAACCCGCACTCGACGCGATTGCCGCCACGTCAGCGTCGGGCGGTGCGCTCGACCTCGCAGCCATCGCGCGCCTCTGCTACCACTCCAACGGCGTCACCCGCCGCCGCGTTCTGGGCAATCGCGCGATCGAGTTCCGCGCCTGCGCCTGCACCGGCGCGCTGTACCACATGGAGATCTACGTCGTCTGCGGCGACCTGCCCGACCTGCCGGCCGGCGTCTATCACTACGGCGCGCACGACCACTCCCTGCGCCGGTTGCGGACCGGCGACTACCGCCGCGCGCTGCTCGACGCGACTGGTGGAGAGCCCTCACTGGCCGAAGCACGCGCGGTCCTGGGCGTTACCAGCACCTTCTGGCGCAACGCCTGGAAGTATCAGACGCGCGCCTACCGCCACACGTTCTGGGACACGGGAACGATGCTGGCCAACACGCTGGCGGTCGCCAGCGCTGCCGGCATCCCGGCCACGCTCGTGCTGGGGTTCGCCGACGATCCGGTCAACCGCCTGCTCGGCGCCGACCCGGACGAGGAGGCAACGGTGAGCCTCGTTGCACTCGGCCGGGGAGCGCGGCCGCCGGGCGACGCGCCCCCCATCGCCACGCTCGACCTGCCGACCGAGCCACTGTCCCACTACGAGATCGAGTTCCCGGAGACGCCCCGCATGCAGCGCGCGTCGTCGCTGGAGGACGAATCCGCCGCGTCGTCGTGGCGCGGGGAGTTGCCACGCCGCCAAATGCCGGAGCCGCGCGGAGAGTTGATCCCGCTGACGCCACTGGGCGACGGAGAGCTGCCTCGGGAGCCGATCGAGGCGGTCGTGCGGCGTCGGGGCTCGACGCGCCGGTTCGCTCATACGCCGATCGGGTTCGAGCTGCTCTCGACCGCGCTGGACCGCGCGACTCGCGGCGTCGTCGGCGATTGCCTCTCGCCGGAGACGAGCCCGCTCAGCACGGCGTACCTGATCGTGAATGACGTGGCGGGGCTGGCCAGCGGCGCCTACGTCCTCCACCGCGACCGGGCAGCGCTGGAACGGCTGGCAGGGATCGAGCAAGACCGGGCCCGCGCCGTCGCCGGGCGACTGGCGCTGGGTCAGGACCTCGGCGCGGACGCCGCCGTCAACCTCTACTGGATGATTGACCTCGATCCGGTTCTCCAGCGCTTCGCCAACCGCGGCTACCGGGTGGCGCAGCTCGACGCGGCCATTACCGCCGGGAAACTCTACCTGGCCGCCTACGCGCTGCGCGTCGGCGCGACCGGCCTGACCTTTTTTGATGACGACGTGACGACCTTCTTCTCGCCGCACGCCGCCGGGATGAGCGTCATGTTCCTGATGGCGCTCGGGAAACCGCGCCGGCGCCGCTGACCGCCCGGCATGCACTACACTGATAGCGGATCGAACATCCGGCTGTGAAGCGGCGAGCACCGCGGTTCTTCGTAGTGGGCGTGTGAAGAGGCGCGTCTGTCGTGGGTGAAGGGCATGAAGTGACGGCGGTCATTGTCGGGGCAAACCTGACCGGCGGGCGGGCGGCGGAAGCGCTGCGCGCCGAGGGTTTCGCAGGACGCGTCGTGCTCATTGGAGCGGAACTGGAACGTCCTTACGAGCGACCGCCGCTCTCCAAGGGCTTATTGACCGGCAAGGTCGAGGAGGACGAGGTCTTCCTGCGTCCGGCTGACTTCTACGCCGAGCAGTCGATTGAATTGCGGCTTGGCAGGCGCGCCAGCGGCCTCGACACCGGCGCGCGGTCCGTAACACTCGACGACGGCGAATCCATCCACTACGACACCCTGCTGATCGCGACCGGCGCGGCGCCGCGCCGGCTCGACATCCCCGGCGAGGTGCTTGACGGCGTCCACTACCTGCGGACACTGGCCGACGCGCGGCGCATCCGCGACCACCTCGCGACGGCGGAACGCGTGGTTGTGATCGGCATGGGCTTCATCGGCGCGGAGGTCGCGGCGTCGGCGCGCGAGCTGGGCCGCGCGGTCATCGCACTGGAGGCCGGCGACCTGCCGCTTTACGGCGCGCTCGGCCGCGAGGTGGCGGAACGCCTGGCTGCCATCCACCGGGACCGGGGCGTCGATCTGCGAACCGGCGTGACGGTAACTGAGATCCAGGGTCGCGAGCGCGTCGCACGCGTCGTCACGAACGACGGGGCAATCGCTTGTGATGTCGTTGTCATCGGCGTCGGCGTGACTCCCGAGGTTGGCTGGCTGGTCGGGTCCGGCGTCGAGATCGACGGCGGCGTCGTGACCGACGCGGAGTGCCGCGCGAGCCTGCCGGGCGTCTTCGCCGCCGGGGATGTCGCGAAGCAGTTTCATCCCCGCTACGGTCGTCACCTGCTGATCGAGCACTTCGACCATTCCGGGAACCAGGGGGTCGCGGCGGCCAGGAGCATGCTCGGCCTGCCGGTTCCGGACGTGCCGCTGCCGTACTTCTGGTCCGATCAGTACGACCTTAACCTGCAAGTCGCAGGGCTGACGACGGGCCATGACGCGGTCGTGTTTCGCGGCACGGTCGAGAGCGGGTCGTGGTCGGCCTTCTACCTGCGTCGGGGAGCGCTGATCGCCGCGCTGTCCGTTAACCGCTTCCGCGACTTCTCCGCCGCGCGCCGCATCCTCACTCAGGGCGTGACGGTTGAAGCCGCGCAGCTCGCCGACGAGCGTGTCGAGCTGCGCTCGCTGTTGCCACGGGCGGGTCGGTAGCGCGTGGCCGACGACGCCGCGCGGCGCTACCGGCCGATCGGGGACTATGCCGCCATCGGCGACTGCCGCAGCGCCGCGCTCGTCTCCCGCGATGGATCGATCGACTGGCTCTGCTGGCCGCGCTTCGACAGCCCGTCCGTTTTCGCGGCGCTGCTCGATAGTGAGCATGGCGGCTACTTCCGCATTCACCCCACCGGCGCGTTCGAGGTCGAGCGGCGCTATTGCCCGCTCACCTGTGTGCTGGAGACGATCTTCCACGCCGCGAAGGGAAGCTGTGTCCTGCGCGACTCCATGACGATCGCCGATCCGGCCAGGCAGTGGCGCGGGCTGGCGCCCGATCACGAGCTGCTACGCGAGCTCGAGGGGCTCGAGGGCGAAGTCGAGCTGGAGATCGTCTACGCCCCCCGGCCGGGCTACGCCCGCGAGCGCGCGCTGCTGGAGCAGCGGGGCGCGCTCGGCATCTGGACCCAGCACGGCGCGGCGGCGCTCATACTCCGCGGGGACCTGCCGCTCGGCGTCGCCCGCGACGGCGCGACCGCAGGCGCCTTCCACAGCGTGCGGGCCGGGGAGTGCCGGCACCTCGCGCTCGCCTGCGATCCCGAGGGTCCGGCCGTCGTGCCGGTGCTTGGGGAGGCCGCCATCCAGCGGACGGCGCAGACGATCGGCTGGTGGCGCGAGTGGGCCGCGGCCTGCTCGTATTCCGGCCCGTATCGCGACGCTGTCATCCGCGCCGCGCTGACCCTCAAGCTGCTGGCCTATGCGCCATCCGGCGCGATCGTCGCGGCCCCCACCTCCTCGCTGCCCGAGCTACCGGGCGGGGACGCGAACTGGGACTACCGCTACTGCTGGCTGCGTGGCAGCGCCTTCACCGTGCGGGCGCTGTACGCCAGCGGGTTCCACGATGAGGCGCACGCCTTTGTCAGATGGATGCTCAGAGCTGTCCAGCTCTCATGGCCCCGGGTCGAGGCCCGCTACGACGTCTTCGGGCGCGGCGACATCGCCGAGCGGGAGCTGGCGCATCTGGAAGGGTACGCGGGCTCTCGCCCGGTGCGCGTCGGCAGCTCCGTCCAGCGGCAGCCGGCGCTCGACATTCACGGCGAGATCGCCGATGTGGCCTGGCAGTTCGCCGAGCACGGCGGGCGGCTCGACCGTGACACGCTGCGGCTGCTGAAGGGCATCGGCGACGCGATCCGCGCCGCCCGCCAGGGATTCGGTCAAGTGGGGCTGGCGTCCCGGGACCGCGCCCGTGGGGACACGCGCGTGAACGTGCTCTGCTGGGTCGCGCTGGACCGTTTGATCGCCTTGCACGAGCGGCACGGCCTGGACATCCACGGCGAGGTCTACCGCGCCGAGCGCAGGGCGTTGCGGGCGGAGATCGAGGAGCGGGGCTACAACCTCCAGCTCCAGAGCTATGCCAGTATCTACGGAACGGACGAGATCAGCGCCGACCTGCTGACCCTGCCGCTCCACGGATTCATTCCCGGCTCGCACGCGCGCATGCACACGACACTCATTCATCTCTACCGGCGGCTCGGCCGCGGTGTGCTGATGCACGATGATCCGGATGAGGCCGGCAGGGCGCCGGGACCGGGAGCGCTCAGCATCGCCGGCTTCTGGATGGCCGAGGCCCAGGCGCGGGCCGGCGACCTGCCAGGCGCGGTCGAACGCTTCGAGCGCCTGCTGTCCTACGCCAACGACGCCGGCCTCTTCGCCGCGCGGATCGATCCCAGACATGGAGCGGCGCTGGGCAACTTCCCGCTGGCCCTGGCCCATGCTGGTCTCATCAACGCCGCCGTGACCTTCGACCAGCTTCAGAACCCACCGACGCAGGCGATTGACCCGCGGCATCTGGCAGAGGAGGACGAGCGGTGACGGCCGACGTGAACTGGTCGAGCGCGCTGCTGTGGGGTTTTGCCGCGACCGTCACGCTGACGGCGATCATGACCGCGGCGAAAGAGGTCGGGATGTCCCGCTTGAGCCTGCCCTACCTGCTCGGCTCGATCGTCACGGCGGACCGCGACCGGGCGCAGACGCGCGGCCTGATCATGCACTTCGTCGCGGGCTGGGCCTTCACGTTACTGTACGCCGCAGCCTTCGAAAGTTGGGACCGGGCGACCTGGTGGCTGGGAGCGTCGATCGGGGTCATCCACGCCATGTTCGTGCTCACCGCCGCCATGACAGTGCTGCCCAGCCTGCACCCGCGCATGGCCAGCGAGCAGCGCGGCCCGTCTCCGACCCGCCAGCTTGAGCCCCCCGGCTTCCTGGCCCTCAACTACGGCCCCCGCACGCCCTACGTCGTCATTGCCGCCCACATCGCGTTCGGCGCTATCCTTGGCGCGTTTTATCAGCTCGCGGGGTGAGGAAGGAGACAACATGACGCACGCGTCACGCCGCATGGCCGGCATCCTGCTCGTCGTCTTCCCGACCGTCATTTTCGGCGGCGTCAGCCTGCTGCGCATGCTCATCATCGGCGACGAGGGCTATGTCGATAACCCGATCCGCCAGGACCTGTGGCGGGCCGGGCACGCGCACGCCGGGGTGCTGCTGGTGCTCTCCCTCGTCGTCCTGCGCTACGTCGATGAGGCCACACTGTCCGAGCGCGCCAAAGAATTCGTGCGCGTTTCCGTCCCCGTAGCGGCCATTCTGCTACCGGTGGCGTTCTTCCTCTCAATCCTCTCGCCGGACGCCGACGAGCCGAACGCGCTCATCTACCTGGCCGTCGTTGGCGCAATGGTGCTGGTGGCGGGTCTGGTGACGCTCGGCGTCGGCATGCTGCGCAGGAGCGACGCATGACCCACCCGGCTATCGGGCTGCTGCCGTATTCCACGCTCTCCCCGCTGCTGGAAGAAGCGCTGGCAGTCTACGCTCCGGTCTGGCCAGACCGCGATCCGGGCGACGCACGCGAGGGCTTTGCGCGCTACGCCACCTACCGTGACTTTCACGGACTCGTCTCCCGCCTGCACGACGCGCTGCTGGCAGCGCAACCCTGCCCGCGAGCGCTCGTTTGCACCGGGCACGACAACAGCATCGCGCGCGGCAAGTACGAGCGGCGCGGCTGGAACTACGTGGACATGTGCCTGCTCGAACCTGAGACGGGACATCGCTACGTCATCATGGAGATCGCAACCCCCTGAATCTGCGTCCCGCAGAGCATGCTGTACGATTCCGTGTTGACCCATGACGCGGTTCGGAGGCTGTCGTGTCCAGGCTGAGCAAAGTAGCGCTGTTTACGAACGAGTACCCGCCCAACGTCTACGGTGGGGCTGGGGTGCACGTCGAGTACCTCAGCCGCGCGCTGGCGCGCCACCTGCCGATCGAGGTGCGCTGCTTCGGCGAGCAGGACATCGACGACGGCCATCTGCGGGTGCGCGGCTACCTCGGCTGGGACGAGATGAAACGCAACACCGACCCGCGCTTCACCGGCGCGCTCGACGCCTTCTCGCGCAGCCTGGCCATGGCCAAGGACACGTTCGACGCCGACATCGTCCACTGCCACACCTGGTATACCGACATCGCGGGCTACCTGGCGCGCATGCTCTGGGACGTGCCCTTCGTGCTGACCACCCACTCGCTGGAGCCGTTGCGCCCCTGGAAGGTCGAGCAGCTCGGCGCCGGCTACCACCTGAGCTCCTGGATGGAACGCGCCGCGATCGAGAACGCCGACGCCGTCATCGCCGTATCGCGGGAGACGCGCAACGACATCCTGCAGCACTTCGACGTCGATCCGGGGAAGGTGCGCGTCATCCACAACGGCATCGACCTCGACGAGTACCGCAAGTCCGACCATGTCGAAACGCTGATCAGGCACGGCATCGACCCCGAGCGGCCGTTCGTGCTCTTCGTCGGCCGCGTCACGCGTCAGAAGGGCATCATCCACCTCGTCAGCGCCATCCCGCACATCGACCCATGGCTGCAGGTGGTCCTGTGCGCCGGGGCGCCCGACACGCGGGAAATCGGCGAAGAGATGACGCGCCTGGTTGCCCGGGTGAGCGAGGGCCGCGAGGGCGTGATCTGGATTCAGGAGATGCTGCCGCGCGACGAGATCATCGACCTCTACTCGCTGGCCGCGGTCTTCTGCTGTCCATCCGTGTACGAGCCGTTCGGCATCATCAACCTCGAAGCGATGGCTTGCGAGACGGCGGTCGTGGCCTCGGCCATCGGGGGCATCCCGGAGGTCGTCGTGCCGGGCGAAACCGGTCTGCTGGTCGAGCTGCCGTTGCGCGCGGGCACGTTCGAGCCGGTCGATCCAGCCGGCTTCGCGCGCGATCTGGCCGAAGGCGTCAACGAGATCGCGCTCGATCTGGCCCGTGCGGCGGCCATGGGGCGCGCGGGCCGTCGGCGCGTCGAAGCGCACTTTTCCTGGAACGCGATTGCCGAGCGGACGCTGGGCCTGTATCGCGAGCTGGCAGCAAACCGCTGACGTGTTTCCGGCAGATGGCCGGCATGCTCGGAAGAAGCGCGCAGCTCCTAAGCGCGAGCGCTGGCGCCGCTGTTTCCTCGGGCAATCGGCAGCAGGGCGTGTGCCGTGCGCTGGTCGCGCAGGATCTTGTCGAGCTGATCGACGCGCATCGGCATCGCGAAGTAGTAGCCCTGCCCGCCCTCACAGTCGATCTGAATCAGGTAATCAAGCTGGCCTGTGGTCTCAATCCCCTCGGCAATGACGCCTATTCCCAGCGTTTTGGCGATCGCCACCGTCGCATCGACCAGTGACGTCGATCCGGCGTTGCGGCCGATGCCCGCGATGAACGAGCGGTCGATCTTCAGGACGTGGGCCGGGAAGCGGTTCAGATAGCTCAACGACGCGAACCCGGTGCCGAAGTCGTCCAGTGTCAGCCGCACGCCAAGCGTCCGAAGCTCCTGCAGCGTGGACGCCGCCTGCCGCGCGTCCTCCATCATCACCTGCTCGCTGATCTCCAGCTTCAGCGTCCGCGGATCGATGCCGGCATCCTCAAGCGCTGCCCGCACCATGTCGACCAGCGACGGCTGCATGAACTGACGTGGCGACAGGTTGACGCTCATCGAGAGGAGCGGGTCCTCGGGATACCGGTCGTGCCAGCGCCGCAACTGATGGCAGGCCGTCTTCAGCACCCACTCCCCGATCTGGATGACGATCCCGGACTCCTCGGCAACCGGCATGAACCCACCCGGCGGCACAAGGCCCCGTTCCGGCGAGTTCCAGCGCACCAGCGCCTCGACCTCGGTAATCCTGCCGGATGTCAGCTTGACAATCGGCTGGTAGTACAGCTCGAACTCGCCCTGCTCGCTGGCCCGGCGCAACGCGATCTCCAGCTCCAGCCGGTCCCGTGCGTACGCGTTCATGTGCGGATCGAACACCTCGTACCGCGACTTGCCGCGCCGCTTGGCCTCGTACATCGCCGTGTCGGCGTCGCGAATCAAGTCGTCGGCCAATCGCGGCTCGGACGAGCTGAGCGCGATTCCAATGCTGGAGGAGACGGAGATCGGCTGATCGCCGATCGAGACCAGTGACAGCGACTGCTCAATTATGCGCTGCGCGACGCGGATCGCGTCGGCCACGCCCGTGATGCCCTCCAGCAGCACGGTGAACTCGTCGCCACCCAAACGGGCGACGGTGTCGCCGGGACGAATGCACTGTCGCAGCCTGTCCGCCATTTCGAGCAGCAGCTGATCGCCGGCGCGGTGACCGAGACTGTCATTGACGACCTTGAAGTTGTCGAGGTCCAGAAACAGGACCGCGACGGTGCTCCGTTCGCGACGCGCGCGCCCGAGCGCGTGTTCCAGCCGGTCGACGAACAGCGAGCGGTTCGGCAGGCCGGTCAAAGCATCGTGAAACGCCTGATGGCGTAGCTGCTCCTCGGATTGCATCCGCTCGCTGATGTCCTGAATCTGCGCGATGAAATAGTCCGGCTCGCCGTCGGGCCCGCGCACGAGCGACATCGACAGGTCGACCCAGAACGACTCACCGTCGCGCCGCAGCAGGCGCTTCGCCACCTGGTATCCGGGCAGGTCGCCGCTCAGCAGTCGCAGCACCTGCTCCGCGTCAATGTCACGATCCTCCTCGTGCGTGAGGTCGCGCAGCGTCGTGCGCCGCAGCTCGTCTCCCCGGCGCCGCATGATGTCGCGGAAGGCCGGATTGACCCGCAGCAGCCGTCCGTCGAGCGCGACGAACGCGATGCCGTGGACCGCGCCGATGAACACGTTATGGAGCGGGTCGTCAATACTCCTCAAGCAGATCTCCGGAGTGGCTGGCGCGCGATACCGGATCCGCATGGGCACGTTACGTGCCAGTGCCGAAGCTGACGGTGTCGCCGCGTCCCCGTCGTCGCATACATGATCGCCGCCGTCTGCTTGCTGATCCGTCTCGGATATGACCGCCTGGTGGGGCGCGACAGCGACCGCAACGGACCAGGCACGCCTGACGTGAAGCAACGTTGTGCCAGGATCGTGGTGTCAATTGAAGCACGTACGCGCCCTCCACGGGGCGACCGGCTATTAGCTCGCCCTGGCCTACGCATCCGTCCCGTCTGGTTTGCCCGCGGAGCGGTCGAGTGGTTCTTGCGCGGCCGCGTGCGAAGAGCGCACGATAGCGCGTGACGCGACGAGTACGCGCGAACGAAGGAGCGGGCAATGGCACAAACGGGCGACGTCCATCCCTGGGTGGCACAGCGACGGAACCGGATAACGTTCGGATTGCAGACCTTCTCGCGCCCTGATGATCCGCAGCCGACCCGCCGCGTGATCGAAGCCGGTCGCCTCGCCGATCGACTCGGGCTGGACGCCTTCTACCTGGGCGACCACCCGGCCCGCGCCGCCGAATGCTGGATGCACCTGGCGGTCATCGCCGCCACGACCGAGCGGGTCTGGCTCGGCTCGGTCGTCAACTGTCTCGGCTACCGCTACCCCATGCTGATCGCGCGCCAGGCCACCGACCTGGATCATATGGCCGGCGGCCGGACGATCCTGGGGCTGGGCATCGGCTGGGACGCGCCCGAATTCGCCGAGCTCGGTCTTCCATATCCTTCCATCCGCGCGCGGCAGGAGGCGCTCAACGAAGCCGTCGCCATCATCGAAGGTGTCTGGTGCGACGCGCCGTTCTCGTTCGAGGGCCGGCACTACTCGGTCCGCGACGCACTGATCGCCCCTGCGCCGGTTCAGCGGCCCCGCCCGCCACTGCTGATCGCCGGAGCCGGGGAACAGGTCACGCTGCGGCAGGTGGCGCGCTACGGTGACGCCTGCAGCTTCGGCGCGAGCCCTCAGATCGGCGGCGTGCGCACCGTTGACGACGTGCGCCACAAGCTCGACGTGCTGCGCCGCCACTGTGAGGAGACCGGCCGCCCCTATGACGACATCCTGCGCACCCACTTCACCGCCTGGCTCATGATCGCCCCCACCGAGGCGGAGGCCCAAGCCAAGCTGCGCCGCTACTACCCGGACGGCCTCACCGAGGCTCAGCGCTATTCCCGCGTCATCGGCACGCCCGAGCAGGTGGCCGCCTACTACCAGTCCCTCGTCCAAGCAGGCATCCAGCACTTCGTCTGCCAATCCCTCGACGCCGAGGACGTCGAAACATTCCACCTGCTGGCCGAGGATGTCGCGCCGAGGCTCGGGGGCTGAGGGCTGAGGGCTGAGAGAGTTTAGTCCGTCGCTCCCCGTTGAAGGAATGGCGGGTGAAAACAGCACGTGGAACGCGAACTCGATCTTTCCCCTTTCCCCTGTCCGCCACCCGCTACCCGCTACCCGCTCGCCTCCACCGCCCCCAGTGCACGACCTCGTCCTTCGGCTTGCGCCCTGCTCTCTTCGGCGGCGCCGTCTCACGCGGATAGCCGATGGCCAGCGCGCCGATCGGGTCGAACGCCTCCGGCACGCCGAACGCCTCCCACAATCCCCGTGGATCGCGGACGCTGAAGAAGATCGCGCCCAGCCCCTCGTCGACTACCGTGAGCTGCATCAGCAGCGACGCGTAAGCCGTGTCCACATACCAGTGCGGGATGCGCCAGCGCGCCTCGTAGTTCGGCGGAAAGCCCTTGTCGGGCTGCGCGTAGCGGTCCAGGTACGCCTGCTTGTGGGCGAAGGGGACGATGATCGCCGGCGCGGTGTGCATCGAGGACGAGCCGGTGCGCTCTTCCTGGCCTGACCGGTTCGTCACCTCCCAGAACGTCGCCGTATCCTCGGGCGTGTCCAGCACGAGAAAGCCCCAGCCCTGCGCGTGCCCGGCTGACGGCGCCCGCGTCCCATTCGTTACGATGCGCTCCAGCGCCTCCCGCGGCACTGGCCGCTCCGGATCGAACTCGCGATACATCCGCCGCTTGCGGACCACTTCCTGAAACTCCATGCCGCCGCTCCCTCTCGCGTCTGCCCGGATTTCGACGTGTCAGACCCTATCTTTCCACGGCCCGCGTCGCGCCCTCGGGCGGTTCCTGCGGCGGCGGGGGCCACGGCTGATCGAGCGCCAGCGCCGTCGCGACGGCGAAGAACAGGACCGTCATGCCGAGCAATGGCGCCCTCGTTCCCGCCACCTCCAGCAGCGCGCCCGCCGCCAGCACCCCGCCCTCCTGCTGTTCAGCTGAGACTAAGCGCCACGTCCGACGTTGACCGGACAGAGCATACGCACTATCTTGCGCCTGCAGGCAGTGACATGCGGAACGAAACGAGGCGCACATGCCAATCCCCTCACTCGATGACGCCACGACCCGACCCGTCGCCGTCATCGGCGCGGGCACGCTCGGCAGGCGCATCGCAGCCATGCTGACCGGACACGGAGCCGATGTGCGTCTCTACGACATCTTCGCCGCCCAGTTGCGCGAGGCTGCCGCCTACGTCAACGACACCGCGCCGGGGCTCGCCGAGCAATCGGGCAAACTCGGGAACCTCACGACAACCACCGACATGCAGGCCGCCGTCTCCACGGCGTGGCTGGTTGTCGAAGCGGTCCCCGAGCGGCTGGAGCTGAAGCGCGAAGTGTTCGCCCAGCTCGATGAACTGGCGCCGCCGGACGCCATCCTCGCCACCAACTCGTCGTCACTCAAGAGCAGCCTGCTGATCGACGAGGTCTCTAAGCCGGAGCGCGTGCTGAATGCCCACTTCTACCAGCCGCCGCGCTGGAACGCCGTCGAGCTGATGTCCTGCGGCCAGACCGACCCAACTGCCATCGAGCTGCTGATGGCAATGCTCGCGCGCCACGGGCTGGAGCCGTTCCACGTTCGCAAGGAGAGCACCGGCTTCATCTATAACCGCGTCTGGGCCGCCATCAAGCGCGAGGCGTTGCTGGTCGTTGCCGACGGCGTCGCCGAGCCGGAAGACATCGACCGTATCTTCTGCTCGCTGCACGGCGCCGAGATGGGGCCGTTCCGCCTGATGGATCTCGTCGGGCTCGACGTCGTCCTCGACATCGAGGAAATCTACGCCGCTGAGCGCGACGGCACTCCGGAAGGCCCGCGTCGCGTGCTGCGGGGCATGATCGCCTCCGGCAAACTCGGCGTGAAATCGGGCGAAGGGTTCTATCGCTACTGAGGTCAAACCTCCAGGGCGGCTCAATTGCGGGATTGACAGTGCCTCGCTCTGCATCGATGATCGTCACACTCGCCGGCAACGTTCTCGTCACCGCAACTGCGAGGGATCGTGGATTCATCAGCGACGGACCACCGTGGCGACTCCCTGCCGGCGCCGATGACGCCACTCGTCGGGCGGGACGGGGACATCGCCGCGCTCGTCGAGCTGCTCAGCCGGCCCGACGTTCGCCTCGTGACGCTCACCGGTCCCGGCGGCACAGGCAAGACCCGCCTCGCGCTGAGGGTCGCCGAAACGTTTCGCGATGACCTCAACGACGGCATCGTGTTCGTGCCGTTGCAATCGCTCGAAGACCCGGCCCTGGTGCCTTCGGCCATCATACGGTCACTCGGAATGCAGGCAAGCGGACAACCGCCTCTCGTCGACCAGATCACCGCGGCGCTGCGATCACAACGCCTGCTGCTGGTAGTTGACAATTTCGAGCAGGTGGCGAGTGCCGCGCCGGTGCTGTCCGCCATCGCTAGCGCGTGCCAGGACGTGACCATCCTGGTGACGAGCCGCGTCCGGCTGCATGTGTCTGGCGAACGTGCGTGGCCGGTGCCGTCGCTGGAATCGCCTGAACCGTCCGAACGGGTTGACCTCGAGCGCCTTGCGGAACTGCCCTCGGTGCGCCTCTTCGTCGACCGCGCGCAACGCGTGAATCCGGCGTTTGAGCTAACCGAATCCAATGCCGTTGCGGTCGCCAGCATCTGTCACCGTCTCGGCGGCCTGCCGCTGGCGATCGAGCTGGCGGCGGCCCGCACACACGCGTTGAGCCCAGCCGCGCTGAGCGAGCGACTCAATCGCGCCTTGCCATTGCTGACCGGCGGCCCCGGCGACGCGCCTGCCCGCCAGCGGACGATGCGCGACACGATCGGCTGGAGCTACAACCTGCTCGACCCGGACCGCCAACAGCTGTTTCGCCAGATTGCGGTCTTTGCCGGAGGATGGACGCTTGATGCTGCCGAAGCCATCTGTGATGACAACTTCGACGTGCTCGATGGGCACGATGCACTCGTCGACCACAGCCTCATCGGCCACCGGCAGACGACTGACGGCGCCTCGCGCTACACCATGCTGGAGCCGATCCGCGAGTTCGCGCGGGAGCAGTTGCGAGAATCCGGCGAAGAAGACCGGCTGCGCGACAAGCACCAGCGCTTCTTCTTCCACCTTGCTGGCGCCGCGGAGCCGTTCATGAACGCAGCGGGACAGCGTGACTGGTTGCAGCGGTTAGAGGATGAACTACCCAACCTGCGACTGGCATTCGAGCGCGGGCTGGACGAAGAC
>DATKCN010000060.1:0-5902 GCA_035513175.1 Thermomicrobiales bacterium
GAGGGTCGCATCCGCGCGACGTCGCCGGAACTGTCGGGCCGAGTCGTGCCGGAGGACGCGCTGCTGGCGGTGGCGGGCGGCAACGGACTGGGGGACGACGAGCTGATCTAAACACGTGATGCGTGGAGGATGGGCGACCACCCGAAGCGTGTCAAGACGGTGATAGCGAGCCCCGGCAACAATGCCGGGGCTTGTTGCGGACCGCGCATCGACGGCGGACGGCTTCAGGTCACGCGAGGTTCACCGGCTGGCGCGGGTGCGTCGACCAGGAAGCGACAGCGAGGGCGCTCGCCCCGGTCGCAGCACTCTCGCACCGGCGCCTTGGAGAACGTCGAGAGCAACGACTCAGCCAGGCGACAGACCTCCGGATGATCGGGAACGAGCGCGAACAGCGGGCAACTGTAGCCCTGGATCAGGTAGCCTTCAGCCGTCTCCTCGACGGTCGCCAATCCTCCGAGGTCGCTCAGCAGCGACACGGCTGCATCGAGCCGCGCCCGCAGCTCACCGGATGGCGCGGATGCGCGCTCCGCGAGGCGGCTTCCCGTTTCATCGAGGATGCCCGCGATCTCGTCGGCAGCCAGACGCTCGGCCAGCACGCTCAGCAGCTCGCCCAGCACCGGCTCGTACGCTTTGGGGAAGAGCTGCTCCGCGTTAGACGTCAGCTCGTAGTCGTACGATGGCTTGCCGACGCCGCGTCGAACGCCCCGCTGACGAACGATGCCATCGCGTTCCAGGGCGGCGACATGCGAGCGGATCGCGTTGTCGGTCAGCTCCAGCTCGCGAGACAGCTCCTCGATGGTGTGCCTGCGCCACCGAAGGAGCGAGACGACGCGGCCACGCGTGCTTTCGAAGAAACGGCGATCCCACTGCGTCAGGGCCATGCTGCTCTCCTCTCGGTCCCATCATACCAGCGTGAACGCCTTAACGCTCTTTGTCCAGAAATTACTTGACAAAGTCATTCGGCGGGGATATAGTAGTCGTAGTTGCATGCGTGAACCGGCTCGGCGACGGGGATTCAAATCGATCGAAGAACGGAGGGTTTCGTCCATGGAACGGACAATGATTCAGAAGGTCACGATCGGATTCGGCGCGCTGTACGTCTTGATCGGCATTCTGGGATTCATTCCCGGCATCACGCGAGATGTCGCGGACCCCGGTCCAGTGCCGATGGAAGGCGAGCTACTGGGTATCTTTGCCGTTAACCTGATTCACAACCTCGCGCACATCGGCATCGGACTGGCGCTGGCGTGGGGCGCGATGCGCGCCGAGCGTGTCATGCTCACCAACCGAATTATGACAGCCGTGTTTGCGCTGCTCGTGGTGGCGAGCCTGATCGCGCCCATCGTCGAGGGGGTGGCGATCAACGCGCCGGACACCATTCTGCATGTCGTCAGCGTTCTGGTCGTCGGATACCTCGGCTTCATTGCGCCGCAAGGATGAGAACCCGATTTCGCGTGAGCGAGCAGACCGGCTTGCCGGCGCACGAGGAATACGAACGAAACCGGACGGCCGACTGGCCGTCCGGTTGCTGGTCTACGTGATCGCGAGGCGGCTAGTCGGTCGCGACGCGGCGGGCGGTGTAGTAGCGGGGGCCCCAGTAGGAGTCCCAGAGATCGCTGATGATGGTGCCGGTGCGCTCGCTGCTGGCGTGGACGAACTGGCTACCGCCAATGTAGATGCCGACGTGCGACAGACCCCATCTATAGGTGTTCTGGAAGAAGACCAGATCACCGGCGACCATGCCGTCCGTGCCGACGTAGAAGCCGGTGGTGGCCTGCACTTCCAGCGAGCGGGACATGCCGTTGCCGGTCACCTTGTTGATGATGTAGTAGGTGAAGCCGGAGCAGTCCCAACCGGAGGGAGTTGTGCCGCCCCAGACGTACGGAGTGCCGACGTAGTTGAGGGCCTCCGCCACGATGGCGTTGCCGATGCCGGAGACGGGGGCAACCGGTTCCGGCTCGGGCTCCGCGGCGCTACCGTCCTCGCCGCCGCCGGAAGGCGCGTCAACGGGAGCGTCGACCGAACCGAGGCCGGGGCTGTTGGTCGGAGGGGAGTCGGTCCAGACCAGGTAGCCGCCATGCACCCAGCCAATCGTGCTGGAGTGGTCAACCTGGTACCAGCCGTTGCCGGAGCTGTCGCTATACGGCCCGTCGATCACGGTGACGACGTTGCCGTCGCCCACGATAGTGATGATGCCGTGGCCGAAGCCGACGCCGGAGCGCAGGTTCAGCCCGCCGCCACCGGTGCCGCTGACGGAGGCCCGGTCGCCGACGGTCAGATGCCACGAACCGGAGCCCTCGCCGCCACCGGACGAGTCGCTGCCGGGGGCGACGACCGGCGCGCTGGCGCCAATCGACAGATAGGAGGTCGCCGCGTAGCCGGTCATGCCGTCGTACTGCACCTGGGACCAGTTCATGCCATCGGCGTCCCAGATGTCGGTGCCGAGCACCGACAGCGACGCACCCTCGGGCATAACGGTCATGATGCCGGCCTCCAGCGACGCGCCATCGCGTAGCCGCAGCCCATAGCCGCTGGTGTTGACGACGCTGGCGCTCCACGAGGACGAGGAAACGACCTCGCCGCCGTTACTGGCAGGGCCACTGGCCAGGTAATCGTGAATGACCCAGCCGTCACCGGACTCGCTGGAAATCAGGAACCAGGCGGTCCCGTCATCGAGGTACACCGGGCCGTCAACAATCGTGACGGCGACGCCCTCGCCCAAGGCGGTCTTGATGGCGCCGCCGAAGCCTGGAGCATCTCGAACGTTAACGCCGTCCCCATTGGTGTAGGCAACTTGCGCCGCGTCACCGGGCGCGAGGTACAGATCTGCAGCGACAGGAATGACGAGAGCTAGACTCATCGTCGCCGCTACTGCAACAGCGAGTAGCGAGCGACGCTGGCTGACGCTTCTCAAAACGGATACCCTCCTACGACACCCATTTGAGGGAATCCATACAACGCGCCGAACCATCGCGGCGCGTTCGGTCCATACGGACCATGTAGCGAATTCACCTCAGAGCAGAAATCCGTCACTCCCCAATGCGACGCATGAATTCCTGCTCAGACCCTCCCGAAGCTGCCTCGACCGTTGAATACCCGGAAGCAACGGCGCGTAGTGTCTCGCGTGATACCCCTATCACACGAGCCGACCATCTGACGCAGCCGTGGCCAAACGGCTGTGACTGCCGGCATTTTCCGCGCCCCACAGCTTGGAGAATGCCGCAATGCTGCTCGCCAGACGGTGTCGTCGTCTTCCGGGTCTGCTGGCGTTGTCCAGATCAAACCCAAGACTCCTTTGTCTCAGGACAGCAGCACCTTAGCACACGTCAAAGAAACGTGTCAACCTCTTCGCACATGACGTAGGTACGGAAACGATCAGCAACTGGCTACCAGTCGTCGCGCGACATCCGCATGACGCGTCCGGAAATATAATCTCTGCCGAATCCGAGCAGGAATGCGATCAGACTTGCGAGGGTGATCGTCGCGGCGAGGTAGAGCAAGCCGTAGCCGATGCCTTCGGTCGCAGTGCGTCGCGCTCCAGCGGTTGAATCAGCGAGCCCGGCCAGCACGACGCACGAGGCGAGGGAGAGGACGATCCCGGCGATCAGCGTCAGCAGCACGCGCCGCCGCGCCCGGCCATGCTGGATGAAGAAGGCGTCACCATTGCCGATGCCCAGGGCGATCAGGGGCGCGAGCGCCCAGCAGAGCGCGGCCAGCATGCCGGTGGCGAAGCCCGCATGGGCGGCGTGAGCGACGCCGGCCAGGGGGGCGAAGACGAGCAGCGCGAGCGCGGCCGCGCGGCGCGTCCGGAGTGGATCGACGACGAAGTCCCTCAGGAAGCCGGTCTGCTCGTCGCGTGGGTCGTGCATGCCGACCCCCCTTGTCTACTGGCGGGGAACGGCGGCGCGCATCGGCAGGCCGCGTTCCATGAGGTATGCCTTGGCCTCGGCGATGCTGAAGTCGCCGAAGTGAAAGATGGACGCGGCCAGCACGGCGTACGCGCCGCCTTCCGTGAGCCCCTGACGCAGGTGCTCCAGCGTGCCGACCCCGCCGGACGCGATGACCGGCACGCCGACGGAGTCGGCGACGGCGCGCGTCAGCTTCAGATCGTAGCCTGCTCTGGCGCCGTCGGCGTCCATGCTGGTCAGCAGGATCTCTCCGGCGCCCAGCTCGGCGCCGCGCCGCGCCCAGGCGACGGCGTCGAGGCCGGTTGGCTGGCGGCCACCGTGGCTATGGACCTGCCAGCCACCCGCGGCGCAGGCGCGGGCGTCGATGGCCAGCACGACGCACTGGCTGCCGAAGCGATGGGCGCCCTCGGCGATCAATTGCGGACGGGCGATGGCCGCGGAGTTGACGCTGACCTTGTCGGCGCCGGCGCGCAGCATGCGGTACATATCGTCGGTGGACCGTATGCCACCGCCGACCGTCAGCGGGATATGGATGCGACGCGCGGTCTCGCGCACGACATCGACCAGCGTGTCGCGGTTGTCGCTGGTGGCGGTGATGTCGAGGAAGGCAATCTCGTCGGCGCCGGCCGCGTCATAGGCGGCGGCCAGCTCGACCGGATCACCCGCGTCGCGCAGGTTAACGAAGTGGACGCCCTTGACGACGCGGCCATCCTTCACGTCGAGGCAGGGGATGACGCGGCGGCAGAGGGTCACGCGCTACCCCGGTCGGGACGATCGGAGCGCTCGGCGCGTTCGGAGCGCTCGGCGGCGATCTCCTGCTCGGCGGCGCGGCGCGCGTCGGTAATGGCTTCCATCTCCGCCTGCGCCTGATCGAGACGCGTGCGCGAGCGCAGCTCGTGCAGGTGCCAGACCTCGCGGCGCAGCTTGGTGGCGACTTCCCGAATCTCGTCGACCCTGAGGTCGACGACGCTGAGACGGTACGCCAGCTCCCGGTCGACGTCGGCGAGGCTATCAGCGCGCGCGCTGAGGCGCTCGTGGCGCTGCTCGGCAAGCTGGCGCAGATCGCGCACGGCGGTGTCGGACTGGCGACGAGCCTCGTCGACCCGCTCGCCGAGCAGCTCGTCGCGCTCGACCGACTGGCCGGTATAGCGCAGGATGTCCTCCTGGATCTGGCCGGCGAGCTGCGCCATCTCTTCCAGCGCCGGGTCGATGTGGAGAATCGCGCCCTCGATGTCCTCGATGCGCCCGTCGATCTGCGCGGCGAGGGCCTTCTGCTCGTCGATGCGCAGCGACAGGTTTTTGGTGTCCTGATCGACCTCGGCCATGCGACGGCGGACATCCTGCTCGACGATCTTGACGCCATCCTCGGCCTGCTGCAATTCACGGCGGGTCTGCTCGAGATCGGTGCGCAGGCTCTCGATCGAGTCGCGCACAACCTGGGTGACGCCGGTGTTGCGCTCGGCCAGGGCGGCGATATGGTCGATGACGGTGCGCAGCTCGTCGTAGCGACGTTCCTCGTCGTCGGTGGTGTCGCGGCCGCGCCGGAGTGTTTCGACGATCTCGGTCACGTGAGCCTGCAGCGAGCGGATCGGGCGGGCGGTCTCGTCGATGCGGGCATCCATGTCGGTGAGCGACTGGCGCATGCGGGAATCCTCGAGCTGGCGGGCCTGCAACGTCTGGTTGATTTCCTGCTTCTGCTGCTCGCTGGTGGTGCGCACCTGGGCCAGCGCCAGCTCGTAGGTACGGAAGGAGTCCTCGTTGCGGGCCTGGCGGGCGGTCAGCTCGCGCACCTGGCTGCGCATCTCGTCGAGCTGCTGTTGCAGCGTGATGATGCGCGCCTCGTCGCGCCGGCGGCGATCGTCCTCGCGACCCAGATCTCGTGTGTCGGACCGTGCGCTCATGCCAGCTCCCGCGCCTTGACGTCGATGACCCAATCCGCATCCCGCAACACGATGTCACCGGTGTACAGCGCCCGGCCGACGATGGCCTCAGCA
>DATKCN010000061.1:0-7454 GCA_035513175.1 Thermomicrobiales bacterium
CTCGACCAGCGTCGCGCCGCTGAGCTGCACGGCGGGCAGGTAGCTGATGCGGTGCTGGCGCTGGTAGACGACCTCGGTCTTGAGCCCTTCCAAGCTCGGCAGGCGGTCGATGGCGTCCTGGTCCGGCCCGGTCATGCAGGATAGCGTGGTGAGGAACAGGCCCGTGGCCGCGCCGTTGGAGACGTAGGCCGCCTCGTTGTTCGTCAGCTCCGCCAGCCGCTTGCCGACGGCCCGTTGCAACTCGTGCATGTCGACGTAGCTGGTAGCCGCCTCGGCCATCGCCGCCAGCACCTCCGGTGGCATCAACGACCCGCCCAGCTTCGTCAGCCGCGCGTCAGCGTTGATGACTCGGCGGACCCCGAGTGTCTCGTAGATGCCCATGCTCCTGCTCACCTCATCCTGAAACCATCCCCATCGATGCGCGGCAGCGTCGCGGATCGTGGGGCAACCGTCAATCCTGCGCCGACAGGCGTCCACGCACGGCCGATGCGTCGTGGTGTGGCCACTTCGATCGGCAGGGCGCCGCCATCGCAGCTCGACGTTCGCGCAGTCTTAGCTCCGGACCGCCGCCATACGCGTCACTGCCTCCTCGATGATCGCAGGCGATGTTGCGAGGTTGAGTCGAACGTGTCCTGCTCCGCCGTCGCCGAAGTCCTTGCCGGACGTGAACGCGACCCGGCTCTTCTCCAGGAAGACCGCCGTCGGGTCATCGCCCAGGCCCAGCTCGCGGCAGTCGATCCAGGCGAGGTAGGTGCCTTCTGGCAGTCGGTAGCGGGCGTCCGGCAGATGGGTTTCCAGCAGGTCTGCCAGCAGGCGCCGGTTGCCGTCGATTCCGGCGATCGCCCCATCCAGCCAGTCCCGGGCGTGGTTGAAAGCGGCAGTATGCGCGAGCACGCCGATGTGCCCTCCGCCCCGCAGGCCGGCTGCCTTGAGGTCCTCGGCGGCATCGACGCCGGCCACGACGAGCGCTGCCTTGAAGCCCGCCAGGTTCCACCCCTTAGAGGCTGACACGACCGTGAAATCCGACTCCGACCCGGCCACGCACAGGTAGGGAGTCAAGGTCGATGTCGGCATCACCAGTGGGGAATGAATCTCATCGGAGACGACACGGACGCCGTATTGCCGGGCCAGCCGCGCGACTGTTTCCAGCTCGGCACGGGTATGGACCACCCCGGTCGGGTTGTGTGGGTTGGACAGCAACAGGGTCGCGCCGCGGCCCCCGGAGGTCGCCTCCGTAAACGCGGTCTCCAGCGTGGCCGGGTCGAGCCGGCCCTCGGCGTCGAGCCGCGCCGGGATGACGGTCCGGCCGAGCGCGCTCACGACTCCGAAGAACGGCGGGTAGACCGGCGGCGTCAGCACGATCGGTGACTCCGGATCGCTGACAGCGCGGACGATCTCGCGCACCCCGGACATGACATCGGTCACCTGGGCGGTCATGGCTGTGTCAATCGACCAGCCCCAGCGGTCGGCGGCGAATGACGCCAACGCCTCCGCGTAGCGGGGACCAAACGGATAGCCCGTGTCGCCGAGGTCAATCGCCTCCATCACAGCCGCCTTGATCTCCGGCGCGATGTCCGCGTCCATCTCTGCCACCCAGAGGGGCAGGACATCGTCGGGATAGTAGCGCCATTTGGCGCTGGTGCGGCGACGCAACCGCTCCAGGTTCAGCTCAGCAAACGGATTGGCTGCCACCTCGAGTTGTGTGCTCATCACCTGTTCCTTAGCAACATCAGACCCTCGACACCCCAAACCATGTGCCGATGCAGGAGCCATCGAGCCGTGTCACAGCCAGCTTCGTCTGCCGCGCGGCTGCGTCGATCACCTGCCGCGTCCCGAACGTTTCGTCGATGCTCACCCTCGGTCCATGCTCGCTGCAATTCAGTCAACGACAGCGTAGCAGATCGGTGACTCAACGGCAGTCCCGGCTGTCGTCCTCGCGCATCGTGACCGAGTTAGCGCCACCCGGCGCTGATCTGCTAGGATGCGGGCCGTCTTGTGGCTAGCGGCGCAGGATGTCCTGACCCGCATCGCAAGACCGGCTCGCTTCGAGAAGCAGGTGTTGGGGAGGTTCTCATGTCCGGTACGTTGAAGAGTCCAGCTTACCGTCGATTCTTCAACGAAGGCATGAGGCATGGCGCTGATCGCGACTCCGAATCGAGCCCGCGTAGACAGTAAGACACCAACCCCCGGCGACAACGCACACACCCCGCGCCGCCTCTGGCGGCTCCCGGCGCACTACCTGCGGCCGCAGTGGCCGCGCATGGTGCTGCTGGCGCTGACGCTGGCCGCGACGATCGCGAGTCAGGTTGTCACGCCTCTGGTGGCGCGCGCCTTCATCGACGAGGCGACCTCCGGCGCTGCCTTGCGCGTGCTGATCGTGCTGTCGCTGGTGACGATGGGGCTGGCGCTTGTTGGCCAGGCGGTCGCGGTGGCCGAAACCTGGGTGGCCGAGCACGTGAGCTGGACGGCCACCAACGAGCTGCGGGCCGACCTGGTGGCCCACCTGCTGCGACTGGACCCCGCGTTTCATGCCGCCCACACGGCCGGCGAGCTGATCGAGCGGGTGGATGGCGATGTCTCGGCTCTGGCGCGCTTCTTCTCACGCTTCATCGTGTACGTGCTCGGCAACGGCATCCTGATACTGGCTGTGCTGGTGCTGCTCTTCTTCGTCGACTGGCGTGTGGGGCTGGGGTTGAGCCTGTTCGTGTTGATGGGTCTGGCGACGATGCTGCGCATTCGCGCCAGCGCCACGCCCGCCTGGGTCGCCGAGCGTCAGGCCAGCGCCGATTTCTATGGATTCCTGGGCGAGTATCTGGCCGGCGCCGAGGACATCCGCGCGTCAGGGGCAGGGCCGTTCGTGCTGCGCCGCTGCGCCGAGGAGATGCGCTCGTGGTGGGCCGTGGCGCTGCGGGCCGGTATGTGGGGCTACGCCATCATGGCCAGCAGCCAGGGACTGTTCGCGCTTGGCACAGCCTTCGCCTTCGCCCTGAGCGCCATGTTGTACCGGGACGGCACGCTGACCATCGGCACGGTGTACCTGATCTTCCAGTACATGGTCCTGCTGCGGCAGCCGACCGAGCAGCTGCGCACTGAGGTGCAGGACCTGCAACAGGCAGGCGCCAGCCTGAGCCGCGTTGAAGAGCTTCTGGCAACATCGGCGCGTCTGACCGATGGGCCTGCCGAGTCACTGCCGCCCGGACCGCTCGCGGTCGAACTGGACGGCGTTTCATTTGTCTATTCCGGCGATCTGCCTGCTCTGCGCGATATCAGCCTGCGATTGGAGCCGGGGCGTGTGCTGGGCGTCGTGGGGCGCACCGGCAGCGGCAAGACGACGTTGACACGGCTGCTACTGCGTTTCTATGACCCGGACACTGGCGCGGTGCGGCTGGGTGGCATCGACGCTCGCGATGTGCGCATCGACGCAGTGCGAGCGCGCATCGGGCTGGTTACCCAGGATGTGCACCTGTTCAACGCCAGCGTGCGCGCGAATCTCACGCTCTTTGACGACAGTGTCCCGGATGAGCGTCTCAACGCCGTGCTGGAAACGGTTGGGCTGGACGACTGGCTGCGGGCGCTGCCGGATGGGCTGGAAACCTCGTTGGGAGCGGGCGGCGTCGGTCTTTCGGCAGGTCAGGCTCAGATACTGGCTTGCGCGCGCATCTTCCTGCGGGATCCCGACATCGTGATCCTGGACGAGGCCTCCGCACGCCTCGACCCGGCCACCGAGCGATTGGTGCAGGCAGCGCTGGCGCGGTTGTTCGAAGGCCGCACCGGCGTCATCGTGGCCCACCGGCTGGCGACGATCGACTTTGCCGACGACATCCTGGTGCTGGAGGACGGGCAGGTGCGCGAGCACGGACCACGTCTGGCTCTTGCCGCCGACCCCGACTCACGCTTCGCGGGGCTGTTGCGGACGGCCACCGGGGAGGTGATCGCATGAAGCAGTTTTCAACGTGGCGTCTGTTACTGCAACTGGGCCGCTCCCGGCCACGGCTCTCGCTGACACACGCCGGGCTGTGGACGGTGATCCACTCGTCGCAACTGCTGCCAGGGCTGATCGCGTATGCCTTCTTCGACACGTTGACGGGAGAGGCGGACACACCCGGCGGCACATCACTGCTGGTGGCGCTGCTGGTGGCGTTCGGGCTGGCGCAGGTGCTGCTGATCTTCGCCGCTGGCTACGCCGAGACGCTGATGCGCTTCGTGATGTCGGGCCTGTTGCGCCGCAACCTGCTGCGCCACATCCTGCAGCGGCCCGGCGCTGATGCCCTGCCGTTCTCGATCGGCGAAGCGCTCAGCCGTTTCCGCGACGACGCGCACGAGGCCGAGGATGACCTGGACTGGGGCGCCGATGTGCTGGGCAGCAGCCTGTTTGCCATCGTGGCCTTCCTGATCCTGCTGTACGTGAACGCCCGTGTCACGTTGATCGTCTTTCTGCCGATGCTGCTTGTGGTCGCCGTGGCACGGCGTGCCAGCGACGCCCTGGGCCGCCGTCGCGCCGTCAGCAGCCAGGCCACCAGTCAGGTAACCGGGGCTATCGGCGACATGCTGGCCGCAGCCCAGACACTGCAAGCGGCCGGGGCCGAAGCGCGGGCCGTGGCCCACGTTCGCAGCCTGAATGAGCGGCGTCGTGTCGCGATGCTGGCCGACCGGGTCATGACCCAGGTACTGGATGCCATCACGTCCAATACCGTCAGCATTGGAACGGCGTTGATCATGCTGCTTGCTGCCAGCAACCTGCGCGATGGCAGCATGTCGGTCGGCGAGTTCGTACTGTTCGTTTCCTACCTGGTGTACATCGCTGAGTTTACTGACGGCCTGGGTCAGTTTCTGGCGCACTACCGGCAGACGGGAGTTGCCTTCGAGCGTATGACCGCGCTGGTGAGTGGCGCGCCAATGACCGTACTCGTCGAGCCGTCCGATCTGCACCTGCGTGGAACGCTGCCGGCTGTGTCACCGCCAACCCGTTTCGCTACCGAGCGCCTGGAGCTTCTGGAAGCGCGCGGACTGACATACCGGTTCCCGGAAACAGAACGGGGGATCGATGGTGTGGATCTGCGGCTGCCTCGTGGCTCGCTGACCGTCGTCACAGGACGCGTCGGCGCGGGCAAGACCACGCTGCTGCGCGCGTTGCTCGGACTGTTGCCCCGCGATGCGGGCGAGATGCGCTGGAACGGCCAGCCCGTGGACGACCCGGCCTCGTTCCTCGTTCCACCCTGCGCCGCCTACACGCCACAGACACCGTCTCTGTTCAGCGAGACGCTCAGGCAGAACATCCTGCTCGGGCTGCCGGACGACCCTGCGACTCTGGCGGCGGCCATCTACGGCGCAGTCCTGGAGGATGACGTGCGGACGCTGGAGGCTGGGCTGGACACGCCTGTCGGCACGCGTGGAGTCAAGCTTTCGGGCGGGCAGCTGCAGCGTGCGGCGGCAGCGCGCATGCTGGCGCGCAACGCCGACCTGCTGGTGATTGACGATCTGTCCAGCGCGCTCGATGTCGAGACGGAGCGGGTGCTGTGGGAGCGCCTCTTCGCAAACGAGAGCACTGCCTGCCTGGCCGTCTCACATCGCCGCGCCGTGCTGCAACGCGCGGACCACATCATATTGCTGCAGGATGGCCGTGTCACAGCGGAAGGTCCGTTGGAGCAGCTGCTCGCGAACAGCGCGGAAATGCGCGCGCTCTGGCACGACACCGAGTCCGGGGAAGGGTTGGAGTAGCGATCCGCCGTCCCCGTCTGCCGGCCTCCGCCCGGCGCAGGCGCGGCGCGCCCTCCGCCTGCTCACGCGCGACCGACCCAGGAGACGTGCTACGCAGCACCCACCAGTTGAACAACGCCAGGAATGGCAGCCGCGCCCAGTGGAGCCGCCACGCGCTCGGCATGCCGGGGACATCGACGCCCGCGACCGCGACATACACGTTGGCCGGAAAGACGAGCACCAGGAAGGCGGCCATCAGCCGGCCCACGACCTGCCGGCCACGCCCGCGAGCAAGCGGGAGCGCGCATCCTCCGGCGATCTCGACGATGCCGCTGCCCCAGTTGAACAGCTCGGGATACGGGACCCTGCCCGGAAAGTGGGCCAGGAACGCATCGGGCGTGAGAAAGTGCCCCAGACCGGCGACGATGAACGACAACCCCATCGCGCGGCGCGGGGGTCTGGATCGAGCGGCCGCCGAATCGATATGGGAGCAGCCACATTGCCTGGAACGCCACGATGAGAATCGCCAGGAACGCCATGTCATCGTCTCCCATCGTCGATCGTCATCGATCGCCGCAGCAACATTGCCACGATCAATGGATACCGGTGTTATGCAGGAAGTCAATACCTCGCGGCACGTTGACGATCTCGAGTCGCTTCGAGCACGAAATCTCACTGCCGCTGCTCAACATCGCGGTTACTCGCCGATGACTCGTAATCCCGCCACGAGCCACGTCTCGTGAAATCTGTCCATGCCCAAATGCGCGTCTCGGCCATGTTGCTTACATGGAAATCCAGGCGTACGATGTGACCGCCAGTGTGGATCGTGAAGGTCGAGTCGTGGAACGGGCGGCTAACGTGCCGGGGGTCAGTGTTCAATCCGACAGCCATGACGAATCCCCGGTGCGACTCGTCGGGCGTGAGCGTGAGATTGGTCTGCTCCGCGACGAGTTACAGCGCGTGCTCGATGGTCACGGTCGCCTCGTGCTCGTCTTCGGCGAGGCGGGCATCGGTAAGACCTCACTGGTCTCAGTCCTCGCGCACCAGGCCGAGGCGCAAGGCTGTCTCGTCCTCTGGGGACACGCATACGACCTGTCGGTGACCCCGCCATACGGTCCCTGGCTGGATATGCTGAGCGAGTATCCTCACGACGTGGACGGACTGCCACGCCCCTCCTTCGCTCCCGCCGCGTCGTCGCAGGCTGCCGCCGGAAGTCAGGATGCCCTCTTTGCGGACATCGCCTCGTTCTTTCAGGAAACTGCCGTCCGGCGCCCGCTGGTGCTCGTGATCGACGATCTGCACTGGTCCGACCAGGGTTCGCTGGACTTCCTGCGTTTCCTGGCTCGGCAGATTGGCGCCCACCGCATCCTGTTGATTGCGACGTACCGCTCCGATGAGCTGCATCGCCATCATCCGTTGTATGACCTGTTGCCGCTCCTGATCCGCGAATCAGTAGCCGAGCGTGTTGAGGTGCGGCGTCGGGATGCCGAGGGGCATCGGTCGCTGATTGCGAGCCGATACGTCATGAGCGAGGAAGACGCCGCGCGGCTCGAACAGCACCTGCATTCTCACGCTGAAGGCAACCCATTCTTCGCTCTTGAGCTGCTTCGTAATCTCGAAGAGGAAGGCGCCCTTCGGCAGGTCAGCGGTGTATGGTCGCTCGGGGACACATCGCGGTTCCGCATCCCGCCGCTCATCCGGCAGGTCATCGAACGGCGCCTGGCCCGGCTGGGAGATCAGGAACGCTCGCTGTTGCA
>DATKCN010000062.1:0-8370 GCA_035513175.1 Thermomicrobiales bacterium
ACTGTCGCCGCATGGGACTCTCCTTCTATCTCTCGCATCGAACGCACGTCTGAAATGCTGCGTGCCCGCCCCTCACAGCGCAACGGGCCAGACCGTGCCGCATCGTATCAGAGCGGCACGTCACGCCGCTACTCAATCCGAACGAAGCGAATAGGCGCTGTCTGTGCCGCGCGATGAAAACCGGGAGCCGGGCTCATGACCGCCGCGCGGCACGCTCAGACCCGGACTGACGGCGCCCGCCAGCGCCGTCAGTCCGGGTCTCCAAATCGTTAGCGGTGGCACAACCCCGTACTAGTCTTGCAAGTGTATCCCGGAGGGCATGGCGTGAAAAAGTTGCAGGTGCAAACGCCATTCGAACAGACCCCACTGGGGCACATCCCACCAGACAAACACTGCACGCACTGCCCGCTGCCATTGCAGACAGTGCCGCCATTTTGGTTGCATGACGTCCCTGCGGGGAGTGGTTGGTGCACTGGCGTGCCGTTCTGGCAGGTGCTTGCGGTGCACTGGTTGCCATCGTCGCCGGGGACATCGGAGTTGTCGGGGATGGACGTGACTCCGCCTGAGCCGTCACAGACATTCCGCTGGCAATCCCCAGGAATCTGCTGACTGGTGGACACTCCAAACGGGGTATTGACGACACCGCACACGCCGCTGACACACGTGCGCTGTTGGCACTCGGTGTCGCTACCGGGGCAATCCGTCGGGGCATTGCAGCCGACACACGTCCCGGTGTCGTTGCACACCGTGCCTCCGCCATCACCGCACAGCGTTCCCTCGGGTTTCGGGGTATGGGTCGGGACGCCATTCTCGCAGGCATCGGTCGTGCAGCCATTGTTGTCGTCGGGAACGTCCGTGTCATCTGGGACAGACGTGACCCCGCCGGAGCCATCGCACTCGTTTCGCTGGCAGTCACCAGCCGTCTGCTGCGCGGTTGGCGTTCCCGCGGCGATATTGGCGAAGCCGCACACGCCGCCAACACAGGTGCGCACCCGGCACTCGGTGTCGCTGCCTGGGCAATCGGTGGCAAAGAGACACTCGGGAGCAGGCGGGGCGGCACATTGGCGATTGGTGCATGTGCCGGAACAGCACTGCTTGCCATTGGTGCAGTGCGATCCTTCGCCATAGCACTTGGACGGCTTGTCAGATTTGGGCGCAGCGCTGGTGTCTGACGAGCCGGCAAACAGCCCGCCTATGGCCGCGCCAACGAGTCCAAGCACACGTCGCCGGGTATGAGTGGTCGCCAGGGCCTTCGTGAGATCGTCGAAGCGCTTCCCGTCCATACGCTCTCCTCGCCGGAGGCCGGGCTCAGATACCCGGCTGACATGCCAAGGATCCGATCGGAATCGCCATCTCTTGTGTGAAGAGCAGACGCACCCTGTGCCGATTATACATCTTCTGTCAATACTTGACTTTGGATTCGCGACTCATTTCGCGGACATGGATAGCTGGCTCAGGCCGTGGCTCAACAGCGGATATCCCCTCGCCCGCTGCACGATGTACCCTTTCCGCATTGCGACACGGCCCACCCGAACAGAGCATGCTATCGTGCCAACGTCATAGGCCCTTGTCCCGCTGGGGAACGTGATGTCCGCTACCGCGCGTCGCTCACTCGAACCACTTGCCGACACCCGCGCTCGCGACCAGGATGCGCGGCGCCGTCCGACTCCGGCCATCCGCGCCGAACGATCGCTTGGCGACTTTGTCACACGCTGACTTCCTGCTACCATAGACCCCATTCGCCGTCGGTCGCGCCATCGTGACGCCACGATGGTCATAACGCTTTCATCGATCGCGGTCCCTGCGGAATCGATCGCTGTCCGTTCGCGAAAGGGGGGACGCTGTGGACCTCATTCTCCTTCTCGCTCGTCTTGTTCTCGCTGTCGTCTTCGCGGTGTCAGGCATCGCCAAGCTCCTCGATCGAGCCGGAACCCGGCGCGCGATGCTCGATTTCGGCGTCCCTCCCAGACTGGCGGCTGCCTTCGGCGTGGGCTTGCCGCTCGCCGAACTGGCGGTCGTTTTCGCCCTCATCCCACGGGCGTCCGCCTGGTTTGGCGCCGCGGGCGCGCTGGCGCTGCTTGCCCTGTTCTGCGTCGGAATCGTCGTTAACCTCGCGCGCGGCAAGACGCCAGACTGTCACTGTTTCGGGCAGCTACACTCTGAACCAATCGGCTGGAGAACCCTCGCGCGCAACGGCGTTCTCGCGGCCATTGCCGGCGCCTTTCTTGGCCTCGGTTTGGACGATCCGGGTCCGAGCGCCGTGGCCTGGATCGGCGATCTTTCAACAGCCGCGGTCGCCACGCTGGCCGCAGGAGCGATTGGCCTGGCACTGGTCGCCGTGCTTGGCTGGGTGACATTGCACCTGCTGCAGCAGAATGGCCGCATCCTCAGCCGCCTCGAACATCTCGAAGGGCTCCTCACTCCAGGAGACGACCTTGCTCGCCCCGCGCCCGTTCAGGCATTTGTCGGCCTTCCGATCGGCACGCCGGCTCCCAGCTTCAATCTGCCCGGCATCTACGGCGAGACGATGACGCTGGATGCCCTGCGCGCCTCCGGCAAGCCGGTCATGCTCCTCTTCTCCGATCCCGGATGTGTCCCATGCAATGCCCTGCTGCCGACGCTTGGCGCCTGGCAGCGAGCGCATGCGGACAAGCTCACCCTGGCGCTGATCAGCCGTGGAACTGCCGACTCCAACCGCCCCAAGAGCGCCGAACACGGGATCCTGACGACGCTGCTCCAAAAGGACCGTGAGGTGTCAGACGCATACAAGGCGCACGGCACGCCAAGCGCAGTGATCGTGAACGCGGACGGATCGGTCGGGAGCGCGGTTGCTGGCGGCGCCGACGCTATCGAGCAGCTAGTAAACCGCGCCGTCCGTGTCCCGCCGATCATTCCACTCCAGCCGGCGCCGGTCGGTGGCGGCCGCATGGTGGCCAACGGGAATGGCGGCAGCGCGGCCCAGCCCATCGGACAGGCAGCCCAGCCAGTAGCTCCTCGGCTTGGCCACGACGCGCACGCCCTGGCGCTCCCGGACCTCGACGGCAACGCGGTCGATCTGGCGGGCTTTCGTGGGCAGAGCATCCTCATTCTCTTCTGGAACCCCGGCTGCGGCTTCTGCGAGCGCATGCTTCCCGACCTCCGGGCGTGGGAAGCCAATCCCCCAGCGGACGCTCCGCGACTGCTGGTCGTGTCGACCGGCTCGATCGAGGTCAACCGCGCGATGGCATTGCGCTCAACAGTGGTTCTCGATCAGGGCTTCAATGCCGGCCAGGCATTCGGCGCGACCGGGACACCCTCGGCCGTGCTGGTAGACGCCACGGGAAAGATCGCATCCCAGGTCGCCGTCGGCGCCCCCGCGGTGCTCGCTCTTGCCGGATATCAGGCTGTGTGACCTACGTGACGCTGAGCGGCGGCGCTAACCCGCGCGTCCCTCCCGATAGCCGTTCCAGCGTGGTCCCGGTCCGCTGAAGCCCTGATGGCGTGCGATAAACTCTGCCCATGCCAGAGAATGACAGTTACCTGCAACTGCGCGCCAACCTGCTGGATTTGAATGAGACCGCCGCTCAGCACAGCCTCTGCAAAGCGATCGCCGGCGGCTGCTGCGTCCCGAACCTGAAGATGCTCAAGGACGACCAGGAGCTCATCCTCGCGGCGGTCGAGCGGGGCGACATAGACGCTGAGACGGTGCAACGGGCCAGGCGCCGCGCCACCGACGAGCAGGTGACGCGCTGCCCGTTCCTCGGCGACCACGCAGAATGCACCATCTACGCCTACCGCCCTGCCGTCTGCATCCAGCACGGCCACGGCGGCCTGCCGAAGGACAAGGCCACCACCATGCGGGCCATCAGGACCCCCGGCAACAAGACTATCCGCGTCGCCGAGCTGGAGCAGTTCGCCTGTGACGCCTGCGCCAAATGCATCAAGCCCACCGACCGCATCCCGCTCAGCGTCGTCGGACGTTCCGTCGTCGCCCTCGTCGCCATCCAGCAGGGCGAGCGCCACTACGGCGAGCCGCGCATGAACCAGTTCCTGATCGACAACTTCCCCGCGTCCTGAGACTACCGCGTGGCGTGCTGCGGCGCCCCCAGCGGCGAGCGCCATGCCCAGACGGTCGCGCCCAGCGCCCAGACCGGCAGCAGGACAATCGTCATGAAGGCGAACGCGCTCAGCGGGAGCAGGACAACGGCCGCGACGCTGAGCCAGCGGAACCAGCCCGGCCAGCCCGGAACCCGCCAGCCGGACCACACGAGCGCCGCGATGGCCAGCGCCAGCGCCCACATGGCCGGGAACATGACGAGCACGTAGCCAAGCTGTGGCGCGAGTGAGACGGCGGGGCTTGTCAGCGGCTCATCGTCGGTCATGAGCCCGAACGTCAGCGCAACCGTCACCGTCGTCAACGCCGCCGCGCCCGCCAGCAGCAGCGTGACCGCGACGATGCCGCTGCTATGCGCGGCGTCCAGCCCCACGTCCGATCCGCCCAGCGCTCGCAGATGGCGCGTAAGCTGTTCGAGAAAGAGTAGCAGCGCCAGCCCCGCCGCGACCAGCAGCACGCCACCCGCCAGATCGCGGGCGAGGTTGGCGTCATTGGCGTAGTGCGCGACGAAGAAGCGGTCGGGATCGGCAAAGCCCCCGAACAGCTCCCCGAGCAGCAGGAACCCAGCCACGAACAGGACGACAAACGCCAATCCGGTTCCGACGAGTCCCCGCTTCCACCGCTCCATAGCCGCCACTCTCTATCACAACGTGACCAGCATGCGCGCCACGCGCGCGAAATGATCACGCGCGTGGAGACGTAATCGCTACTTGTATCACGAATATCACAACTCTTGTAGAATTCATGCTCAGATGCCTGAGATCTCTCGCCGCATCGCTCACGCGGACGCCGCCGCGTAGGGCTTCCGGCCGCCGCCACTGTGTTCGGCGAAAGACGCGAAAGGTAGCTTTGCACATGGCAGCGCCCGATTCATCGTCACCGTCATCGACCTGGCAACAGCGCTTACCGCGCTTCGTCGCGTTGGCAGTCGGGGGCATTCTCGTTGCACTCGGCCTGTGGGCCATAGTTGACCCGCGCTCGTTCTTTGACGCAGTTGTCACATTCGAGCCCTATAACCAGCACTTTCTGCAGGACATCGGGGCCTTCCAGGTTGGCCTTGGCGCGGTACTGTTGCTGGCAACCATGAAGGCGACTACCGATGGCCTGGCTATCGCGCTGCTTGGAGTCGGCATCGGACTGACATTTCATGCTCTCTCGCACATGATCGGGCACGACCTCGGCGGTACGCCTGAGGTCGGCATTCCCGTGTTCACGGCGCTGGCCGGGCTGCTGCTCGGGGCCGGCGCCGTTCGCTGGCGGCACGTGAGTGGCTCTTGATACAACGTCAACCCAGGTCAGACTGATGCCGGAGAGTTCGGCGGAGGCATCGCGCCAGGACGCCATTCTGTCGCCAGCATGACTCCTTAGTCGTCGCTGAGCGCCTCGGCAATCGCGTCTTCCTGTGTCAGCGCACTCCCTGCAGCCCGCGCCGTCACAAAATCCGCTGGAGACAGGCTGGCTTCGATGATCGTCACGATGCGTTCGTAGCCAGGCCGGTCAACCGGTGCAACTGCTTCGTCCGTCGCCTCACGGACGACATCACTCGCTCCCAGCAGCCGCGCGGCCCGTTCTCCGTCGCCCGCCTGAGCGGCGATCGCGGCCAGGCCCAACAGGCAGTCCGCAACCCCGACGTTGGTTCCGATCTCCCGATCCATGTCGAGCGCCTCGCCATACAACTCCAGCGCGCGCTGTGTATCGCCCTGCTGAAGGACGGCGCTCGCCAGGATGCCGCGTGTGAGCGCGACGCCGCGTCTGTTGCCCAGCTTCTCGTTCAGTTGCAGCGATTCCTCCATCAGACGCACCGCCAATGCGTTGTCACCCCGGTAGTGCGCGATCAGCCCCAGGTTTCTGAGCGAGATCGCGGTTCCACGTGTATCGCCCAGCTCACGGCGCAGCGCCAGGCTTGTCTCATGCAGCGCTTCGGCGCGGTCGAGATCAGCTCTCCTGCGCACTACCTCACCCAGCGCGTCCAGCGAACGGGCCCGTGAGTTCGACTCACCCAGGCTGTCCCACAGCGCCAGTGCCTCTTCCAGCAGTGATACTGCCTGCTCGTACTCTCCGCGAATTCCGTGCGCGATGCCCAGATTGTGCAGCGCGATGGCAATCTCCCACTCCAATGCCAGCTCACGAAAGATGGCGAGCGCCTCGTCATAGCGCAGCGCGGCCAGATGGTATTCGCCCTGGTCCGCCAGTGCCGTGCCGATGTTGTTGAGCGACATGGCGACGCCACGTCGGTCCCCCAATGCACGCCGCAACGCGAGGGCCGCTTCATGCAGCTCGGCCGAGTAGATGTGATCGCCCTGGTCACGCGCCAGGTTCCCGGCGGCATTAAGCCCCTCGGCCCGCACGGCGGGTGGGGCGTCGTCACTGGCTGACAGCGCCGACTCCAGCCAGCGCCGGCCCTCAGTGAGATAGCCGCGCGTTGACCAGAAGCGCCACAGCGCCGCGGCCAGTTGTAGCCCGGCGGCGCCTCGGGCAACGTCCTGCTCGCACCATGCCAACGCCGCCCGCAAATTGTCGTGCTCGGCTTCGAGCCGGTTGAGCCAGATCTGCTGTCCCGCGCCACGCAGCTCGCTCGCTGCCAGCTGCGCCAGCGACAGGCACCAGTGCAGGCGCCGCTCTGCCAGCGCCATCGTCTCACCCGCATCCTCCACGCGCCCGGCGGCGAACTGCCGGATCATCTCCAGCATCCGGTAGCGGGTCGTCCCCTGCGTGCTGGCCTCGGCCACCACCAGCGATTGCTCGACCAGTCCCGACAGCAGCTCGATGACGTCCTCTGCCGCGATCTCACCCCAGGCAGTCACCGCCTCGGCGGCCTCCAGCGTCCAGCCGCCGGCAAACACCGACAGCCGCCGGAACAGCGCCTGCTGTGACGGAGCGAGCAGCTCGTGGCTCCAGTCGATCGCCGCGCGCATCGTCTGCTGCCGTTCGGGCAGATCGCGGGAACCGCCGACCAACAGCGGCAGCAGCCGGTCGAGACGGGCCAGCAGCTCGGTCGGGCTCAGCACGCGCACCCGCGCGGCCACCAGCTCCAGCGCCAGCGGCAGCCCGTCGAGGCGCCGGCACACCGCCGCGACCGCCGCGCAATTCGCCTGTGTCAGCTCGAAGTCCGGCGCGGCCGCCCGCGCGCGCTCTACGAACAGCTGCACCGAGCTGACCGGCGCGACCTCCTCCAGCGTCGGGACGCGGCTCAGCTCCGGCAACGCCAGCGGCCTGACGGGATACTCATGCTCGGCCCGGATTCTCAGCGGCGCGCGGCTCGTGACCAGCAGCATGAGGCCCGGACAGCTGGCCAACAGGTCCGCCACCTCGGGCGCAATCGCAAGCACGTGCTCGACGTTATCGAAGACCAGCAGCGAGGGCTGATTCCCGAGCCGCGCGACCAGCATCTCGCGCACGCTCGTGGCCCCTGTCTCCTCCAGCCCGATCGCCTGGGCAACCATGGGAAGCACGAGTCCGGCATCGCCAACCAGCGCCAGCGGGACGAATCCGACTGCGCCGGGAAACGCGTCACTCAGGTCCGCTGCCACCTCCAGCGCCAGCCGCGTCTTGCCGACGCCCCCAGGGCCGGTCAACGTGACCATGCGCGCTGTCCCGCCACGCAGCAGCCCGCTGACCTCGACCAGCTCGCGCTCGCGCCCGATCAACGAGGTCGGCGCTGACGGCAAAAGCGGGCGCGCTGGCGCGGCGACGGCGGGCGTCCGCTCACGCTTCGGCGCCGACCCGGCCAGTTCCGCCCGCGCGTCCTCGGAAAGCCCTAACGCGTCCGCCAGCGCCCGCACGGTGTGCGGGTACGGCCGTTGCCGCCGCCCGGTCTCCAGCGCGCCGATCGCCTTCACGCTGAGCCCGGCGCGCTCGGCTAGATCCTCCTGCGTCAGCCCGGCTGCCTCCCGCAGCCGCCGCAGGCGTTGGCTGAACTGCAGCAATTCCCCCGCGTCCACGCCGGTTCCCTCCGTCGTCAACCCTCAGCGGCGCCGGCAAATCGTAGCACCGCCGCCCTCGGTGGAAAAAGGGAGACGCTACCCCCACACTCGCGGCAACGCGCCAACTGTAGGGGTCGCGTGGCTGTCTTGCTTCGGCCCGTTGCCTCACTATGCAGTGCAGGACAGCAGCGCGGCTCCGCGTTCCGGCGCGGAGAGCCAGTCACTGGACGGGAGGTGAAAAATGATCGCCACGCAGGCAAGCAATCGGTGGAACGTGCTGGTCGGCGCGCAGCAGACCGGCGGGCGTTTCGCGGTCATCGAAACCGTCCAGTGTCACGGCGCCGCGCCACCCAG
>DATKCN010000063.1:0-4624 GCA_035513175.1 Thermomicrobiales bacterium
GCGCCAAACAGCCGGGCGGCTCGTGGCGCGTCGTGACCGACGGTCTGCGCCATGATTGCCAGCTTGCCAACCGCGCGGGCCACGCCCCAGGTATTGCCGACATCCTGGTAGAGCTCAAGACTTTCTCGGAAGAGCTCGGTCGCGCGACGGTGGTTGCCATACTGCCACTCCAGCCGCCCGAGAATGTGTTTCACCAAACCGGTTATCTCCTTGTGGCCGTTGGCTTCGGCAACCGCCAGCGCCTCTGTCAGGTGCTTTGCCGCGACATCCAGATCGCCAAGGACGTGCGCCGCGTGGCCGACATTGGCGAGCAGCCGCGCAAGCGTCTGTGTGTCGCTCGTCTCACGCGCCAGGGCGAGGCCGCGAACCCAGTATTCCTGTGCCTGAACCATGTCCAGCACTTCCTGCGCTGCGAGGCCCAGCGAATTGTAGAGCTGCGCGCTGCGCGCACGGTCCCCGAGGTCGTCCCAGATGGCTAACGCCTCCGTGCCGAGCGCGATTGACCGTGCGGAGTTGCCCAGCCAGTGCGTGAGCCATGACTCTGTTTCGAGCGCGTGGGCGCGGGCGCTGCCGGCCACCGACATCGCTGGCAGCTTCAGGAACGCCGCGGCGCGGGCCACGCCTTCGGAGGAACGCCCGCGCATATACCAGTATTCGCGCAACGCTCCAACCATCCGCGCTCCGCGTTCCGTGTCTTCCCGCCGCAGCAGCCAGTCAAGCGCGGTCAGCAGGTTGCCGTGCTCGGTGTCGAGGACGCTGAGCCACGGCGCGGGATCGGGACCGTGCAGGTGGGGATCTACCCGTTCGGCCAGCGCCGCGAAATACATAGCGTGCCGGTCGTGAATAAGCGTGGCTTCAGTGGACTGGTCCAGCTTCTCCAGACCGTATTCCCGCACGGTCTCCAGCAAGGCGAAGCGCCCGGCGCCCAGCTGTTCGATGGGCATGATCCGCCGCAGCAGGCTCTTGTCCGCTAGTGACGCCAGTCCGTCAAACACGTCTGGGCCGTCCGCGTCGACCTGGCAGATCTCCTCGGCCGCCTCCAGCGTCCAGCCGCCGCTGAAGACCGACAGTTGCCGGAATAGCCGTTGATCGGCAGCATCGAGCAGGTCGTAGCTCCAGGCGATCGTGTCGCGCATCGTCTGCTGGCGGGCGGGCAGGTTGCGCGCGCCGCCTGTGAGCAGCGGCAGCCGCCGGTCCAGCCGCTCCAGCAGTGCGGCAGGCGAGAGCAGCTTGATCCGCGCCGCGGCCAACTCGATCGCCAGCGGCAAGCCGTCCAGCCGGCGACAGATCTCTTCCACGACGGATCCGTTTTGGGCGGTGATCTCAAAGTCGAGCTGGCCTTCCCTGGCACGTTGGCCGAACAGGGCGATGGCCTCGTACGCTCGCAACTGCTCGATGGGAGGTGGACGATCGGGGTCGGGGAGCGCGAGCGGTTGCACGCTGACCTCCTGCTCGCCGCTGACACGCAGGGTAACTCGGCTGGTGACCAGCACCGTGAGACGCGGAGCCGCGTGTAGCAGGTCGGCGATCAGCGGCGCGGCCTCAACGATCTGCTCGAAGTTGTCGAGGACGAGCAGCATCTCCCTGTCCGCGAGATGTGCGGCCAGTGTCTCGCCCGGCGCTCGGCCGCCGCGCTCCGCGAGGCCCAGCGCGGCCTCGATTGCCGTGCCGGCCAGCGCGGGGTCGGTGACGGGAGTCAGCGGAACGAACGCGACGCCGTCACGAAACGAGCCCGCAACCGATTCCGCCACGGCCAGCGCGAGGCGCGTCTTGCCGACTCCGCCGGGCCCAGTGAGCGTCAGCAGGCGGGTGGAGGACAGCAGGTCCGTGATGCGCGCGATCTCCGCGTCACGACCGACGAAGCTGCTGAGATAGGCTGGCAGGCTTGGCATGTGTGTGTTCCATCATCGATGAGTGAACGGTGATAGCTGCGAGCGACCGACAACGACGTGACGCGGGCCACACATATATAGCGTTGTGACGATGCTTCTACTATGAACTCATTGTCCGGAAAGTCAAGAGGGAATGACGGCGTGGCAATCGCTTCGAGACTCTCTCGCCACGGAGTGCGGCCATCCAACAGCCCGTATCGTCAGGCAAGCCCGTTGTTCACCGCATAACGGGTGGCGGCAGCGCGGGACGAGACGCCCAGCTTGGTGTAGATCGAGGTGAGGTGCGAGCTGACGGTGCGGCGGCTGAGGAAGAGCTGCTCGGCGACCTCTGCATCGGTCAGGCCAGTGGCGACGAGGCGCAGCACGTCCAGCTCGCGCGGCGTCAGACCCTTGTGCGTGCCTGACGCGTCCGGCTCCGGCGTTGCGGGCGCTTCCAGCGCATAGGCGACTGCTTGATCCAGGGACATGGCGCGGCCTTCGCCCAACAGGGCGTCGAACGCTGTCTCACCGAGCGCCGCGCGCACCGCTGGGACCGCCAGCTTTTGGTCCTGGCGCTGGGAGACTGATGGCGGTGAGCCGATGCGTGCATGCAGCGCCTCCGCGGCGCCGAACAGACGCGCCGCGCGCGCGGCATCGTGCCGCAGGTGCGCGATGATGGCGTGCTTATCGAGCGCTAGCGCGATGCCCCAGCCCGCGCCCACCTCGTGAAAGAGCCGCAGACTTTCACGATACATGGTCGCCGCGCGCAGATGGTCGCCTTGCAGGTAGGCCAGACGTCCGATACCGTGGCTGACGAGGGCCGTCATATTCGTGTCGCCGAGCGACTGAGCTACTGCGAGCGCCTCGGTAAAGTGCGCCGTCGACAGGTCGAGCTCGTCTAGAATCTGCGCGGCGATGCCAAGGTTGTTGAGGATATAGCCAAGGTTTGTCGTGTCGCCGATCTCGCGCGCCAGGCTGAGCCCACGCTCGAGGTACACCCGCGCCCGTTCGTATCCAGCCCGTTCGTCGTCCGGCGCTGCTGTTCGTCGATATGAACCTGAGGCCATGCCCAACGTGTTGTAGATGTACGGAGCATGCGACCGATCGCCGACCTCCTCCCAGATGGACAGGGCTTCCTCGCTGAGCGCGATCGCGACGGCATCGTCGTGCTGCCAGAGCGCCATCCCGGCCGCCGTCATCAGGGCGCGGGCACGCGCTGGCGTCCGCGCCGCCGCGCCCGGCAAGGCCAGGAACGCTTCAGCGCGGGTCATGCCTTCGGTGAGGCGACCGCGCGAGACCCAGACCTCCCGCAGCGCTCCGACGAGCCGCAACCCGCGTTCCGTGTCTTGCTGTAGCAGCAGCCAGTCGAGTGCGGCCAGAACGTTGCTGTGTTCGGCGTCGAGGACGCTGAGCCACATAACGCCATCAGATACTCTAAGATGCGGCGCAGCCTCCTCCGCCACGCCGGTGTAATAATCGGCATGCCGGTCTCGCATGGCCATGGCCTCGCCGGACTGCTCCAGCTGCTCCAGCCCGTACTCTCGAATCGTCTCCAGCATGCCGAAGCGCCCAGACACTCCCGACCCGTCCGGATGCGCCGTCTGGCGCAGCAGGCTCTTGTCGGCCAGCGAAGCCAGCCCGTCGAATACCCCAAGGTTGTCCGCGTCGAGCTGGCAGATCGCCTCAGCGGCGACCAGCGTCCAGCCGCCACTGAAGACCGCGAGTTGCCGCAGCAGGCGCTGTTCGTCGGGCGATAGCAGGTCGTAGCTCCAGGCAATGGCGTCGCGCATCGTCTGCTGGCGGGCCGGCAGGTTGCGCGATCCCCCGGTCAGCAGCGGCAGGCGCCGATCCAGCCGTTCCAGCAACGCGGCGGGCGCAAGCAGCTTCACGCGCGCGGCCGCCAGCTCGATGGCCAGCGGCAACCCATCCAGCCGGCGACAGATCTCCGCCACGACTGCGGCGTTGCCCTCAGTGAGCTGAAAGTCGACCCGGCTCCCCCTGGCGCGCTGCTCGAACAGCGCGACTGCCTCATACGCGCGCAGGTGCTCCAGCGAGGCCGTCGCGTCAGGGGCTGGGAGGGCCAGTGGCTGCACGAGGCACTCCTGTTCGCCGTCGATGCGCAACGACACGCGGCTGGTGACCAGCGCCCGCAGACCCGGCGCCGCGTGCAGCAGGTCGGAGACGAGCGGCGCGGCATCCACGATCTGCTCGAAGTTATCGAGGACGAGCAGCAGCTCCCTGTCCGCGAGATAGCCTGCGAGGATGTCCCCAGGCGCGTGGCTACCCCGTTCCGCCAGGCGGAGCGCCGTTCCGATGGCGGAGCCGACCAGCGCCGGGTCGGTGACGGCAGCCAGCGAGACGAAGGCGACCCCGTCGCGAAACGTGTCCGCGAGCGACGCAGCAGCCGCCAGGGCGAGGCGCGTCTTGCCAACGCCCCCCGGTCCGGTCAGCGTCAACAGCCGGGTGGAGGACAGCAGGCTGCACACCCGCGCGATGTCGGCCTCACGTCCGACGAAGCTGCTCAGCGGCGTTGTCAGGCTCGCCATTTGTGCGTCCAATCATCGAAGTCTGGAACGTGGCCGTGGCGAGCGATCAATGGTGGCGGACAAGACAATACGAGGGGTCCAACGATGTCGCAGTGTTGAGCCACTACTATCGTCCGAATGACCGGGATGTCAAGGGGCCGTTGCCCCGCGCAGCGCTGTGGCTGGACGCCGCGCCTTCCAGGTGCGACCATCCGCGTGCCTTTGATG
>DATKCN010000064.1:0-2052 GCA_035513175.1 Thermomicrobiales bacterium
AGCCAAGGTTGCTGCCCAGCGCGAGCCGGACCTCGACCTGGGTGGGCAGAACCACGATCGGCAGCGCCAGCAACACGATTCCGCCGCGCAGCGCGACGCCCAGGACGCCCAGCAGCCAGAGGTACGGCTGTCCGACGACGATCGAGACGGCGCTGGCGACATCCGTCCGCCACGGGTGGTAGGGGCGCTCGCGTAGTCCCGGGATGACGAGGCTGCGAGGGGGAATCACCTCAACCGGAGTCTATCGCCGCACCGCGTCGTGCGGTAAGCCCCTCGTGCCGGCTACTTCTTGTCGACGGCTGCCTGAACGAGCCGCACGGCGATGCTGCCACCGGGGATGAGGAGGCCCAGGGTGTCACCGCCGACGTCGAACAGCACGTCGCGGTTCAGCATGCCCTTGATCTGGCCCAGCAGCGGCTTGCCGGTGGCCGCCTGACCGGTTATCGAGTCGACCTCGACAACGGCGCGCTTGTCACGCCCCTGCCAGATGAACTCGAACGCCCAAACGGGGCGGTAGTACAGGTCAGTCCGTTCCAGGGCGATCGCCTCTTCGAGGATCCTGTCTGCCTGGACCGGCCGCATGACTTCTGTCAGGGCCTGGCGGACGACGAACGACGCGCGCTGCTCTGGCGGCACGACGACGGTTTCCTCGGCTGAAAGGCTGGCCGGGTCGCCGATCTCGGAGAGCGGACCGGTGATCAACGCAGCGCCCTCGGCGACGGCGCCGCCGCTCGTGCCGTCCACGAATGACTCGTGGCGAAATTCGTTGCGGCAGTGCTCCAGGGCCGACACGCGGAACGCCCGTTGGCCGCCGAGAGCCTGGTCAAGCTCGCGACGCTGACCGTCGATCGTCACGGCGGTAACCTCCTGCGAGCTGCCCGGCACGGTGTAGTCGCGCGAGCGCTCATACACGTACACGGCGCGCGCGGCCACGTGCCAGAAGGGGACCAGCCGCCGCTGGCGTCCGACGAGAGTGATGTCCTCCGGCTTCGGCCGCTGCAGGAATGAGCCGATCCCGCTCCCGAACGCGCTCGCGCGTCGGTCCAACGCCTTCTGCTCCACCTCGTCCGCGGTCAGCCGCTCCTCGAGCAACAGAAGTCGCTCGTCGGCCAGCTGGATGTCCATCGCGCTCCATCATGCACCGCCGCGGCACCAAGCGGTAGGGGTCTCTTTGCCCTGCCAGTTGACCAGGCGCTGATCGCCTCAGCCGGGCCTGCCGACCGCCTCTACTGCAGCAGCGAAGCCGACCAGCAGCTCACGCGCCAGCTCGTCGCGCGTCATTACCGACGCGCGCACGGGGTCCCAGCGGATTGCCAGCATGCACAGCAGGGGCCGCTCCCACGGCCTTGACTCGTCGGCCGCGGCTGGCATGCGCAGGCGCATCATCTGGCGTCCGCCCTCTTCTGCGATCAACCCCGACAGCGCACCGGCCAGCCGCGGCCCCAGGGCATCGAGCGGAGTACCTGGCGGCGGCCCGGCAAGCGGCGCGAGCGCGATCGCGTCGACGACCCCCTCGTCATCGGCCACCCAAACGTGGGTCAGCCACCAGCCGTCGTCCATGACGCTTGGGCTGCTCATGCCCGCCCGCATCGTCGCCCCACCATCGCTCCGACCTCTGGGCCTGATCGCTTCATCTTCTACAAACGATTGACCCGGGACCGGGAGGCGCGCGGGGGTTACTCCCACTCGATCGTGGCAGGCGGTTTGCTGCTGATGTCGTAGACGACGCGGTTGACGCCGGGCACCTCGTTGACAATCCGGCTCGAGATCGGGGCCAGCACGTCGTAGGGCAGCTTGGCCCAGTCGGCGGTCATGCCGTCCTCACTGGTTACCGCTCGCACGGCAACGACGTTGGCGTACGTCCGGCCGTCGCCCATGACACCGACCGATCGGACGGGGGTCAGGATGGCAAACGACTGCCACAGGCTGCGGTACAGCCCGGCCGCCTTGATCTCGTCGATGACGATCCAATCCGCCTCGCGCAGCGTGTCCAGCCGCTCGGCGGTCACCTCGCCGATGATGCGGATCGCCAGGCCCGGCCCGGGGAAGGGC
>DATKCN010000065.1:0-6929 GCA_035513175.1 Thermomicrobiales bacterium
TCGGCGGCCAGGTCATTGAGGTGCGCCATCAGGTACTCGCCCTGCCGGGCCGCGTTGTCGACCAGCCCCTCGCGCTCGATGATGTTCAGCACGGCCAGCCCTGCCGCGCAGGCAACCGGGTGTTCCATGTACGTGTAGCCGTGCATGAACGGCGTCCCGCTCTCCTCGAAGACTCCGGCCACATGCTCGCCGACCAGCATGGCCGCCAGCGGGACGTAGCCGCCGGAGATGCCCTTGGCCGTCGTGATGACGTCTGGCACGGCGTCCCAGTGCTCGATGCCGAACCATTTGCCGGTGCGCCCCCAGCCGGTCACGACCTCATCGGCGATGAACAGGATGTCGTGCCGGTCGCAGATCTCGCGCACCCGCTCGAAGTAGCCGGGGGCGGGGGTGATGGCCGGTCCGGCTGCGGCCACGACAGGCTCGGCGATGAAGGCGGAGACCTTGTCCGCGCCGACCGCGTCGATGGCGCGCTCGAGGTCGTCGGCGCAGGCCAGCGTGCAGGCGGCGTCGTTCTGACACAGCGCGCAACGGTAGCGATATGGCTCGGCAACCTGCGGCTCCCAGAGCAGCAGCGGTTCGAAGAAGCGGCGGCGCTGCTCGTACCCGCTGATAGAGAGCGCGCCGAGGGTCATCCCGTGGTAGCTGCGCCTGCGCGAGAGGACGATGTGCCTGTCGGGATGTCCGCGCAGCAGCTGGTATTGGCGGGCCAGCTTGATGGCCGACTCGTTGGCCTCCGAGCCGCCCGACACGAACATGACGCGGTTAAGGTTGCCGGGGGTGAAGCGGATCACCTCGGCGGCCAGCGCCTCGCCAGCCTCGTGCTGCAGAAGCCCGCCGTAGACGTAGGCCAGCTTCGCGGCCTGCGCGGCCATCGCATCGGCCACCTCACGGCGACCATGTCCGATGCTGATGACGGAGACTGCGCCGGACGAGGCGTCGATATAGCTGTTGCCGTCGCGGTCATAGAGGTAAATGCCGTCGCCGTGGGTGATGACGGGGTTGGAGCGGCGGATGTCGCGGCCAAACATGGCCGGGCGTTCGCCGAGGGCGCGTGGCGTGGACATGTGACGACCTTTCGTGGCGTGTCGCGCGGGACCGGCAAAGGCTGACCACGTGCATTGTAGAGGCACAATGAGGCGGGACACCGGATCGGGAGTACGGAAAGGGCGGAACATGCGTGTTGAGGAGCGGTTGGCAGCGCTGGGACTCACGCTACCGGAACCGATGCGGCTGCCGCCGGGGTTGACGTTGCCGTTTCCGTGGGTGCGGGTGCGGGGGACGCGTGCGTTCATTTCCGGGCACGGGCCGCAGAACGCGGACGGCACGATCGCTCGGCCGCTCGGCAAGGTCGGCGCGGACCTCAGCGTCGAGCAGGGGTACGAGGCGGCGCGGCTGACGGCGCTGTCGATCCTCGCCAGCCTCAAGCGCGAGCTGGGCGACCTGGACCGCGTGACGGCCTGGCTCAAAGCCCTGGGCATGGTGAACGTCGCGCCCGGCTTCCAGCAGCCGCCCGCCGTCATCAATGGCTTTTCGGATGTGATCCTGGAGCTGTACGGGCCAGCGGCGGGCAGCCACGCCCGCTCAGCGGTCGGCATGGCCGAGCTGCCGTTCGGCATCCCGGTCGAGATCGAAGCCGAAGTCGAGATCAGCGTCTAGCGCCACTGCGTGTGCGGCGATGTCAGCCCGCCAGAATCGTTTGTACGCGGCAGCGTTGACCATTCCCGCGCCTTCATGCCCGACTTCTTAACATTCCTATCACAATTGACGGTTACCATGGGAATAGAACTACGGGACGTCTGGCGAGGTTGCGAGGGCTGGTGGAACACGCGCGAGAGGTGCTGCTGATGATCTGCTGGGACTGTGGAGCCGCTCTGTCCGAAACAGCGCAGATTTGCATGGTGTGCGGCGCGTATCAGGAGCACTCCGTCCACCTGGCGCTCGCGCCGACGATGCGCGCGGGCGGCCTGATCGCCGAATACTCTTCCGGGAAGGCGCCCTCCGGCGAGTGGTTCGCGCTGGGGTCGGTGCACGAGAGCGCGCTGGGGACGTTGCGTCCAGCCACGATCCTGGTCGGCGCCGGGACCTCGCACGACACCGCGCTCGACAGCCTGCGCCAGGAGTTGGTGAGGGTGGCGCTGAGGGATTAGAGAGTAGAGATCAGCGGCTAGCCGCGACGCACACTCGCGCGACGATCCGGCGGTTCCCACGTTCTGCCACGCATCAGAGTGGCGTCAGCCCCGCGTTATCGACGCGCCGCGCTCTGTGCCGCAGGCGCTGGCGGGTCTGCCGACCGCGCGTGCTCAATCGCGGCGGCGAACCCGGGCAGGCTGCGATCGATCATCGCGTCACTCGCCGATAGTGACAACCGGAAGAAGCCCGGAAACTCAAGGACAACTCCCGGCGCGCCGAAGATGTTGTGCTCCATCAGGAGCTGCCAGAAGGCCCAGTCGTCCTCCCATGGCGACTTCGGCAGCAGCCAGAACGATCCCTCCGGTGAATGGACTTCATAGCCCATCCCCCGTAGCTCCGTGACAAGTCGATCGCGACGCCGTTCGACCGCCGGAATGTCGATTGAGAGCTTCTCAAGGTCGGGAATCGCGTGCTGGTGGATCCGGCTCGACCACGATGCCCCGCAGGCGATCTGCGCAAGGTTCGCACTCTCTTGCAACGCCTCGCGGTGCGTGGCGTGCGGGGACACTGCCAGATAGCCGTTGCGATCGCCGGGCGTGAGCAGCGTCTTTCCGTACGAATATGCCAACATCGAGTTGGGATAGAACTCCATCGGGCTGTGGAACTCGATGCCGTCGAACACAATGCGGTTGTACACCTCATCAGAGAGCAGGTAGATCTCGCGCCCATGTCGCCGGGACGCCTCGTCCAGCAACAACGCCAGATCCTTCAGTAGTTCCGGACGGTAGATCCTGCCAGTCGGATTGTTCGGCGTGTTGACGATAATCAGACGGGTGCGGGGCGTAATGGCTGCTTCGATGGCCGCCAAGTCGAGGTCAAATGATGACAGGTCGATGGGGACCTTCACCGGGGTGAGGCCCGCCTCGACGACCATGAACTCGTAGAAGAACCATGGCGGAAGGCAGAAGATCGCCTCGTCACCAGGGCTGGTGACGGCTTTGATCCCGACGTCGATCGCCCCGGCCCCGCCCGCGGTCAGATAAATGTCCGCTTGCTCGAACGGCAGACCCATGCGTGAGAGCAACGACTCGATGACCGCCGCCCGAGCAACGGGTTGATTGGCTCCATAGGCGAACCAATTCGGATGATGTGGTTCTGCTGCTCGCTGCAGTGCCTCGACATACCCCGACAGTGGCATCTCGTGCGGATTGCCGGTCGTGAAGTCACAGGCGTCGTCTCCGGCTTCCTTGAACCGCCGCATGAAGACTGGATCGGTGATTGCGCGACGGAACGCCGCCTGCGTTTCGCGAAGCCGTGCCGTTCGTCCAAACACCGTTTGACCACTCACGGATGCCTCCCTAACACAGTGTGTCTGCGGCCCGCCGGTCGTTCGACCCTAGCATGATGGCGGCAGATACGCAAATGTGACGCGATCGGCGCCCCGTTACTCGCCCCGGCGAGCACACGGCGTCCTGTCACCGTGCGCGCCCCTATGACCTGTCATCCTGAGCGTAACGAAGTGGAGTCGAAGGACCTACTCGATGCCAGGCTGACAGCAGCGGAGCAGATCCTTCGACTGCGTTCCGCTTCGCTGCACTCCGCTCAGGATGACAGCCAGGGGGCGAGTTCCATGACAAGACCCCTGTGGTCAACTACTCAGGATGACAGGCCGGGGTCGAGGCGGCTGGCAGCCTTTGACGCACTGGCCGGCGCCACCGAGGGATGCGGAGAATCTAAAGGCAATCATATGAATGTGTTAAGGAATGAGCGCCTTTGGATATCGCCAGGCCCTGCCCGCTACTCACTCGCCAGCCCACGTGATCAGGCCGGGGATGAAGCTCGAGTTCAGACGCGGGTGGTGGGGCAGCACGCGGATCGTGTAGCCGTAGAGGCCGCTGGCCCGCCAGGGAATCGCCTCCGACTCGTAGACGCACGCGTCCTTGCCGTCCTTGCCCGCCAGGCGCATTGGGGACGGCGTCGCGTCGGCGATGTCTCCATGTGAATCCAGGCGCCCGGCATAGAGCTGGACGACAACGTCGGATGGGTCGAGCCCGCCGAGCCGCACCAGCGCCCGCGTCTGCATCGGCGCGCCGACATGCAGGTCGTTGGAGTCATCGCTGTCCAGGGGTGTGGCGCGCACCTGGCTCCAGTGCGTCGTGACGCGCTTGCGCCAGGCGGCCAGCTCCCGCGTCCCTTCCATATCGGGCGCGACCAGCGCGCGGTACTGCGCGGCGGCCGGCAGGTAGAAATCGTTGGTGTAATCGCGCACGACGCGGTGCATGTTCACAAACGGGCAGAGACGCTCGATGGTGGCCTGCATGCGCGCGACCCACTCACGTGGCAGGCGGTCTGGTCCACGCTCGTAAAACAGCGGCACGATGTCGCGCTCCAGCACGTCGTAAATGTCGTCCGATTCGATCTGGTCCTGGTAACCGGTGTCCTCGTACGTCTCGCCACGGCCAATAGCCCAGCCGACTGGCGTGCCGTTCTCGGCTGCCGCGTCCCATGCCTCGTCCCACCAGCCGTCGAGGGTGCTGAAGTTGAGCACACCGTTGGCGGCGGCCTTCATGCCGCTGGTGCCGCTGGCCTCCTGCGGGCGGCGGGGATTGTTGAGCCAGACATCGCAGCCCTGCACCAGGAAGCGGGCAATCTCCATGTCGTAGTCTTCAATAAAGACCATGCGATGCCGGAAGGCGGGCTGCCGCACCAGCGACAGGATCTGACGGATCAGCTCCTTACCCGCGTCATCGCGGGGGTGCGCCTTGCCAGCGAAGATGAACTGCACCGGTCGGTCGCCGTTGCTGACGATGCGTTCCAGGCGCTCCATGTCCTGGAACAGCAGCGTCGCCCGCTTGTACGTCGCGAAGCGGCGCGCGAAGCCGATCGTCAGAATCTCCGGGTCAAGCACGCTGTTGGCGACATCGATCTCAGCCTGCGAGACGGTGCGGTGGCGTAACTGCTGCTGCAGGCAGCGGCGGGCGAAGACCACCAGCCGCTCGCGGCGCCGCTCGTGGATGCGCCATAGCTCCTCCAGCGGGATGCGCGCCGCCTGCTGCCAGAGCCCGTTGCTGGATGGCTGGCTGCGCCAACGCGAGCCGATGTAGCGGTCGTAGAAATGGTCCAGCTCCTCGGAGACCCACGAGCGCAGGTGCACGCCGTTGGTGACGTGACCGATCGGCGTCTCGTCCACCGGCACCCCCGGCCACAGCTCCTGCCACATGCCCCGGCTGACCTGCCCGTGCAGACGGCTGACGCCGTTGCTGTACGCGGCCATGCGCAACGCCAGCACGGTCATGCCGAACAGCTCATTCGGATCCGCCGGATGCAGGCGTCCCAGCGCCATCAACTCGGCCTGGGAGATGCCGAGCAGGGCGCGATACTCCCCCAGGTAGCGCTCGATCAGATCGGATGGGAAGGCGTCGTGCCCGGCGATGACCGGCGTGTGGGTCGTGAACACCAGCCCGGCGGAGGCGGCCTCGCGGGCCTCGTCGAACGTCAGCCCGTGCTCCTGCATCAGGCAGCGCACCCGCTCCAGCGCCAGAAACGCCGAGTGGCCTTCATTCATATGGAAGACAGCTGGAGCGATGCCCAGCGCGCGCAGGACCCGGAAGCCGCCGATGCCGAGCACGATCTCCTGCCGGATGCGGGTCTCTCGATCGCCGCCGTACAACTGATCGGTGATGTCGCGGTCCCGTGGCTCGTTGGCGTCGATATTGGTGTCCAGCAGGTAGAGCGCGATGCGCCCGACCTGCACCTTCCAGACCTGCGCGTAGACTGTGCGGCCCGGATGCGGCGACGGAATCAGCAGCGGCGTGCCGTCCAGGTTGCGCTGCAACGTGAGCGGCAGGTTGTGGAAGTCGTTCGTCTCGTAGAACTCCTGCTGCCAGCCGGCGTCGTTGAGCGTCTGGCGAAAGTAGCCCTGTTGGTAGAGCAGGCCGACGCCGACGAGCGGCACTCCCAGATCGCTGGCCGACTTGAGGTGGTCTCCGGCCAGCAGCCCCAGCCCGCCCGCGAAGATCTGCAACGCGTCGGTCAGTCCGAACTCGGGCGAGAAGTAGGCGATCTCCGGCGCTGCCGCCGCGCCATGCTCGCGGGCATGCCATGTGCTTGACGAGGACATGTAGGCGTCCAGATCGCGGGCCACCCGCTCCAGATGCAGCAGGAACCCCTCGTCGGCCACCGCTTCTTCCAGGCGCGATTGATCGATCGTGCCGAGCATCAGCACCGGATTGTTGCGGGTGGCGTGCCAGAGATCGTCGTCGAGACGACGAAAGAGGGCGATCGAGTCGGGGTCCCAGGCCCAGCGGATGTTGTTGGCGATGTCGCGCAGGCGTTCGAGCTCGGGTGGAAGTGATGGGATAATCGAAAAGGTGCGGATCGGCTTCATGACAGAGATGATCCTTCACGAGTCGCGCGAGACCACGCTGATTCGACCCCTGACCATACCAGTTTTCAGGGAACAGGGAGTAGTGGGCAGGGAGCGTGGGGCGCGAGCATTCCCGGTCGTGCGGGAGGACGTAGGGGCAGGGCCGCCGCTGGTGCTGGTGCACGGGCTGTCGGCGTCGTCGCGCTGGTGGCAGCGCAACATCCCGGCGCTGGCGCGCGAACACCACGTGTACGCCATCGAGCTGCCCGGCTTCGGCGCGAACCGCTCGCGCCCACTCAGCAGGCGGCAGGCCACCTTCGTCCTACGTGACGCCTCCCGGCAGCTGGCGACCTGGATGGACGAGGCAGGCATCGAGCGGGCCAGCGTCGTCGGGCACTCGATGGGCGGCTACATTGCCGCTGACCTGGCG
>DATKCN010000066.1:0-2685 GCA_035513175.1 Thermomicrobiales bacterium
CCTCCTGGCCGGCCCCTTTCTCCGGCGCGATCTCGTGGTTTATAAATTCTGCGTCTATTTCTTCGGTGCGTGCGTGAACGCGGCCATCATCGCCCTCATCCTGCCTCGCAGCGCAAGCACCGGGCTGGCGGCATTCGTCGCGTCGGCTCTGACGCTGCTCTTTGTCCAGATGGCGAGCACGGCGATGACGCTGTGCAATCTCATGCTTGACAGCGCCGGTGGCACGCGATGGCGTCGCCGTGCTGCCCTGTTTGCCATCATCGGGGTCGGGCTTTGGATCCTGTACACAAGCCTCGTGTCCGGCCCCGGTCTCGTCGAAATCATCAGACAGTTTCGACACTCCCCGACGGGAGAACTCCTGCTGGCGCCTTTCGTGGTCTTTACGAGAATCCTCCTCTCGCGTGAGCTGGCTCCGGAGCTGATCACCTGGGCGAGCGCGGGGATTGCCATCAATGCGGCATTGCTGTGCGCGATCGTCGCGCTCGACCGCCGCACCTTCGAGCAATCGCTCATCCAGAGCAGTCGAGCCAGCAAGCGCTGGCAGCGCATGCTGCGTGGCGGGCCGCTGATGACCAGCCAGAAAACGTCAGGGCGCTCGCTCGGCCGCGCCCCTTACCTCCTGGGCATCGGGCCGATCGCATGGCGCCAGGCCATCAACGCGTATCGTAATGGCGGTCGGATCATCGCTGTTTTCACGCTCGTCGCGATCATCACCGGGCCGATCCTGGCGATCACGACCGCACCTGACGAAGTCATGGCGCGGGTCGCCGTGGTGTTCCTGTTTGCGACTTTTGTGTTACCGAAGGCGCTGGTGCTGGACTTTCGCGCCGAACTGGACAGCCTCGAGCTCTACAAGGCGTTGCCTCTGAGCGCCTGTCAAATCTGTATTGGCCAGCTCGTGGTTGCAATGCTCGTGAGCAGTGCGATCGAACTCGTCCTGTTTGTGAGCGCGTGGTTCTTCCTCGCAGGCGACGCAGCGCGGTGGTTGGCGCTCGCTGCGCTTTTCCTCATGCCGTTCAACCTGTTGCTCTACGGCCTCGAGAATCTGGTCTGCCTGCTGCTTCCGGCACGCCCGGTGCCCGTCGGGCGGGTCGATTTCGAGTTCATGGGGCGCACCCTGGCCGAATACTTCGGCAAGGTCGTGATCCTGATCGCGACGCTGGCTGCAGCGGCGGCGCTGGGGCTGAAGGTGCTCGCTGCAACGGGTGAGTACCAGGCGGCGCTGGCAACTGTCTGGTTGACACTCGCAGCCCCCGGTGTCGTGCTCGTCGGACTGTGTGCTCTTGCCTTTCGCCGCTTTCAGGTGAGCGACACAACGACGTGATCAGGACAAGGCGGCGGCTCAGAGGCGGGCGAATGTAGAAGTCATTATGGCACGGGCCCTTAGCCCGAGAATCGGAGCTGCTTGATTCGACGAACGTAGGGCTTCATGCCCCGCAATGGTTCCGGAAGCTCCTCCACGGCGTTCGTTGCCTGCGAGAATGCAGCAAAGCTTCTGTACAAGACGTAATAGCGCTTCCCGCCCGTGCCTGGCCGCCGGTACACGTAGGTGTTCTCCAGCAGCCCGCGTTCGGCCTGCTCGCGTAGAAAACGCTCGAGGGCGTCTTCCGCGTCGCCATTGGTGGCCATGAGCTGAACGGTGAAGTCCTCATCGGCGAGACCGGCCAGCCACGGCCCGGTTGCATCCAGGCGCTGCTGCAGCAGCGGGCCCGACTGGACTTGCGACTCCATGGCCTTTACCGGCGCGGACGTGGAGGTGTCGGGCAAGGGCAGGGTGCGCGCCGTCTGGCCGGGCGTGTCTGCCGTCGAGGACGGGAGTGCCTCGAGGCGCTGTGCACGGCTGATCTGGTCGGTGACCTTCGCCGGTGCCGCGCCGCGCGCCTCGCGACGCGCCAGGGTGTCCAGGTTCTCATGCGCCCGCGCGTAGTAGGTCGGCGAGAGTTCGATGGCCCGGTTGAGGAAGCTTCGCGCTGCGGAATACTCTCCGGCCAGCATGCACAGGTAGCCCAGGTCGTTGTAGGCCGCCGCGGTATCGCCACCGGCCGCAAGCAGCCGCAACGCCTTGTCGAACTCGCGCTCCCGGACGTGGATGATTGCCAGATTACGTCGTGCTATGAAGTATCGCGGCTCCAGTACCAAAGCATGTTCGAAGTGCTTGCTGGCTTCGTTGTAGCGTGACTGGAGATAGTAGGAGTACCCGAGATTCGTCACCACCATGGCCGAGGCCGGCTGCAGCGCCATCGCCGAACGGTAGTGACCCACCGCATCTTCGAACCGTCCATCCAGGTCCGCGAGGATTCCCAGTCCGTTCTGGCTGCGCCAGCGCGAGCGCTCCAGTGCCACCGCCCGCTGCAGCATCTGCCGGGCCTCGTCGAGTTTGCGCCCCCGCATCAGCAGCAACCCCAGGGACTCGTGCGCCGGGGCGTAGTTCCCGTCAGCCTCCAGCGACAACCGGTATGCCGTGACCGCGAGTGAGGCGTTCCCCATCTCGTCGTGCATCAGCCCGATCTTGTGGATGGTCGCGGAATCGCCCGGCTGGAGCTCCGCGGCGCGCACGTAGCGAAGGACCGCCTCGTCGCGATCGCCGCGTGCCGCCGCCTCGTCGCCCAGTGCGATCGCTTCCTGCGCGGACCCCACCGGCGACAGTACCGCCGCCAGGCTGAGCGCCTTGTCACCCTGGAGCTG
>DATKCN010000067.1:0-2931 GCA_035513175.1 Thermomicrobiales bacterium
TCGCAACGGCAAGCTTCACGGCCATGTGACCGAGCCCGCCGAGTCCGACGACGCCCACTTTCTGACCCGGGCCGACACCGAATCGTTTGAGTGGCGAATAGGTCGTTATGCCGGCGCAGAGCAGCGGAGCGACGCCGGACAAATCTCCGCTGGCCCTGACTTTCAACGCATAGTCTTCGGCAATGACGTAGTTGTTGGAGTAGCCGCCGAACGTCGGCGTCACCCCGTCCATCTCCGTGCCGTTGTATGTGAACGCGCAATGCTTCTGGCAGTACTGCTCGATATCGCTCTTGCAGCTTGGACATTCGCCGCAGGAATCGACGAAACACCCGATGCCGGCGGTATCGCCAACGCTGAATTTCGTAACCGCATCGCCAACCCGAGTCACCTTGCCGACGATCTCGTGTCCCGGAACCATCGGGTACGTCGCCGGCATCATCCCCGCCCATTCGTTCTTGGCCTGATGAATGTCCGAGTGGCAGATACCGCAGTACTGAATGTCGAGCAGAATGTCGTTTGCCCTGAGGTCGCGGCGCTCGAAGCTGAACGGGCCGAACGTGGCGCTCTCGTCGTGTGTGGCGTAGCCTTTCGCTTGTATCAATGGATTTCCCTCCGGTCCCTTCGATGGTGGCAATCACCATTACTTCGGCAGCGATCGAGCGTTCGCAGCGGGCTGACCTCGATCGTCGTGCGGCGAGGATGGTGTCGGCGAACTCGGCGTAGATGAGCTCGCAAGTGAATTTCGGCCTTGATGTCGTGAGGATCACCGTGACATCGAGGGCGGCCTATCACGAGCCCGCATCCTGGAGAATATACGCCGCAGAACGCGCCCGCGAGGCCGCGACTCCCCTGAGCGGGCGTGCGCGCCGTGCGCGGCTGACGCGAGGGCCGGGGTGAAGCCGGACGGTCCGTCGTTTGTCGCGAACGACTACGTCACATTACGTATCCCCGCGTAGCTCAGGCACCCCCATCGTTCAAGAGCCAACAGCGCTCTTCCCACATTCGATGGAGGGGATCATGAAATCCGGCCTCGCAGTTCTCGCTCTCTCTCTTTCTGTGTCGCTCGTGGCCGAGGGGCAGTCGCCTCGGTTTGCTGTGGGCGCGCGCGTCCGCGTGACGGCACCGGGCGCCGCGCTCGACAAGCACGTGACGACAATCATCGACGAACGCGGCGACTCGATCGTCGTCGACATCCGGGGCCGCTCGCAGACCCTCTGGCTCGCCGATCTCACCGCTCTCGAAGTCGGTACGGGCAAGCAGACACACGCCAAACGCTACGGCGTGTCCGGGTTCCTGCTGGGAGCCTTGACGGGTGTGGTGATCGGGCTCGCTACCTATGAGGAATGCGTGCCGCAAGGGTGGTTTGGTTGCTTCATGGACGGCCCGGAGTACTCCGCCGTTGGGGGCCTGATTCTGGGCGGCGCCGCGGGCGCGGTGATCGGGGGGGCGGTAGGGTCACTACACAGTGAGGATGTGTGGTCGTCCATCAGATTGCCGGTTCGGACTGTCGTTGCGCCGACCCGGTCCGGTGGAGTGAGCGTTAGGATGTCGCGAGCGTTCTAGCTGTCGGGTGCGCGCTCCGCGCTGAACACTGCGCGCGGTACGGCCGGACGGAGGAGTGGGCATTTTGGATGTCCGCGCCGGGACCAACGCTGGAACGTCCGTGACGAACGCTCAGCGCTGATCGTAGACGCAGGCTTCGGGACGCTCACCTTCCTGGGAGCGGCGCTGATCGTAATGGTGGTGACGCTCGTCGCGGCACTCGGACCGGCAAGGCGTACCTCACGAGTCGATCCAACTGTCACATTGCGATCGGCCTGACGCGGCGCGACGGCTACCCGCTCCGGCAACCATCTCGGCCGTGGGTTAGTCAGGTTCGCCCGGCACCTTAGATCCGTGCGAGAAGCGTGCGATTGCGATGGCGTAACCGGAGGCAAGGAGTATCAGCGTTGCGCCGCCAATCCATGACACGGTAGTCAGATAGGACTGGTTACTGCCGTCGGTCGCGATCAAATACACGACTTCATCCAGGGCGAGCGAGAGTCCGATGCCCAATCCGCCGACCAACAGATCGGCCGTCCGCGGTTTCGGCGCACCGACGACCAGAGGGATGACGCAGATGGTCAAAACGATTACGCCAGTGTACAGGTGGTGAATGTTGAAGCCGCCCACGAAGACATCGGCGTCCGGCCGCAGTAACATGCCGCCACGGACGACGACGAAGGTCCCCAGCAGTGCGCCGAGCAGGATCACAAGACGTCGAGAGCTTTGAGGCATGTGACTATCGTCCTGGACGGACATGACGTTGGACATCCGTAACGACTCCATCGCTCAATAATTTCGCGTCGGAGCTCGACGAGGCGCAGCTGCACCGCGATCAGCAGTCGCGATCCTAACGCCGACTCGAACCTGCCGCGGCAGCGAACTGGAGGAAGTAGCGACGGAGATAGTCGGGTGCATCCGATTCCGCATCACCGCCGAAGCACACGCGGCAGAAATAATCGCGCGCACGCAACGTCTCCCTCCGGCGCGCACCGCGCCAGCGGTCATCCGCCACCGTGAGATCAAAGAGCTCGAGTGCACGCACCGCCGCGTGCTCCATCCGGGATGCCAACCCCTGCTCGCGGGCACGGAGTGCGCGTTCGACCTCGCTTCCCACGTGCGCTAGCTGCTCCACCAGCGTGAGGGTATGCCACCTCCCCGCGGCAAGGCCCGCATGTCCAGGAGCAGACATCAGTCTGTGATGAGCGCCGCGACCACGGCGGTGATCCGTGCACGCAGGCCCGCATCCTCGACCGTCCTGGAGCGATTGCCCTGCGCGGGCCGCACGTTGATCATCGAGTCGAACTCGATCCACGCCTCGCTCGCCTCGTCCGGATACAGGTTGATCCCCCAGAGATCACTCTGTTGCGAACCGTCGTCCAGCAGCAA
>DATKCN010000068.1:0-10673 GCA_035513175.1 Thermomicrobiales bacterium
GGACCCGGCGATGTGGATGCTGGGCGAGACCTTCCAGCCCTGCCCCAGCTCGCGGGCCGCCAGCGCGCCCGTGCCCTCGGTCGCCATGCCGCCGCGCCCCTTCGCGCCGGTAGGGTTCTCGGCGCTGATCGAGCGCGTCTCGGCATCGCTCAGCCGCGCCACGTTCCCCAGATGCACCCCAAGCCCGTTGAAGCCGGCCATCGACACCCTCCCGCGATTGACACGATCGAACGCGCCGATAATCTCACAGTTCGCCGGCAAATCGGGTTAGGATAGTGGGGGATCGTAACGCGTAACGTGTAACGCGTAGTGGTTCCTGCGCCTCGCGTTACACGTTACGAACCGACGTGGAAACGGAGCCAGCCAATGCCGTATGACACACAGACCCTGCCGGGCACGCTCACGAAAGGGCCGGATGGCGAGCAGATCGCCAGCGGTTGGTGCCTGATCGCCTACGACATGACCGAGCTGCGAAAACCGTTGCCGGAGTGGCGCGGCGAGATCGCGCTCTCCGCCGACGACTACGCCACCGTAACCAAGGCGGGTGGCGAGCTGTACCTGCGCCTGAAGCCCTACGGTGGGGTGTTCGAGCCCTGGCACGGCCCGGTCACCGTCGAGCCGGTTGAGCCGGAACACGATCCGGTCCAGCGGCGCCTGCGTCTGAAATCGGCCGGACCGCTGATCCGCACCTACGAGCCCGAGCCCGCCGCCGGGTAGACCGCCCTGCCACCGAGGAGGAGCCCATGACCGCGACCACCGCTGTCGACGCCTTCATTGGCGACGTGAAGTCGATCCTCGCCGAGCATGGCGAGACGGACACCGCGATGCAGCAGATCGCCGGCAGGATGGCGGCGTTCACTACCGATGAATCCGTGCTGGCCGCGCACGAGGAGACGTCCGGCAACATTCACACCGGACGGCAGTCAACACCGCTCTACCAGGACGACACCGGCCTGACCCTGGTGCGCGCCCGCTTCGGGCCGGAGGAGATGACGCCGATCCACTCCCACGGCAGCTGGGGCGTCATCGGCGTCTACAAGGGCCGCGACCGCTACCAGGTCTGGCGCCGGCTGGACGCCGGAACCGGCGACGGCGACGCCGAGGTGGAGATCGTCGAGGAGCGCATCCTGGAGCCGGGCGACGTCGTCATCCTGCCGCCGCCCCCGCAGGACATCCATGCCCAGCAGGGCCACGACGGCGACGCGGCCTACGAGTTCGTCCTGTTCGGCGCGAATGCCATGGTCCTGCCCCGCCTGTACTTCGACCCGCAGCAGAAGGTCGCCCGCGAGGTTCTGCCCGGCGCGCGGTAGGGTGGTCGGGACGCGGGATGCGGGACTCCCAACGTCGACCGCATGGTTGGCCGACGGTGTATCCAACCCGGGAGGCCACGCGGGGCCTCCCCTACGCGTCCCGCATCCCGCGTCCCGCGTCCCGGCCCCACCGTTGTCGCAACGCCCCCCGCGCCCCCGCCACCGCCTCGTCCAGCGGGCGCGCCATGTCCACCACCACATGCTGCCGCTCGGGCAGCTCGCCGACCGGCTCGAAGGCGCGTTTCTGCGCGTAATACGTCTCCACCCGCGCGTCGGAGACCTCGGACGCGTCCCGCTCCCGCGCCTGTAGCCGCGCGACGATGACGTCCTCGGGCGCGACGCACTCCAGGCAGGCGAACAGCGCCCCCATCTCGTGCGCCAGCGAACGCGCCCGCTCCCGGTCCTCGCGCCGCAGGAAGGTGGCGTCCAGCAGCGCGCTCGCGCCGTGTGCGAGACATTCCCGGCCCCGCTCTAACATGGTCGCGTACGTCCGCGCCGATACGCCCGGCGCGTAGATGCCCTCGGAATACCCGGCCCGGCGGTGCGCGGTGAGCGCCACGCCGCTGATCTCCTTGCGCACCACATCGGACGCGATGACCGTCAATCTCTCCGCCTCCGCCAGCCCGCGCGCCAAGGCGCTTTTGCCGCTGCCGGACAGCCCGCAGGCGATCAGTAGCAGCGGCCGGCCACGCGTCGCGTACTCACAGGCCATGTGGAACGCCTGCTCCGCGATCGCCACCGATTCCGCCCGCTCCGCTTCACTGACTTCCGGCTGGCTCAGCCGGAAGGCCGCCACCTTGCCCCGCACGAAGGACCGGTAGCAGCAGTAGAAGTCCAGCAGGTCGTGGACGCCGGGATCGTTGGCCCGTTCCGTATAGCGCCGCGCGAACGTCTCCGCTAATTCGCGATGCCCGCGCCGGTCGAGGTCCATCGCCAGAAACGCCACCTCCGACGCCACGTCCGAGTAGCGGAAACGCCGGTTGAACTCGATGCAGTCGTAGACGCACACGTCGTCGGTGAAGCAGATGGCGGAGGTGCGCAGATCCCCGTGGCAGTCACGGATGTGCCCGTTGCGCACCCGCTGCCGCAGCAATTCCCGGTTGCGCGTCAGGAACGAGTCGACGTATTCCTCAATGACCTCGAATTGCCACTGGGAAAGACAGTCGCCCGCGAACGGCGCGGCCTGCTCGAAGTTCTCCCGCCAGTTGGCGGCGACGACGCGCGGCGACCCGTAGCGGTCGATCTTCGGCCCCCGCTCCGACCCGCCGTGAAAGTCCGCGATGCGCTCCGCCAGCCGCTCGACCATCTCCCGTGTGAGTTCGCCGCGCTCCAGCAGGTGATCCATCATCCGCTCGGATGGCAGGCGCCGCATCCTCACGGCGTACTCGACAATCCGCTCGCCCCGCCGTGGCTTCCCCAGCCGTAGCCTGTCGCCGTCGCTGGAGATCTGCGTCACGTCGAGGTACACGCCGGGGCACAACCGCTGGTTCAGCGTCACTTCCTGCTGGCAGTAATAGCGGCGGCGGGGCAGCGTGCTGAAGTTCAGGAACCCAAAGTCGACCGGCTTCTTGATCTTGTAGACATAATCGCCAGCCAGCAGCACGAACGAGATGTGCGTCTGCACCAGCTCGACGCGCTCGACGGGGTGGGGGTAGATGGCTGGGTCAAGGAGCGCCACTATAGCGTCGGGAAGCTGGCTGGCTGGCACGGGGCGCTCCTGTCCATGGAATCGTCGGGGGTGACTCATACGGGATCCGGCGTGAGGATAGGGGCATTGCGTGGGTCGTAACGCGTAACGCGTAACGCGTATGGGAGGCCCCGCGGGGCCTCCCCCGGGTCGGATACGCGGGCGGCTTGGGCCGTGTTCCACGTTGGTCGCCGCTGTTGAGCGCCGTGGTGGCCCACTCGGGAGGCCACGCGGGGCCTCCCCTACGCGGGTTGATGGCGCGTCCCGCATCCCGACCCACGGAGAAAGCCCATCGAACTACGTATTACTCCTCGCCGGCCAGCTCCACCGGCTCAAGGCCCCGGTCGATCAACGCCTGACAGTCCGGGCAGAGCGTCACGCCCTCAATTGGCTCGGCCAGCCCCGACCTCCCTTCGACGACCACGGTGCGCGCGTGCTCGGAAGGCAGCCCACAGCGATCGCAGATGACGGGCGCCGTTCCAGCCGAGCTGAAGTATCGTCGCTGTCCGATCGTCTCGTCCCTATCCACCGGCAGCTCCCTCCATTGGCGCGAGTGTCGCGTCGCTCTGCAACCAGCCGCGCAGGAACGCGCGCGCTGACCCCGTCGTGGCCCGCACAGCGTGTGCCTCGATGCCCTCGGCCAGGGCGATCTCTTCGTCTGACCAGCCGTCAACGGTGCTCAGCAGGAAGACTTCGCGCCACTGTTCCGGTAACTTGCGCAGGATGTCCCGCAGTGCGGCCCACGTCTCGGCCTGCTCCAGCACCTCTTCCGGCAGTTGCGCGTGCGGGTCGGCCAGGATGTTAATCAGCCGCATGACGTGATCCGGCCAGTCGCCAATCGCGGCAACCGTCGCGACCGGTGTGTAGAGCGATACTTCCGTGCGCTGCAGCGTCTCCTGCTCCAACACCGCCGCGCGCGCCTCCCGCCGGGCGATTCGTCGCAGCCAGGTGTAGAAGGCCCGCGCGCTCGGGGCCGAGTCAGCGTCATCGACCGCCGCGACGTAGGTCGAGGCGACCACGTCGTCTACCGAGATGCCCCCGGCGTCGATGTCGATCGGGTCGGCCCAGCGCTCGATCTCGTGCCGCACGAAGCGCCGCAGCGGACCGAAGAAGCGCAGGCCCTCCTCGATGACCGCCGCCCGCCGCGCCGCCAGCTCGATCGCTGACGCCGGCTCGATGATTTCCTCGCCCAGCTCGTCCGCGAATTCGGCCAACGCGCGCGCGAGCTGGCGGCGCGCGGCCTCGTACGGGGCTGCTACGTCAACCAAAGCCGTCTGCCCGACTCGTGTATTGCCCAGTGTCATTGTCGTCCTCCTGCTCCGGCCATGTGCGGGGCTGATTGCTGTCTGCTCAGACTCTAGCCCCCGGCGTGTCGCATGCGCGTGACGACCGCTGGCGCGGCGTGTCAGTGACGCGACAGTTCCGTTTGCAGGCAATGGTGGATGCGGTCATACTCCACGCTGCACATGGACACGGATCGGGAGAGAGAACAGGGGCATGCCAATGGTCGCGATGGGCACACGCACACGCATACGGCAACGCAGCGGCGCGGCGGTGGTCGAGGCGCTGCGGGCGGAAGGGGTCGAGCACATCTTCGGGCTGGTCGGCTCGCACGTGCTGGAGATCTACGACGCGCTGGCCGACACGCCCTCCATCCGCCACGTCACCGTCAAGCACGAAACGACCGCGAGTGGCATGGCCGACGCCTACGGACGGCTCACCGGCAGGCCGGGCGTCGCGCTCGTCACAGCCGGGCCGGGCGCCACCAACTCGATCACCGGCGTCGCGCAGGCGTACATGGCCGCCTCGCCGATGGTGCACATCTCCGGCGCCGTGCCGCTCAACGCGCCCTACGAGTCATTCCACGGCGTCGACGCCCACGACTTCCTCGTGCGCATGTTCGCCGAGGTGACCAAGTGGAGCGTCGCCGTCGAGCGTCCGGAGGACATTCCCGGCGTGCTGGCCCGCGCCTTCGCCGTCGCAACCAGTGGTCGCCCCGGCCCGGTGCACGTCGAGCTGCCGCAGGACGTGCTGCTGGCCGAGGCGACCGAGATGGAGCCCTACGAGCGGCAGGAGATCCCGCCGACGCCGCTGGACGAGCGCAACCTGCATGAGCTGACCCAGCAGATCCGCGCCAGCCGCCGCCCGCTGATCTGGGCCGGCAAGGGCGTGCGCTCCACACTCGCGGAAGCGGAGCTGATCGAGCTGGCGGAGCTGCTGCAGGCGCCGGTGATCCTTTCCGGCGACGCGACCGGTTCCTTCTCCGACACGCACCCGCTCTCGACCGGGCAGCTCTCGCTCTACGAGCGCGCCCCGTTCCAGCGCGAACTGGCTCAGGAGGCCGACCTCATCATCGTCATCGGCGAGCGGGGCGTGACCGGCCACGCCGACGGTCTGTTCGACACGGTGGGCGACACGCCGGTGACCGGCGTCTGGCTCGGAAACGATGGCGAGGCCATCGACCCGCGCGCGATCGGCGGAGCGCGGGCCGACATCAGGACCGGCCTGAACCAGCTTATCGAAGCCTGCGGCGACCAGCAGCGGCCACAGGACGACGCACTGCGCGCCCGCATTGCCCAGGAGCGGGACGGGCTGCGAGCGCACATCATGGAGGGCGTCCGCCGCGAGTACGGCGACCAGTCGCCGATGCACTACGGCATGGCGCTGGACGCGCTGCCGGACTTCGTCGACGCCGGCACGATCTGCCTGGGCGACATCGGCAGCCATAACCAGTGGACCCGGCTGCTGGTGCAGGCCACCGGCCGCAACACGTTCGTTCCGGAGGGCTACTGGGGCGCGATGGGCTTCGGGCTGCCCGCCGCCATGGCCGCCAAGGTCGCCTATCCGGACAAGCGCGTGCTCTCCGTCACCGGCGACGGCTGCTTCCTGATGGCCAGCGCCGATTTCTCCACCGCCGTCGAGTACGGCCTCAACCCGGTCATCGTGATCCTGAACGACCGCCAGTACGGCATGATCGTTGGCATGCAGGAGGACTACTACGGGCGCAAGAGCGAGACGGAGCTGAACGGGCCGGACTTCGTCGCCTTTTCCCGCTCCTTCGGCGGAGACGGCGCGCGGGTCGACCACCCGTCCCAGATGCGCGCGGCGCTGGAAGCGGGCTTCGCCAGCGACCGCATCTTCGTCATCGACGCTGCCTGCGACTACCGCTTTCCGCCCTACGACTTCGCAAAGGCGACGGAGGAGTTCCGGCGGGAGATGTCGTCCGATTGACACGATCGACTGACGGCAACGAAGCTTCCCCGGCGCGACGATGTCCGAGCGCGATGGCAGCGGCGTCAGACAGCGGTTTCTGATGGCAGCAAAGCCCGGCGCGGCTCTCTGGATAGGGCCGCTGGCGCTGCTGGGCGCGGTGACGATCTGGGGCTTCGTCCCCACATCGACGCGCCACGCGGTCCAGTTCCTGACGCCGGGACACATCCTGCTGGCGCGCTTTCTGATGGGCGCCCTGGCCGCCGTTATCCTGCTGGGCCTGTTCCGCACCCCGATGCCGCCGCGCCATCTGCTCCCCCACGCCATCGGTCTGGGCGTGCTCGGTCAGCTCGGCTTCAACGTGCCGCTGGCCTACGGCATCCAGTACGTCGAGGCCGGGACCGTCTCGCTCATCTCCGGCGTGTCGCCCGTCTTCATGGCCATCCTCGCATCGCTGCTGCTCAACGAGAAGATCCGCGCGCGGGTCGTCATCGGGCTGGGTCTGGCGCTGGCCGGCAGCGCGCTGGTTGCCGTCGCCAGCGGTGGGGAGGCCACCCTCTCCCGGGAACAGGTGGTGGGCAGTCTGCTGATCCTGCTTTCGGCCATCCTGTGGGGCCTCTACTCCGTCGTCGTCAAGCCCTGGCTCGGCCCGATCCCACCCTCCAGCATCCCCATGCTTGGCTCGATCGCCTCGCTGCCGCTCGTCGTCCCGCTTGGCGCCTCCGGCTTCGCCAGCTCCCTCGGGCGGCTCGACGCCGTCGGCTGGCTGGCCGTCGCGCAGTTCACCCTGCTGGCCAGCGTCACCGCGCCGATTCTCTGGGCCGTCGGGTTGCAACGGGGTCAGGCCTCGCAGGCGGGTCTCTTTCTCTACCTCGTGCCCCTGTTCGGCGTCGCCTCCGGCGCGCTGCTGCTGGGCGAACGGGTCGGCGCTGGCACGCTCGCCGGCGGCGCGCTCATCCTTGGCGGCGTGCTGCTGGCGACCCTCTCAGTCTCGATGCTGCGCGGCCGCTCGTCGCGCGTCGCGCCGACCTCGATCTGAGCCGTGGCGCGCTCGAAGCGCCGCCTACACGTCGCCGTAGAAGAACGGCAGAAACCACCACCCGATGTGCGCCAAGCTGAGCGCCCAGACCACCGCGACGGGAACGACCTGCGCGGGGAACGGGATTCGACGCCAGCTGGCGGCTATCAGCACGGTCAGCGCGGGGTAGAGTGGCAGGAGCAGCCGTCCGCCCGGCCGCACGATCGCCGTGTGGTTCGCGACGACGAGCGCGATCAGCATTTCCAGCGCCAATACGCCAACCAGAACGAGCGCCTCATGTTGCCGCTGATGGCGCAGCGCGTGCGCGATCGCCATCACGATCAGCGTAATGAGCGCAAGGTTCGTCACGCTGAGCAGCCAGCCGCCGCCAATGTCGCCACGGTACGCTCCCCAGTAGTCCGACCAGGAGTTCAGCCAGAACGTCCTGAGGAAATGTTCCAGCGACAACGGCTGGTACGTCTGATACCGATCGAGGTATGCGCGCGACCCGTCGAGCACGCCGTATCGCTGGTAGGTGAACGCCGACCATGCGAGCGCGGCAACGCACCCTGGCAGCAGCGCAAGCGCGGCTACTGACGGCGCCAGGCGCCGTTGACGCCACAGGAGGACAAGGGCAAGGGCGATCAGCGGCAGGAGCAACGCGCCGTGCGACTTGGTCACGAGCGCCGCTGCCCCCAGCGCCCCGAGGGATAGCCCCGTCCTGAGACACGGCCGATCGAGCAGCCTGGTCGTGGCGAGCATGCCGGCGCTGATGAGCACAGCGGCCAGCAGGTCGTTCGACACCCGTCCGGCTGATTGCGCGGCGGCCGGAATCGCGGCGAGGGTCAGCGCTGCCGAGGCAGCGACGGCCTGCCCACCGTCCGGAAACCACTGGCGGGCCAACGCCCATGCAACGCCAACCAGGCTCGTGAACAGCGCGGCGCCGGCCAGCCTCGCCAGATACAGCGATCGCAGGACATCGGCGCCGGCCGGCGCAGTGACGGGGGCCAGCAGCGCGTACGTCAGGGGTGGCTGGTATGCCTCGTACGATCGTCCTTCCAGCCCGATTGCGTCCACGTCGACGGCTGCTGGCTGTCCCAGCCGGAAGGCTCCCCATCGATCTGTCGTCGCCGCCGATTCCAGAATCGCGCCCGGAATCGGATCGTCAACGTGCGGGATGCGCCACTCGTCCCGCAGGGTGAGGACATAGGCGAGATGCTGCTCCTCGTCGAAGAGATCCCAGGGAGGGATGGCAACCACATAGAACAGCCCATGCAGGAAGGCGATGACGAGCGCCGCCGGCAGCAGCGACTGCCGCCGGAACCATGATCTCCAGCGCTGTGATTGGACAGGGCCAGATCCCGCCATGCTGCCCGTTTCCGTATCCTGGACCGGCGTTTCTCATCTACACTTACGCGCGCCCACTCAGCGCCGCTCGCGCGGGCTATACAGATCACGAAACACGCAATGTACTGTACTGGAGCGAAAGACGTGAACGGAATCGTCACGGCGGTGAGCGTAAGCCCGGCGCACTCGTTCACCAAGCCGAACGTGGAGAGCATCCGCCTGCTGGCGGGGCTGGGCGTCGAGGGTGACGCTCATCTCGGCACAACCGTCAAGCACCGCTCGCGGGTGGCCCGCGATCCCAGCCAGCCGAACCTGCGCCAGGCGCATCTCATCCACGAGGAGCTGCATCAGGAGCTGGCGCAACGGGGCTTCGACCTGTCACCCGGCCTGATGGGCGAGAACATCACCACCCGTGGGGTCGACCTGCTGAGCCTGCCTGCCGGCGCTCGGCTGCACATCGGCGACAGTGTCGTCGTCGAGGTCACCGGCCTGCGCAACCCCTGCTCGCAGCTCGACGGGTTGCAACAGGGTCTCATGGCTGCCACGCTGGGCCGCGACGCCGACGGCAATCTGATCCGCAAGGCGGGTGTCATGAGTGTCGTGGTGGCCGGGGGCGAGGTGCGGGCAGGAGACACGATCCGGGTGGAGCTGCCGCCGGAGCCGCACGTGTCGCTGGCGCCGGTGTGAGGGGCGGATAGCGGATTGTTCATCTCACGCGCCGCGGCGCCTCGCCCGTTCTCAGTGCCGCACATGTGGCGGCGGGGCTGGATCTGTTCTTCATGACAGGAGAGGGAGCAGCGCATGGCAGCAAGTATCGCCGTCATCGTCATTGATTGTGTGGACTCGCGGCCAGTGGCGGAGTTCTGGATGGCGGCGCTCGGATATGAGGTGGCCGCCCAGGATGGCGAATGGATCAAGCTGCGCGACCCTCAGGCGCTGGGACCGCCCCTGGCGATCGATCCCGTGCCGGAGTCCAAGGTCGTCAAGAACCGGGTTCACCTCGACCTCAAGCCGCAGGGAAGCCATGAAGCCGAGGTGGCTCGGCTGGAGCAGTTGGGCGCGCGGATCTTTCGGGTGTTCCCCGGCAGTCATACGGTCATGCACGACCCGGAAGGCAACGAGTTCTGTGTGCTGGAGCCTCACTCGATCGCCTGAGGCGCAAGCAAACGACGTAGTAGACCGCAGAGCGTTTCTCAATCCGGACCTTCGAGCCTCTGCGCAGGCTCCTCTGTCGTTCTTAACGCTTGTCGTCCCTTACGTCTCCAGTGTCACTGCTCGTGTCACGCATCGCACGCTCGAACTCCGCGAACACCGTGTCCGCATCGACCTTGCGCGCCACCAGACGCTGCGCGAACTGCTCCTCGCAGAACGCCTCCACCATCGCGCGGTTGGCCTCGACCCCGTTCGGCTGCCAGTCGCGCCCGAACGTCGCCACCGTCTCCTCCAGATCCGCCAGCGACCAGGGTGTCACGTCGGTCAGCATCAGGCGCTTCGCCTGCGACAGCAGCCGTGATTCCTCGAAGGCGTCATACAGGCGCCTGGCGACCCATGGATGCGCGTCGACGACCTCCCGCCTGAGGCCCAGGATATGATGGCCGGGATAGATGCCGGTGCTGCGAAAATACGCGGCCTCGACTGCCCGGTAGTCAGGGAACAGCCGCGCGATCGGACTGTCCGGCTCGTAGAACACGCTCGGCGGCCATGGGACCATCATTGCGTCGAGGTCGCCGTCCACCAGCATCCCGGCCAGTGTGCGCCCGCGCGGCACGACATTGACCCCCTCCGGGACGCTCGTCGCTGGCGCGTGACCGAACGCCTGTTCGACCGTCTCGTCGATCGGCCCGACCCACCACGTGATGCTGTCGATGCCCGCGCCTGCGGCGCGCAGCGCCGCCCGGCTCCAGGTGTTGCCCGTGTCCGGCCAGCCGTTCGTGCCGATCCGTTTGCCTGCCAAGTCCGCAAACGATGACACCCCGCTGTCCCGCCGCACGAAGAAGCAGCGGTGCCGGAAGGCGCGCATGACGAACAGCGGCAGCCCGACGAAGCCGCGGTCCCCGGCCGAGAGGCCGATCAGGTACTTGCTGAACGACATCTCGCCGCC
>DATKCN010000069.1:0-19773 GCA_035513175.1 Thermomicrobiales bacterium
GAGTTGAGTCGTGAGGTGCTGTCGCCCCGGTGGCTGGCTCCGCCGTTACGCCCATCCGTCTACCTGGCGCCGGGGGGGGGGCGCGCCGACGAGAGTCAGGCGGCCACGGTGGAACGTAGCAAGCGGGCAATCGTTTCGCGCAGCATGGTTAGCCAGATGAATGACTCAAGATCGGGGCGCATCCCCAGCACGTTGAGGCGTTCATCCATCTGGTTCAGTGCTTCGCGCGTCCCGCTGCTAGGACCCTCGAGCAGAATGCGTGACTTGATCGCTGTCTCGATATCCCGCAACTCGTCATCAATCTCGAGGTCGCCGGTTGGCAGCAGGCATTCCGCGATCTCGACGTAGCGCCCGTTGCGAACGCCGATCGCGGGGAGCACCTCGCCCACTGCGAGACGCCGGTTCAGGAGCTCAGCGGACACGGTCGGTGCGTCGACGTCGTCGAGCCGGTGCAGCACGATCGCCGATCCCCGAAAGCGCCCTTCCTGCACGACGAGCGTCTCACCAGGCACGCGCCACGTCAGGTTGTCGTGGCTTTCAATCACGAACACCGGGCTGCCGGCGGGCGAGGTGACCGTCGCCAGGCCGGTGGACGCGGTGTCCCGCCCGTATCGGCTGCCGCGCAGCGCTGCGACGGCCGCTGCCTCGATTACCCAATGGCAATGCGTCGATCGATCCACGACCAGCCACATGCTGCCACCCAGCGGCTGCAGCGCGTCGACGACGGCGTCCAGATTGTCACGTGTGGCGAGAAGAGCGTCGATCGTCATTGTCATGCAAGATCCTCCCAGCGCGTCGGCGTTACCGCCTGGCCTCGCGCATGCCTGTCCCATATTGGACGGATCGTCTCTCTCTTCAATTGTGACGGATGGAGCGGCACATTGCTGACCGAGCCAGGCGAAAAGCGTCACAAGATCGTCACATTGTTGGCGCCGGCGCGGTGTTCCGGTGATCGTGCGCAACACACGGTGATCGCAATACGGTGGCAATCGCCGGCTGGTTAGGACGCAATCGAACGGGCTTTCGCGACGCGCGCACTCGACGATCCGGACGCGCTGCGTCGGTGGGAACGCGACGACACCCTGCCGCACGCCGATCTGCGACCGGGCGCGAACGACCGTGGGTAACGCCGCACAGGGATTAACTGACACGAGCAGTTCGACACGATCGACGTTGCCGTTGTTTTGCGAACGCAGCTTCAGGAACTCGGGAGCCCGTGTCGCGCTTGCGGGTGGAGGGCGGGAAATTGGACTTCCGCTCGAGCGGGTTGAGCACGCGTGCCGTTGGAGGCGGCTCGCCGGCCAGTCCACATAGCGCGCCGGCGGATGAGCCTGACACTGGCAAGATCCAATGGCTGTTCATGAACCGCTCGATCATCGCGGAGTCGGTCCGCGACGCGCCGAACAAGGCGTTGACGAGTGATACGCAGTAGCACAACCCCCGTGTAACGCGGACAGGCGACGGCGCCATGCCGGTAAACGGCGACGTTCCTGAACGTGACGCGGTGACGTTCTTAGCGTTAAGTGCTTTGATTGTCAGGTGACGTGCCGTAGTGCCGAATGGGAGCTATGAAGCGACGGCGTCGGCGACAGCCCCGGAAGCCCGTAACAACGCGCTCGCGAAAGCCCGAGCGCGTGGTTGTGTATCCGCTTTCGAGCGCGCGGCGCTCGTACGGCCACGCCCTCGCGTCCCGCGACGAGCGCGCTTTCGTTCCGGGGCAGGGGGCGACCGGCAGAGAGACTCTGACCGCAAGGGTCCCGGCTCACACCCTGGCGCCTGCCCGATTGCCGGTGTCCCAGCCCGCGCGACATCCATCCACGGCGCGCGGCGTCAGGGCCATCGCATGGTCGATTCTGGCCCTGTTCCCGGTTGCCGTGACCGTCTGGGCGGCGACGATCATCCTGCCGATCGCGATCGAGGCGCGCCAGGCGTCGGGCGCCATCTTCGTCACTCCAGCGCCTCGCGAGCACTTCACGACGCCGGTAGCCGTCGTTCCAACCGCGCCGAGCGCGATGCACACGCCGGAACCGCCTGGCGTGACGCCGGCGCCCGACGCTACCCCAACCGAGTCGCTTTCCATATCCTCGCCTCAACCCGGCGTCCCTTCAGCGACGAGCGCGCCCGCGACTCCAACGTCCGTTCCGCCGTGGGATGGGAAGGAACCAATCAGCATTCTGTTGCTTGGCGTCGATCGACGGGCGATTCAGGAGGGCGATGTTGGACGCAGCGACACTATGATCGTCGTCCGCATCGACCCGGTCGCGAAGCGCATCGACATGGTCTCGATTCCGCGCGACCTGCTGGTCGAAATTCCCGGCTACTACGCGACGAAAATCAACGCGGCCTACCCGCTCGGCGAGGTGGCGGGGGACCTGCCGGGCGGCGGGCCAACCCTGGCAGCGCAGACAATCGAATTCAACTTCGGCATCTGGATCGACTACTTCGCGGAAGTGGACATCGCCGGAATGGAGCGCATCATCGACATCATCGGCGGGATCATGATCGACGTGCCGCGCATCGTGAAGGACGACCAGTACCCGACAGACGACTTCGGCCTGACGCGCGTGTACTTTACGCCCGGAATTCAGCGAATGGACGGCGTCGCCGCTGTGCGCTACAGCCGAACCCGGCACGATGACGGCGACTTCGCGCGTCAGCACCGCCAGCATGAAGTGCTGCGGGCCATCCGGGCCCAGGTCGAGGTGACCGGCATCATCACCCGCCTGTCGCGCATCATCGACGAAATCGGCGACTCGCTACGGACGGACGTGTTCAGCAGCATGTCGCTGCGGCAAGTGACGTCGCTGGCGCAGTTGGGACAGGACATCGGCGAAGAGAATGTTTATTCCCACTCGCTGCTGCCGTACGTCAGTGAGGCCTGGATCGATGAGGGCTACTATCTGATCGGTGATTGGGTCGGGCTCCGTGCGCTGTTCGCCGACTTCACATCCGACCCGTACACCACCAGGGAAGAAACCGCCACGGCAACGCCTCCCATCGAGCCGTAGTCAAGGCGGGGGCTTTTAATCCGTCCGATCCCGTCGTTCCTGCTGCTTCTGCAGCCAATCTCGTGTGAAGGAGCGCGCTTGACCCGCTGCCTCGGTCGCGCGGGCGGCGACGCGAGCCGTCGTGGACGCGGCCAGCGCGCGGGCGTAGGCAACCGCTTCGTGGGCGGTTGCGAGGTCGCGATCGAGCTGTTCCCGGCTCAGCCCGGCCTTGCGAAAGTGCAGCTCGACATCCTCAGGCGACGATGTGCGGCTCCAGGCGCTCAAGGCGCGCATCATCGGAATAATCGCGTGAATCTGCGCCAGTAGCGGGAAACCTGGAATAACTCGCATTGGGCCTGCAGAGCGCCTCAGCGCCGTTTGTCGCGCGAACTCCGGAGCCGGGCTCATGCGATCATCCAGCGCGATAGATGCCGCCAGTGACGCATACTTCGGGAGACGCCTCAGCATCTCGTTGCTGCGCTGCTTCAGGTCATCTTCCAGCGCCAGCGCTGACCGCAGCGCGCCAGCGATCTCCTGCCTGCTGATAGCGTCAGGATCGTAGATGACCGCGATGCCGTCCTCGTCCGGCGACGCCGACGAAACGCCGGCAAGGACGCCGACCGTCGCTGCGATTGTTCTGGCATCTTCCTCTCGATCGCGGGTGGAATCCAGCTCGTCCGGCCATCCCCACGTCAGGAGGATCACGTTGCCTTCGCGTTCTTCTGCCCAGACTCGAACGTCTGTCACGACTCCTCCTCTCCGTTCACCTTGATTCGCTCTCTCCAAGCGTACTAATCTTTGCACGTGGACCGCTTGCAAACGCTGACGGCTGGAGTATGGAACGTGACCGACGTATCGCGGGACGAGCACAAGCGCCGCGCAGCCCACCACGCGGCGCGGCTGGTTGAGAACGGCATGTTCATCGGGCTTGGCGCTGGCACGACCGCGGAGCAGTTCGTGCGGGCCGTTGGCGAGCGCGTTGCGGCGGGCCTTGTGATCTCCTGCGTGGCCAGTTCGGAGCGCACGGCGAGCGTCGCGCGGGAGGTTGGACTGCCGCTCGTGGAAATGACAGGACCGATAGATTTGGCCGTCGATGGGGCGGACGCCATTGAGCGCGGGTCGCTGTCCGCCATCAAGGGCCTGGGTGGGGCGCATACCCGTGAGAAGTTGATAGCCTGCGCCGCACGGCAGTTTGTCCTCGTCGGAGACGACGGGAAGCTCGTCCCACGCCTCGCCGATGTCTTGCCGGCGATTCCCGTTCCTGTCGAAGTACTGACATTCGGTTGGCGGATGACGCGCTCTCGGCTCTCAGTGCTGGGTGAGCCTGTGCTGCGCGTCCGCGACGCGGCGCCGTTCAAGACTGACAACGGACATTACATCCTTGACCTCTACCAGCCCGATCTCTCCGACCCGCCGCGCCTGGGCGCATTGATCGCGAACATCCCCGGTGTCGTCGAGCACGGACTGTTTCTTGGGATGGCGTCGCTGGCGGTCGTGTCTGGTGGCGCGGGGATTGAGGAGCTATGGGCGACGACGCCGTGATATTGCCGTTGCGCCCCTCGCCTGTCTCACGGTTTCAGGACCAACGTATCGATGACACCCGCCGCTGGAGTGCGTACGATTCATCATGCGCAGCGCGCACGCCCGACAGGAGCTTCATCCATGACGCAGCAACACAGTGATCGCCACCTCTGGCTTATCGACACCGGCCGCAGCGAATCGCTCACGCAGGTGCGCTACGAGGACCTGATGCGCGCCCTTGGCAGCTATGTCGACGAGCACGGACTGACCGAAGTGCTGATTTCCCAGATTCCAGACGGCATCCTGCTGAAAGGCACGATGATCGACAAGAGCCGCGCGAACCCTGTCGAGAAGATAACTGCCACTCTGTTCACCAACGACGATGTCGTCCTCCTGCTGAAGAAGAGCGCCAAACGCCGTGGCACGGGTCGCCTCCGCCCACCCCGCTGGCCGAACGTCTAGATCCGAGCGCGCCAGGCGCACGCGCGCTGCTCAGCGTCCCGCCGTTCCCCTGACACGATCTCCCATTTCGCGGTCGATCTCCCGAGACCACTGGCGACGCAGGTCGTCCCGCACGTCGACCTCGATCGTCCCGATGCCCTCGATGGTCATCGACACGTTGTCGCCGTCTTGCAGCGGACCGAGTCCCTGGTGGTTCGTGCCGCACAGCAGCACGTCGCCTGGCACGAGCGTCATGTGGCCGCTGATAAACGCCAGAATCTCGATGACGCCATACTCCATGTCGCTCGTGGAATAGTCCTGGCGCAGGTCGCCGTTCACTGACAGGGTCACGCGCAGGTTCTGGGGATCCGCCACTCCGTCGGTGGTGACGATCGCGGGACCGAGTGGCGTGAATGTGTCGAATGATTTTCCGATCCTGCTGGGGCTCATGCGTCCGATCCCGCGCCCCGAGACGTCGATGGCGCAGGTGTAGCCGGCCACGGACTCCAGCGCGCGCTCGTCAGCAGGCAGATCTCTGGAGCGCGCGCCGATGACCAGCGCCAACTCCGCCTCGTGGTGGAAAATCGTCGCTGGATGCCGTGGCAGAACCACAGTGCCGCCGGGGCCGATGACCGAATCCGGGCTTTCCAGAAACATGTCCTGAGCCAGCCGGTCGCGCTGAACCCCCTCGAAGTAGTTGCCAAACGCCGCGATCAACTTTGGTGGACGAGGGACCGGCGCCTGCAGCGCGACTCCGTGCTCGAGTGCGCCGGTCGCGGCCGACTCCTCGATTCGCTCGCGTCGCTTCGCGAGCGCGCCGATGACGCGCGGCATGCGGTCCGCTGCGCCTCGATAGCGGATATCGGAGAACGCCTCGGACACGTCGATGAACCCGCCGTTCTTCAGCACACCGACCCGGTTGTCCGCGCTCAGTGCCAGCCTCATCGCGTAGCTCCGTCCTGGGCTGGCTGCTGCGCCATCGCCCGTACCCGCTGCGCCATTTCCTGATCGACGCCGCGCTCCCACCTGCGCCGTTGCGGATCATCCACATGAATCGTGAAAGCGCCGATGCCGGAGATCGCCGTCGTGACCGAGTCGCCGTGCTGCATGGCGCCCAGTCCCTGATGATTTGTTCCGCAGCAGATGACGTCGCCCGGATGCAGGGTCGTGACCGAGCTGATGTAGGAAATGAGCTCCCGGATCGGGCGTTCCATGTCACTCGTTGAGTAATCTTGCCGCAATTCCCCGTCGACCTTGACAGTCACTCGCAGGTCGTAGGGATCGGGTACTTCGTCAGGCGTTACGATCCACGGCCCAAATGCCGCGAACGTGTCGAACGACTTGCCCAGAAAGCTGGCTATGCCCTGCCTGCCCGTGCCCCGCGCGGACACGTCGTTGAAGATGGTGTAGCCGAAGATGGCGTCCATCGCTTCGTCGTCACGAACATCCTTCGATTCTGTGCCGATGACAATGGCCAGCTCCGCCTCGTGGTGGAAGATGCTCGCCTCGTGCGGCGGGAGTGTCACCGTGTCTCCATCGCCGATAACTCCTTCCGGCGACTTGAAGAAGATGTCCAGGATCTGCATCGGCCGGTCAGTCCCCTCCCGGTAGTTCCCGATCAGGCACACGATCTTCGTCGGTCGAGCGAGTGGCGAGTGCAGCCGCACGTTTGCGAGCGGCATACTGCCTCCGGTCGCTGCCAGCTCGTCGAGCTTGTCCCGCAGCTCGTCGATGTGCGTGATGAGATCAGGCAGCGCGTCTTCCGGTCCCAAAGGATCGTACTGCTTCAGGATGCCGGTGATGTCGACCACCGTGTCGTCGCTGGCAACGATCCCCGTCTTCCCATCGTCGTAGCTCGCGATGCGCATGTCGCGCGTTCCTTCCCTGGCAGTGGCGACGAGTGAATTTCGCTGACCTGATTCGACGGTCCTTCATCCCATGTTTCCGCCGATTTGTCAACGTCGCGACCAGGGGCGATGTCGCGTAGAATCGTCGCGTGGATTTTGAGGGAGCGCGAGGGGAGTGAATGTGTCCGAGGGGCATCGACTGCGTGTTGGCGTGGTGTCGGGATCAAGACTGCCGTATTCACGCCTGAGCGAGCGCTGGCAGGAGTTGGAGGAGTTGGGGTTCGACACGGCATGGGTTACCGACCATTTCATCACTGGCAACGAGCCGGACAACGACAATGAGCCGATCTACGAGGCGTGGACGTTGATCGCCGGACTGGCGACCGCGACCAAGAGGATTCGCTTTGGGATCATGGTGTGCGGCAATACCTATCGAAATCCCGCGCTTCTCGCGAAGCAGGCTGTGACGGTCGATCACATATCGAACGGACGGCTTGAGCTTGGCATCGGCGCAGGGTGGTGGGTGCGGGAGCACGAGGCGTATGGCTATCCGATGCCCGGCGCGCGCGAGCTGGTCGATCGCTTTGCGGAGGCGCTGGAGATCATCAGCGCTTTGCAGGCGCAGCCCCGGACGGAATTCCGAGGCGACTACTACTGGGTCGCTGACGCGCCGTTCGAGCCGAAGGCTATTCAGCAACCGCACATCCCGCTCATTGTCGGAGCATCGGGGCCGCGTATGCTCGGCGTCACCGCGAAGCACGCGGATATCTGGAATACGCGAGCGCCTGTCGAGGAGTCTAAGCAGCGTTCGCAGCTGCTCGACCGGAGATGCCGCGACATCGGCCGCGATCCCGGCGAGATCATGCGCTCGACGTGGCCGTATCAGCACCCGTGGGATTCGCTGGAAAACGTCCAGGATGTTATCCAGTCTTTCCGCGATGTCGGCTTCACCGACTTCGTGTTCGCCTGGCCGCCTGACGAAAAGCACAATGTCATGGTCGAATTCGCCCGCGAGATCCTGCCCGCGTTGCGCACGGACTGAGGAGAGAGTTCGCCCAGATTCGAGCCCGCGACGATGTTCCTCCGCGCTCAGCGTGGCGCCGCGAAAGGATGCCCGCTTGCCACCGGAGCCCAGACTCTATGATGTCAGCGTCGACGTCTTCCCCGGCATGCCGCAATGGGCGGGCGAACAGATCGTCGCCGAGGCGCCACTAGCTCGGACGCCAACCGACGACGCGAACGTCACGATCCTGACGCTGACGACGCACACCGGCACGCATGTCGACCCGCCCCGGCACTTCGTACATGGCGGTCCGACGATCGACCAGATCCCGCTGGATCGATGGATCGGTCCCTGCTGGGTCGCGGACCTGTCCAGCGCGTGGCCCGAGATCGAGGTCAAGGATCTCGAGCTTGCGCGCATCCCGCGGGGCACGATCCGACTGGTGCTCAAGACCCGAAGCGCCGAGTTGTGGAGCACCGACCCGCGGGAGTTTGTAAACACGTTCGTTGCGCTCTCGGTTCCAGCCGCCGACTGGATCGTCGCATGTGGCATCAAGCTCGTGGCGATCGATTATTTATCAGTTGGGCCGTTCCACACGACCTGCAGGGAAACGCATGTCGCGCTATTGGACAACGATGTCGTCGCCGTCGAGGGCCTTGATCTGCGTGAGGTCGCCCCTGGGCCATACGAGCTGTTGTGCCTGCCGCTGAAGCTTCGCAACGGGGACGGCGCACCGGCCCGCGTCGCCTTGCGCGGACCGCTCCCGTAGGTCACCGGCGTCATCGGTCAGCGGCGCATGGCCGCAAAGCGCTCGGCAGCTGCTTCGATCGTCTCATCCCGCTTGGCGAAGCAGAATCGGGCCAGCGGCGGCGCGGTCGATGGGTCCAGGTAGAACGCGGACGGTGGAATCGCGGCGACACCAACTTCCGTAACGAGATAGCGGCAGAAGTCGACATCGTTGGTGAACCCCAGCGCGGTGATGTCAGACGCGAGGAAGTAGGCCCCCTGGCACTCAAGAGGCGGGAGCTCCGCTTCGATCAGTACCTCACGCAGGCGGTCGCGTCGCGCCGTGTACTCCGTGCGCAGCAACTCGAAGTATCCATTCTCATGCGCGGATTCCAGCGCAACCGCCATTGCTTCCTGAAACGGTGTCGCAGTGGCGAACGTCGAGAATTGGTGCGTGGATCTGATTCCGGCGTTCAGCTCAGCCGGTCCGACGGCGAAGCCGATCTTCCAGCCGGTCATCGAAAAGGTCTTGCCGGTCGAGTTGATCGTCAGCGTGCGCTCCCACATTCCAGGCAGCGTCGAAATCGGAACGTGCTCGCGACCGTCAAACACGATGCGGTCATAAACTTCGTCGGTCATCACCAGCGTGTCATGCTCGGCGCAGAGATCGGCGATCACCTGGAGTTCGCCGCGAGAGAAGACTTTGCCAGTCGGGTTGTGAGGGGTGTTCAGCAGAAACACCCGCGTGTGCTGGTTGAACGCTGCCCGTAACTCATCGGGATCGAAGCGCCAATCAGGCGGATGCAGCCGCACGACACGAGGCGTGGCGCCTGCCATGGCGGCGTCCGCTACGTACGCATCATAGAACGGCTCGAAGAAGATGACCTCGTCGCCTGGGTCGAGAAACGCCAGCATGCCGACGAAGATTGCCTCCGTCGCGCCGGTGGTTACGGTGACCTCGCGGTCGGCGTCGACGTCGCGACCATAGCGTCGGAACCAGTCGGCGGCGATGGCGTAGCGTAGCCGCGGGGTTCCGTGGCTTGGCGCGTACTGGTTCATGTCGGCGCGAATCGCGAGCTCGGCCGCTACCTTGACGAAGTCCGGTCCGGCGAAGTCTGGAAAGCCCTGGCCGAGGTTGATTGCCTGATGCTCGACTGCCAGCCGGCTCATCTCGGTGAAGACCGAGGTGCCAAATCCCGCTATCCGCTGTGACTCTACGCGCATGCAAACACGTCTTCCCGCGTCGCCGAGTTCCGCATCGCGCGCAGTATAGCGCGACGATTAGCGACGGCGGCAGGAAGACGTGTAATCGCGCCGACTCTAGATATGCTCGTGGCGGCGTTCACGAATCGAACGTGACGCCCCTGTCTCCATTCGATCCATTGTCAGCCATACGAAGCGCACGATCGCCCAGGTGATTAGCGCGTAGATCACCATCGCGGTGATCGCGGCGCTGTCGAGCACTGCACCGTCGGCGGCGGGATCGGCGAAGATCCCCTGGAACGGGCGCACGAAAGGCTCGGTGAAGCCGTAGATGAAGCTCACGAATCCGCTCGCCTCGTTCGCTTCCAGCAAGCGGAACACAACCCGCAGCCCAATTGCCGCGAGCACCAGGCCGGCGACGAACCAGATAATGCCGGAGACGCGCTGGAGCATTGCCCGTCGCGCGACGACGTGATCGAATGCAACGTCCTCGCGCACGGTGTCCGAGTCAAAGTCCACCGACTGGACGTAGTCGACCTCACGCGCGACAGCGACCGGCTCACCATGATCATGCACGACTTCCGTGTGCCTGATGGCCTCAGTGGGCTGATCGTGTATATCGCGCTGCTTCACGACGCGTTCGTTGTCAAACGGTTCTTGCGAAGACATAAGCCTCCTCCTTGGCAGCCCGAGCATGGCCAACGCCATGCGCCCTACCGGAGGCTGATAGGGCAATTCGCGTGCCACGCCCCTTCCGGCGCGTCCTCGTTGGACGCACGTGTGGCTCGATGGCGTCGAAAGCAACCCCTGGTCAGGTCCTCTGTCCCGCCTACATGCGTGGAATCGGCACATCGATAATCGTCGGTCCGACCCCATCAAGAGCGGCTCGGACCGCGTCAGCCAGCGCCTCTGGTGACTCGGCTCGCGTGCCGGGAATGCCGTAGGCGTCTGCGAGCTTCACGAAGTCGGGATTTACAAGATCAGTTGCCATGATGCGGCCGTCAAACCCGTGCTTCATGGCCTGCTCGACCGCCGTATAGGATGCGTCGTTGAAGATCACGATCGGCAGTGTCACCTTGAACTGAGCCGCGGTGGCCACCTCCTGCATCGTAAACTGGAATCCGCCGTCGCCAACGACCGCGACGACCGGCGTGTCCGGCTTGCCGATCCTGGCGCCAATCGCGGCCGGCAACGAGAATCCGAGCGTGCCGTAGTTAGACGGAAACAGGTAGGTGCGCGGGGCGTAGGCTGGGTACGCGTCGTTCATGCGGTAGCTCATCATCGTCATATCCTGGACGATGATGCCCTCGCGAGGAATCGCCCCGCGCAGCTCGCGGATGTACGGATAGTACGTGTCATCAACGTTTTTTGCCCCGATGCGGTCGCGGTACGAGTCGACCTCTTCTACGGGAGTTCGCGGGCTCGGTCGGGCGCCGCGCTGCCGCATGACCTCGAGGATGGCATCCGCCGTGGCCTGGCAATCGGCGGCGATTCCGAGCGTAGGCTCACCGTAATTGAGCGTCAGCTCAGCTGGATCGATATCGACTCGAATGACCGTCGCCGGCGCCGGCATCTTCCAGAAGTTCGTCTCCTGCGCGCCGAGTTTCGAGCCAAACACGATCATCACGTCGCATGCGCGGATCAGTTCGTCGATCGGGTTTTCTGATCCCCACGGGTCCCAGGCGTGCCCGAGCCCATACGGATGGTCCTCGCTGACGACTCCCTTGCCCATGATCGACGAGATTACCGGCGCCCCCAGTGTCTCGGCTAACTCTGTGATCGACTGGCTGGCGTGCTGCGCGCCACCGCCGGTGTAGATCATGGGCTTCGCCGCCGCGGTCAGCAGGCCGACGGCGCGCTCGACCTCGGCTCGCGCCGGGCTTGGACGATAGCTGGAGGTCGACTCTGGCTGTTCGACGCCGCCCTTCTCTGCCAGGATGTCCAGGGGGATTTCTATATGCACCGGACGGGGGCGGCCGGAGACCGACTCGCCAACTGCTCCGTACACCGTCGAGGCGATGTCGCTATGTCTACTCACAGGCGTCGAGCGTTTGGTCAGCACGCTCATCAACCCGGACTGGTCGCGAATGTCGTGCAGATTACCGCGCATGCCGCCCGCCCACTCGCGGTCGACCTGCGACGAGATGATGACAATCGGAGAAGAATCAGCGTACGCCTCGCCGACTGGCGTCGAAACGTTCGTAATGCCCGGCCCGGTAATGATCAGCGCCACGCCCGGTTTGCCGGTAGCGCGGGCGTAACCGTCTGCCATGAATCCGGCCCCCTGTTCGTGGCGCGCCAGAACATGGCGGATGCTCCGTCCGTGCAGCGCGTCGTACAGGGCCAGCGTGTGGACCCCGGGAATCCCGAACACGACGTCGACTCCGGCTGCTTCGAGCGCCGCTATCGCCGCTTCGCCACCAGTTACCTGTTTCACCATGGTTGTCGGTCCCTTCAACAGCTGCCATCCCGGCTGTCAGCGTTCGACAGGCTACGCGAGAAAACGGGATATCGTGTCGGTGGCCTTCAGGCCCGATCCCGTCAACAAGATCACCGCGTCGCTGGAGCCTGTGACCCTTCTGCTTTCGACCGCGTCGATAAAAGCTGCAGCGCCGACTGCCGCCGTCGGTTCGACGTAAAGCCCCTGAGACCATAGTTCCCGCATCGCGCGCGCGATCGCGTCGTCGGAAACGGCTTGCGCCCAGCCCCCGGTTTCGCGTACCGCGCGCAGAATCTGTCGCTCGCGTGCCGGGCTGCCGATGCGCGTTCCCTCGGCAATTGTGTCAGCAGGGACGATTGCGTCGATGGTCTGCGCGCCGCGTTCGACAGCGGCCACCACTGGAGCGCACGCTTCAGGTTGCGCCGCCACGAGCGCGGGCAGTCCGTTGCCCATGGCCTGAAACCCGCGATGGGCCCCGACGAACGCGCTCCCGCCGCCCGTCGGCACGAACACGGTGTCTGGTTGACGACCGCCGAGCTGCTCCCACACTTCCATCGCCCATGTCTTTACCCCTTCGACAAAGACCGGGTGCCAGTTGTGGCTGGCGTAGAATACGTCATCTTCCTGCTCCGCCGCCCGTTGCGCCGCCTCCGCGACTGCCTCTCGCGCGCCATCAACCAGCGTGAGAGAGGCTCCATACGCCCGTGACTGCGTTAGCTTGCCGGGAGAAGTCGTCGCGGGCGCGAACACCGAGCACTCAATCCCAGCAGCCGCACAATATCCCGCCATGGACGCGGCGGCGTTTCCTGACGAGTCGACGATGAGTCTGTTTACCCCGAGACGACGCAGATGCGCGACGAGCACCACCGCGCCACGGTCCTTGAACGAACCGGTGGGCATGAGAGCGTCGTTCTTGAGCCACACGTCCTGACCCGCGAGTGAACCGCGAATCAACGGGGTCATGCCTTCGCCGAGCGATCGCGCGTGCTCACGACCTACCGGCAGGGCCGTGCCGTAGCGCCACAATGTCGAGTCGCCGTGATCGCCCGCCGCGACGTCTGACATGCCGTCGCCGGCAATCTCGAACGCTCCGGAGCACGCCGGACATCGCCAGAGCAGCGCGTCCAGTGATTCCGGCCTGCCGCACCGTTCACATCGGAGCTTCCAGTCAACCATCGATATCGTTCGTCCTGACATCGAGCATTCAACTCTTCGTGCCGGCAGCAGAGTGTATCAGCGCCGTGGATTCCCGCGCCCACAGCAGGTACCCTTTGTCGCATGGCAGCCATGTTCGTCCACATTGAAACGCGGCTCAAGACCTTCATGCTCTCGGTGACACTCGAGGTCGAAGACGAGCTGCTGGCGTTGACGGGGCCCCCTGGCGCTGGCAAGAGCGTCGTGCTGCGGTCGATCGCCGGGGTCTACGCGCCGGACAGCGGCTTGATCTCGGTGCGAGACCGCGCGGTGTTCAGCACCGGGCTGGGCGTCAACCTGCCCCCGACGGAGCGTCATATCGGTTACGTGCAGCAGGCCAACGCGCTCTTTCCGCACCTGACCGCCGCCGAGAACATCGCCTATCCGCTGCAACGCCAATCCGGGCCAGGCTCCCGGGATGTCGGATATCGGGTTGATCTGCTGATCGACCTGCTCGGTCTCGATCATCAACGCGATCTCTTGCCGGAAGGTATGTCCGATTACCACCGGCACACTGTCGCGATTGCCCGTTCGCTAGCGTTAGACCCCGACGTGCTGCTGCTGGACGACCCATTCAGCGCGCTCGACGCGGTCACGCGCCGTCAGGTGCGTGGAGAGTTCGCCGAGTTGCGGCGCAGGATCGGCGTTCCAGCCGTGCTCGCGACTGGCGAGATGGAAGAGGCGTACGAGATCGCAGACCGCATCGCGCTCATGGAGCGCGGCGCGATTCTGCAGGTCGACTCGCCGCAACGACTGATGAACCGTCCGGCGAACCGTCGGGTCGCCGACCTGATTCAGTCCGTGAACGTCATCCGCGGCAAGATCGTGTCGGTCGAAAACGGGGTGACGCGCGTCTGGACTGCCTTCGGCATCCTTCAGATTGATGAGCCGTCGGGCTCCGAAGTCGATGTCGAGGTCGTCGTCCGGCCGGAGCATGTTCGCCTCCGGATGTCACGTGGCGACGAGGCGGACGTTACGAATGTCATTCGTGGGCGCATTACCGACGAGACGCTGCACGGATCGACCCACTCCCTGATCTTCGCGCCGCACCGATCAGTTGAAACCGACGATCGCCCGGAAACGTTGCAGGTCTACGTCGACGACCTGGCCTATCAGCGCCTCGGAGGGGCCGTGCGGGGCGAGTGCGAGATCGAGCTGCCGTCGCAGGCGCTGCACATGATGCCATTCACCACCACGGAACGACACGGCGACGCGATCTGAACGCCGTGTGCGCTCATCGATGTGTGAAACGCGTATAGTGAATGCATATCTTGACACTGCCGCGCTCACAACGTACTGTTCTGTCACGAACTACCTCGATGAACGCGATGACTCTCGATGCCGTGCAACCATTTCGGCGTTTGCCGCCGTAGATACGTGTATCATGGTCCGCGCCTGGAGACGATCGAGGGTATAGGAGAGGAATACATGGCCGTGGACAACCACTCACTTCTCGCGGGGATGTTTCAGCACGTGCAACCAACGACGCGACGGTCGTTTATCAAGCGACTGGGGTTGATCACGGTGGCCGTGCCAGGTGTCGGATCGCTGCTCGCCGCATGCGGCGGCGACGATGCGACACCGACTCCGAGGCCGACAAACACGCCAGCATCCATTCCCACCACGGTCGTCGGCGGGCAGGCTTCGCCGACGCCGGCCCCCGCCGACGCGACGCCAACCTCCGGAGCTGCCGCGACGTCCGCGCCCGGCGCGACCGCGACGCCTGCCCCGCAGGCCGACCCAACGGCAACCCCCGCGACCGGAGGTCCGGTTCAGGGCGGCACACTCGTTGTGCAGGGGCACCACGAGATAGCGTCGCTGCACCCGGATGACGCGGGACCGACAGTACATTGGGTAATCGTGGCGAACATCCACGACTCGCTGATTGAGGTCGACAAGGACTTCATGATCGCGCCGATTCTGGCGACCTCCTTCGAAGCTGCCGCGGACGGGCTCTCGTTCACGTTTAGTCTGAACGAAGGAGTGATGTTCCACGACGGCGAGGAGTTCACGTCAGAGGACGTCAAGTACACGTTTGAGTACTATGCGAACCCGGACAATACGACGGTTCTGGGCCCCACGTTCTCCGAGATCGACCGCGTGGAGACACCGGATGACTACACCGCGGTGATTCACCTGAAGACGGTCGACGCCGCGATCCTCGTGCTCGGGATGACGGAGTTCATCTTGCCGGAGCATCACCACAGTGTCGTCGGAAAGGACGGCTACGCGTCAGATCCGATTGGCACCGGACCCTTCAAACTGCTCGAATGGAGACCGGCCGAGCAAACGACCCTCGAAGCCTACGACGACTATTTCCGTGGACGACCGAATCTCGATTTCTTCCGCGAAGAGATTGTCCCTGAAGCTTCCGTGCGCACGATCGCGCTGGAACGTGGGGATTCGGACCACGCCGTCTGGCCGCTGGTGGCGGAAGATCACCTGCGCCTGATGGCGGATGACCGCTTCCTCGTGCTGCGCGCCCCCAGCGCGGCGATCAACCACTTCCCGCTCAACAACGATCATCCGCCGCTGTCCGAGATTGCCGTCCGGCAGGCGATGATGTGGGCCGTGGATCGCGATCGGCTGATCAACGATCTCGAGCAGGGGCTGGCGGTGCTCGCCACGTCCAATCTTTCGCCGGCACTGGTGTATTACTACGAGACTGATGTGGTCCAGTACAGCCATGATCCTGATCGCGCGCGCCAGATCCTGGATGATGCCGGCTGGGCTGTCGGATCGGACGGCATCCGCGCGAAGGATGGGGTGCGGCTGGAGTTCGTGTGCACCGTCATCACTGGTGACCAGCGGCGTAAGCCCGAGGCAGAAATCGTGCAGCAGGACCTGCTGGCCGTCGGCATCGATATGTCGATCGAGGAGGCGCCGGTTGCAACGATCATCGAGCAGTTGACACAGCCCGGGGTCCAGATGCAATCGTCGCTGTTCAACTGGACGTATGGCGGTGATTCGGGTGAGCCGGACGCGCGCGGGACGCTCCGCTCAGACGGCGCTCGCAACTACTCGCACTACCGCAACCCGCGTGTCGACGAGCTGCTCGACGCCGGTGTGGCGACGACCGAACCTGAAGAGCGGCGGGCGGCGTACGCCGAGATTCAGCAGATCGTCGCCGAGGAAGTGCCGTTCCTGTTCATCATGTTCTGGGAATGGATTCAGATCTTCAACACGCGCGTCAAGGGTGTTCCGGAGAGCTCGCCGAACACGAACGGCCCATACCGGCTCGTGCATACTTACTGGATCGACGAGTCGTAGCCGGTCGGCGACCCTGTAACGGGATTGGCCGCGGGAATTGCGGTCGATCCCGTTCGGCGTCATCATGATCATGTCGCACATACGTCATGCAACCGGGCTGACACCGGCGTGCGGCTCCACCGTTAACGAGAATCGCTCCGGGGGGACGGACAGGCTGACACATGCTCGCATATGTAATTCGGCGCGTGTTGCAAGGTATCCTCGTCATCTTCCTGGTGAGCGTCGCGACGTTTGGAATTCTTCAGATGGCGCCCGGCAGCCCAATCGACATCATGGTTGGCGAGGCGAATGTCACGCAGGAGCAGATCGAAGCAATTGAAGCGAAATGGGGTCTCGATAAGCCCTGGTACGTTCAATACGTCATCTGGCTGGGTAACATGGCGCGGGGCGACTTTGGCACGTCGGTCATCAGGACCGGCGTTCCGGTCAGCAAGATGGTTCGTGAAGCCGCGCCCGTTACGTTGAAGCTCAATTTCTTCGCCTTCGTGCTATCCACCGTGATCGCGGTGCCGATAGGAATCGTCGCAGCCGTCAAGCGCTACTCAGTGTTCGATTACATCAGCATGGTTGGGATGACCATGGGCATCGCGATGCCAGCCTTCTGGGTTGGGCTGATGGCGATCATTATCTTCTCGCTCAAGCTCGACCTCCTGCCATCGTCTGGCTCAGGAGGGTGGCAGTATTATGTCCTGCCTGTCGCCGTGCTGGCGACGGACCAGACGGCGCTGATCGCCCGGCTGGCCCGTGGTTCCACGCTGGAAGTGCTCCGGCAGGATTTCGTTACGACTGCGCGGGCAAAAGGGTTGTCAGAGCGCGTAGTGCTGGTTGGGCACGTCGTTCGCAATGCCATGCTTCCGGTCGTGACGGTGCTGGGCTACCGGCTCGCGTTCCTGCTCAGCGGCACGATCGTCGTTGAGACCGTCTTTGCCTGGCCTGGCATCGGGCGGCTGTTTCTGGATTCAATTTTCCGGCTGGACTATCAGGTCATTCAGGCGATCGTTCTGCTGCTGAGTATCCTGGTCGTTGCCATGAACATCCTGACCGATTTGCTCTACGCGTATATCGATCCACGCATCCGCATCAAGTGACAGGGACGAGTTGATGGTTGGCACAACGGCAGAACCCGCGGTTCTCGCGTCGGCGCAACGGGAGCGGAGAAGCGAGCTGTCGCGTAGCTGGCGGCGCTTCAAGCGCTACCGGCCCGGGATTGCCGGACTGGTCTTCATCGGATTACTGGTCGTCATGGCGCTCGCATCGCCGCTCCTCGCTCCATACTCGCCAACCACGCTCGACACGCGGCTCATCGGCCAGGGACCGAGCCTGGCGCATCCACTTGGGTTCGATCACATCGGCCGCGACGTGCTGAGCCGCGTCATTTACGGCTCCCGGATCGCGCTCATGGTGGGGTTGATCGCGACGGGCATCTCGGTTGTCATGGGAGTCAGTATTGGCGCGGCGGCAGGCTACTTCGGTGGCTGGATCGACTCACTGTTATCGCGCGTCGTCGACACGCTGATGGCGTTCCCAACGCTCGTGTTGCTGGTAACGCTTGCCGCGGTCGTCGGACCGAGCCTGAGAAACGTCATCATCGTCATCGGAATGACATTTTGGGCCACCTACGCCCGCGTCGTGCGAGCTGATGTGATGAGCCTCCGAGAGCGAGACTTTATTCACGCCGCCCGGGCAATTGGCGCGCCGGATGTGCGTATTATTTTTCGCCACATCGTGCCTAATATTATGGGACCTGTGATTGTGATCGCGACACTCGGGATCGGAGGCATCATCATACTGGAGGCTGCGCTATCGTTCCTGGGCCTGGGCATCCAGCCTCCGACCCCTTCATGGGGTGGAGATCTCTCGTCCGCACGCGTCCACATTCGTAACTACCCGCATATCGCGATCGCGCCTGGCGTGATGATTACGATCACGGTGATCGCGTTCAACCTGCTCGGCGACGGATTGCGAGACGCGCTCGATCCGCGGCAGAGGGACTGAGCGCGCCGGGCTAGACGACGCCGGGCAGAAACCGCCAACGAACCCGACTGCTGTACCGCTCGTAATCTGGGTAGCGCTCCGCGAGTGCCCGCTCCTCATGACGCACCTTGGCGCAGAGAAACAAGATCGTGGCTACCAGACTATGCGTCCCCAGCCTGGAGTCCCATGCCGTTGCATAACCGGCGATAAACAACAGTACGCTGAGATACATCGGATGGCGAATCACCCCGTACAGCCCTTCAACCTTGAGCTCACCGTCCGCAACCGGCGTTGGAGACATCGTAACGCTTGGCGATAGCTCCGCGTACGCTTTGCCCGCGACCCAGGCTGACGTCAGCAGCAGGGGTATCGCAAGCAGCCGCAAACGACGCGAGCGCCTCTCTCGCCGCCGCGCCGTGAGCGGCAGCGCAACGACGATGGCGCCTAGCATGACGAGTTGTGGCGCCACCCACTGCCAGTCAGGTCCTATCGTGCGCGCTAGCTGGCTCCGAACGCCGTGAGTCATGACCGAGCTCCAGTTCATAGACCCAGGATGATGCGGGCAGCCATGAAGTAGATCAGCAGGCCGGTGCCGTCGACGAGCGTCGTGATGAACGGCGCTGAAACGACAGCAGGATCGACCCGCAACTGCCGCAATGTCAACGGCAACACGGCGCCCAGCACGCCTGCCCAGACGACGATCGCGCTGACGGCCACCGCGACGGTGAGTCCGATGTCGACTCCAACATCCGGAAGCAGCAGAGCCCTTCCGAACGTCAGCACTGCCAGTAAGGCGCCGAGCGCAATCGCGGCCAGAAATTCTTTGCGCAGGATGCGAAACGTATCTCGAAAGCGGACCTCGCCAACCGCCATGGCGCGGATGATTGTCGAGACGACTTGCGATCCCACGTTGCCGCCGATGCCCGTCAGCATCGGAATGAAGAGCGCGAGGGCAATGACCGCCTCGAGGTCGCTGCTGAAGTATGACAGGACGCTGCCAGTATAGGCCTGGGCGAAGAAGAGTATCAGCAGCCAGGCGACACGCTTGCGCATCAGCAAGAGCGGGCTGGCGCGCAGGTACGGCTCGTCGAGTGGTTGCGATCCGCCGAGCCGCTCGAAGTCCTCGGTCGCCTCCTCTTCAAGCACTTCAGCCACGTCGTCGACCGT